>CAIXWQ010000893.1 GCA_903923175.1 uncultured delta proteobacterium | reverse complement strand
GCGCGCCGGCGTCGCCGAACTGGCAGCGCGCGCGCAGGCCGCACGCGGCGCAGGCGGGGAACGTCTCGTTGGCCGTCCCCTCGGGCAGCGTCGTGAGCGTCGTGCGAAAGACGGTGGGGCGCTGCTCCCAGACGTCGGGGAGCGCGCACGGCGGCAGGTAGCCGCGGTCGCTCGCGCGGTGCGCGGAGAAGTGGAGGTTCGGCGAGATGCGCAGCAGCTTCGAGACGACCTCGGGGTGCATCGCCACCTCGGGCTTGCCCCAGTCCTGCCGCAGGATCTCGAGCCAGGTGACCCGCGGCGCGAGCCTGCGCGCGAGCGGCGCGACGATGGGGAAGGTCTTCGGCCGCACGACGATGCGCGCCTGCGTCTCGAGCCCGAGCGCCTCCGCGTCCGCGATCGCGCGCTCGCCGTCGCCCGCGCGCAGCGCCCGCAGCATCTCCGCGCCGAGCCCCTCGATCTGCACCAGCACGCCGTGCACGCGGCCGCGCACGAGCGTCTCCAGCGTGCCGCGCTCGAACGCGGCGGCCGGCGCCTCGAGCCAGATCCGCTGCGGCGTCGGCCGCCGCGCGTTCGCCGCGAGGAACGCGTGGAGGGCAGGCCAGGCCGTCGCGTCGCCGCCGCCGAGGAGCAGCTCGGGCTTGTCACCGTGATCGAGCGCCTGCTGCAGCGACGCCACCGGCCGCCGCGTGGAGCACCCGAGGCACGAGGCGCACGGGGCCCGGCAGCTCGGGCTCACGGCGAGGCGATGCATGCGACATGTTGTGGCGCGAGGGCGAGCCGCCGCAAGGAGGGTTCGCTCAGCCGAGGGAGAACGCGACGCGCAGCACCGAGTCCGGCAGGGGCTCGCCGCGCTGCCGCCCCGCCTCGAGCCGCGCCGCGAGGTCGACGTCGAGGGTGCGAGCGGGTGTGCCGGGGGCGGCGGGCGGCGGCGAGAACGCGCCGCTCGAGAGGACGATCGCGCGCGCGCCGTCGACGTCGAGCGCGACCGTGCCGGCGAGATCGCGCATCAACGCCTCGGTCGCCGCGGGGGCGCGCTTGGCGAGCTCGCGCTCGAGCGCCATCGCATAGCGCACCGCGCGCACGCAATCGAAGGCGCACGGGTAGAACGTCACCAGGTGGCGCCGCGAGCCCCACAGCAGCGAATTCGCGTGGGCGCGCGGCATCGACGTGACCGCCGCGAGCGCCGCGCGCGCGTGCACCACGTCCTCGTGCGCGACGCGCAGCGGGCTGCCCGGGCCGTCGAACGTGCGCGCGCGCGCCACGAACGCGGCGACGCAGCAGCTCGGGTAGCCGAGCAGCGCGCCGAGGGCCTCGTGCCCCGCGAGCCGGGCCTCGACGCTCGCGCCCTGCATCGTCGCGCGCTCGGCCGCGACGATCGCCTCGACGCGCCCGCGATCGCGCGCGACGTAGAGCGCGATCTCTCCGGGCTTCGTCGTTTCGCCGAGGGCGCAGGCGAGGCCGCGCGAACGCATGCGGTCGGCGAGGGCGCGGGCCCGCGGCTCGGCCATGGTCATGCGCACCGCCGGCTTGAGCGAGGCCTGCAGCGCCGTCCACTCGGGGTCGGGGAGGGGTGGGGCGAGCACCGGCGCGGTCACGGGCGGCGGCGACACGCGCGCGTCGTACGGGCGCAGCTCGCCGAGCCCGTGCAGCTCCCCGTACTCCGCGTACACGCCGCCGCAGACGTCGTCGTACGCGCACCGCGCGCACGACTCCGCCTTGACCTGCATGCCGCGCTTCCAGAGGTGCTTGTTCAGCGAGCGCCCGCTCATGCCGACGCTCTGCGTCGTCGGGGCCTCCTCGTTCGCCAGGTGCTCGGCGCCCGGCGCGAGGCACGGCGCGAAGCTGGTCAGCCGCGCGACGAGGCCGGCGCGCTCCATCGCGAGCATCGCGTCGCGGAGGCGCTCGGCGTACGTCGCGAAGCGCGGGACGAGCTCGCGGTAGAGCACGCCCGAGGTGGCGAGCGGCGCGCTCGTCTTCACCGTGTCGAGCCCGAGCTCCTCCGGCCGCAGCTCGATCATGAGCCGCGCGTAGTCCTCGATCGACTCGAGCAGGTGGCGCGTGAGCACCGAATTCACCTTCACGCGCTGGCCGAGGGCGAGCAGCCGCCGCGTGCCGGCGATCGTCTGCTTGAACGCCGTCGGCGCGCCGACCGACGCGTCGTGCGCCGCCGCGTTGCCGCCCTGGATCGAGATCTGGAACCAGGTCACGCCCATCCCGGCGAGCCAGCGCGCGCCCGCCTCCGACGCCGCCATCCGGCCGTTGGTGAAGATCGTCGTGGCGAGGTAGCCGAGCTCCTTCGCGTCGGCGACGAGCTCGCCGAGATCACGGCGCACCGTGGGCTCGCCGCCGTGCAGGACCACCCGGCGCGCGCCGTTGCGGTAGCCCTCGGCGAGCTGCGCGCGGAGGCGCTCGCGCGGCACGTGCGTGAGCGTCTCCTCGGCGCCGGCCGCGTTGAGCGCGCCGGTGGTGCAGAACGCGCAACGGTTGTTGCAGGCCTCGGTGACGGGGAGCTCGAGGTTCGGCAGCTCGACGTCCGAGCGCCCGTCCCGGGGCTCGTCATGGGCCGCCGCGCGATGCATCAGCGCGCCTCCCGACGGGCGTCGTCCCGGCGCTCGGACATCTTCGATCATGGTCGCGAGCGCCCTCGGTGGTGTCAATGCGAGCCGCTCGTCGAGCGCGTCGAGCGCGTCGAGTCCGCTGAGCTCCTGGGTAGCGCGACGGGGCGCAGCTCGGAGAGGCCGTGCTCGCTCGCGTAGTCCTCGAAGACCTCGCCCGGGCACGCGTGCGCGAGCGCGCAGCTCGTCACGTGCGGGCAGGCCACGACGGCCGGGACGTAGAGCCCGAGCGCCGGATCGGCGTCGCGGTGCTCGGTGCCGCGCAGCCGTGGCTTCGCCAAGGGCGTGCGAGGCGCCGTGCCGCGCTCGAGCCCCGCCGCGTCGAGCTGCTCGGCGAGCACGCAGGGGGGGAGCATGTGCACGCCCACGTCGTGCCCGGCGAGGCGCGCGCGCACGAGCGCGCGGGCCACGTCGGAGAAGCGCGGCATCGAGTCCCGGAAGCGCGCCGAGCGGGCCTCGGTGGGGTAGGGGAGTTGCGCGGTGAAGAGCAGGCCGCGCGCGGTGGCGATCGCGGCGATCGCTCCGAGCTCGTCGAGGTTGTCGCGCGTGGCGACCGAGATGATCTCGACGTCCGCGCGCACGCCCGGGGCGCTCAGGTTGTCGAGCGCCCGCAGCACGCGCGCGTACGAGCCGGGCGCGCCGACCGTACGATCGTGCGACGCGGCCGTCGCGCCGTAGAGCGGTACCCGGAAGCCGCGCCCGTCGGGCATCGCCGCGAGGACGCGCTCGCAGAACGCGGGGTCGTCGAGGCGCACGCACGGCGAGTAGACGATCACCGCGCGGAACCCGAGCGCGCGGGTGCGCTCGAGCAGCTCGAGGATCCGCGAGTACGAGAGCGGATCGTAGCCGTGCACGCGCACGATCTCGACGCCGCGCCGGCGGGCCTCTTCGAGCTCGAGAGAGAGAGACCGCAGCAGTCGCTCGCCGCCGTCGGAGGCGGGCTCCCACGACTGGATCGAACAGAAGCGACACGCCTGCCCGCACGCGGTGGGGAGGAAGAGGTTGAGCCCGCCCTGGAGGACCTTGATCGGCAGCGCGCGCGGCGCGGAGGCCGCCTCCGCCGGCGGTGGCGAGGGCGCGGGCGTGCTCGCGGGCCGCGCGGTCGCGAGCTCCACCGAGAGCGGCGGCTGATCACGCAGCTGGAGCAGCACCGAGGCGAGCGCGCGGAGGCGATCGGCGTCGCGCGGATCGGGCCCGACGCCGATCGCGACGTACGAGAGCGCGAAGCTGCGCGTGGCACACCAGCTGCGCGCCTGCCCGCTCTGCGTCGAGAGCGTCGAGAGCGGCGAGACCAGCAGGCGCAGGCGGCGGCCGGAGGCGTGCGTGAAGTCGAGCCCGATGGTCTCGGCGTCGACCGCGGCGAGGCTCGAGCGGTCGAGCGCGCGAACGTCGTCGAAGGACCAGCCCTCGGGGAGCCAGTCCGACCGGCTCAGCTCGGGC
>CAIXWQ010000892.1 GCA_903923175.1 uncultured delta proteobacterium | reverse complement strand
TCGTGTCCTGGAGATCCAGGCCGATGCCGCCCGCCGGCACCGACTCGTCGGCGTTCTCGATGTCGAGGTCGCGAAAGTGGACGTAGCTCGTGAAGTGCGGGCCGGTGGCCTTGGCCTTGAACGCGGCGATCCCGCCGTGGACCACGATGGTGCTCCCCATCGCACCGGCGCCCTGGAACGTGGTGTAGCTGCCGAACGTCACCGTCGCGCCGAAGTAGTACGCGACCGACGCCTTGGGCACGAGGACGACGCCGCCGTGCGCCGCGTCGACTGCGTCCGCCGCGGCCTGAAAGGCGGCGTCGTCGGGGTGTGTGCCGTCGCCCAACGCGCCGAAGTCGCGCACGTTGACTACGTTCTGCCGGGAGAAGTTGAGCGCAGTTGTGCCAGGCACGATGGCGCCCTGCGTCGCGAGCATGTGGTGGGAGTGCGCGTTCACCGTGCCCTCGGAGATCCGGACCGCCCTGGACGGCGTGAGCGGCTCGGAGCAGCGCTGCATCGTGCCGCCAGGGAAGGCCCAGTACAGGCCGTTCTGCGAGGCCGTCGACTGGTTCTTGAGCAGCACGACGTCCGAACCGGCCGCGCCGGTGCCGACGAGCGTGACGCCGTCGAGCGATGTGACGGACGCGAGGGAGGCGAGGTTGACGGTGCTCGCGGCCCGGGCCTGGACCGGTGGCAGGGCGACGCGGGTGAGCGTGTGGTTAGTGGTATCGACGGTGACGACCTTAGCAGGGTCGATACCCCATACCGTCCCCGCCAGCGTGCTTCCGCCCGCGACAGGGATCAACGTGGCATTGTCGAGGGTGTTGCCCGTGCCGTACTCATCTCCCGCTGCGGTGGGACGTAGCATCAGGACGCCCACGCCCTGGAAGAGCCACACGCCGTTCTCGGACTGTGTCGACTGGTGCGGGAGAAGAACGCGGTCGTTCGTCGCCGCGGTTATCCCGTCGAACGTGGCGCTCGCCGGTGCGTTCTTGTTGACGTTCGCGGTCGCGGCTGCCACCACAGATTGCGCATAGGCCATGTGCTCGTCCTTTCGGGGAAGACAGGCCAGATGCGCTCGGCGATGCGCTCATTCATGTCACGGGGCGAAACTCGCGAGGAAGATGTCATTCGCGCTCACCGCAGTAAGCGTGTTGCTCGGAAGGACGAACGTGGTGCCGGGAGGTGACGTTGCGCATGTGGACGCGCAGCTTCCAAATCCGCCAGCCAGGACGACTGTCGTCGCGTCGGCAGCCACGCCCCCGGAAACCGCCGCGAAGGACGTTCGTGCGGTCGAGGGCGGGCCTTCCGAGTACGACCACCGGTGCCTTCCCGCTGCGTCGAAGCTCGCCACGCCGACCGACGAAGTTCCGCCAGTGGCAGACCCAGCAAGGCCGCCGCCGCCAAAATCCATCGTGCCGACGTAGAGCGCACAAGTCATGGTCGGTCCACCGGTTCCACCTACGCCAAGGCTTCTAGCCTCCACGTCTGATCCGTCCGAACCAAGGAAGTGGTCCGCCCAGATTCCGCTGCCCGACGGACCCAGCTTTGCCAGGACGATATTTGACCTGGTGATGTCGGCCACGAGTGGCCCCGTGCCGAAGTCGATCGTGCCTGTTACCGCGACGCCTCCCTGCCGGGACTCCGCGACAGCCTGACGATGCCCATCACGCCGCCGTCGCGCCCCGCGCGGTGGGCGTGATGCCCATCGCCGCGATCGGCGCCGCCCGCGCCGCCCGCGACGCCCATCACGCC
>CAIXWQ010000891.1 GCA_903923175.1 uncultured delta proteobacterium | reverse complement strand
TCTGCGTCAACGTCGGCACGTGCGGCAAGTACACCGGCAGCGCCGCCGCCGCGTGGGTGACGCGCGCGACCGGGCCGTCGCTTGGCGGGCAGCCGGGGTGGAGCGACGCGAGCTCGGGCTCGATCTTCTACGCCCTCGGCGGCACCAACCTCTACAGCTACAACGGCGCCACCGACACCTGGACCTCGCTCGCCGCGTGCCCCGTCAACGTGGCCAGCTGGGATTCGCCGGCGTGGATCGGCGGCTCGCTCTACGTCATCGGCGGCGGTGACGTGCTCCAGTACACGATCGCCAGCAACAGCTGGACGATCCTCGCGACCGGCGTCGCGTCGGGCGGCTCGAGCATGACGACGCACGACAGCGCGGGGAACGTGTACGCGCACGCGGCCGCGACCGGCCAGATCACGCGGTTCAACGTCACGACCGGCGTCGTGAGCACGCTCTCGTACGCGGCGCCGTCGGGCCCATCGGAGCCGCGCCTCGCGTGGGACGAGTGCGCGGGCAAGCTCTTCATCAGCCCGAACTTCGGGTCCGCGCCGTTCGTCTCGTACGACCCCGCCACCGGCACGACGGCGACGCTCGCCGCAAACCCCGACGGCATGGTGAACGACGCCTTCTGCGGCGATCGCAGCGGGCACATCTACGCGGCGGGCGGCGCGAGCGGCACCCAGATGTGGCAGTACACGATCTCGACCAACACCTGGATCAAGCTCCCGGCGCTGCCGTTCGATCACGGCATCAACGGGGCCTGCACGGTCAGCGGCGACGGCTATCTCTACGAGACGCCGGCGGCCTCCGGCACGGTCGCGCGCATCCAGCTCTTCTGAGCGACGCGCCTCGTGCGTGACGACGCCGACCTCCTCCGCCACGGGCGGCGTCGGCGTCGTCGCGTTTTCAGTCGTGCGTTTCAGTCGTCGGAGAGCGGCTCGTATGGGCCGGCGAAGTCCTCCGGGCGCTCGAGGCTGATGCGCCCGAGCGTGCCGGTGCGGAAATCGTGGATGAGCGCGTCGGCGGCCTTGTGGCGATCGATCACCCCGCCGGCGCGCAGGCAGCCGCGTCGCCGCCCGATCTCGGAGATCAGCGCCTCGGGGCCGTCCGGCAGCGTCGCGAGCTTGTAGCGCTTGGCGAGCAGCTCGGGGTAGCGCGCGAGCAGGATCGCCGCGCCGAAGAGCGCGACCTCCTCGTAGTCGAGCGCGGAGTCGGGGAACGCGCCGCCGAACGCGAGGCGCATCGTGTCGTCGTCGTCCTCGATCTTGGGCCAGAGGATGCCCGGGTGGTCCGAGAGGGCCATGCCGTTGGCGAGCACCACGAGCTGCTTCGACTTGGTGACCGCCGGCTCGTCGCCGACCTTCGCGACCACGCGCTGGGCGAGCGTGTTGATCAGCGTCGACTTCCCGACGTTCGGGATGCCGACGATGATCGCGCGCGCGCTCTTGCGGCCGCGCGTGGGCTTCGCGAGGGCGCCGCAGGCCTCGGCGATCTGGGCGCGGGCGTCGGCCGCGCGATCGGTGGTGATCGCGATCGCGCGCACCTGGCCGCTCGCGTGCTCGCGCGTCGTGTCGAAGCGGGCGAGGTGCACGAGCCAGGCCGCCGTGACCTCGGGATCGGCGAGGTCGCTCTTGGTGAGCACCTTCACGCAGGGCTTGTCGCCGCGCAGCTCGGTCACCAGCGGGTTCTCGCTGGCGTGCGGCATGCGCGCGTCGAGCACCTCGATCACGACGTCTTGCGTCGGCATCGCCTCGGCGATCACGCGCCGGGCGCTCGTCATGTGACCGGGGTACCACTGGATGGACACGGCCCGTTCCTAGCACCGCGGGGCACGGTCGGCGCGATCTCGGCGTGATCCGCGGTCGCTTGCTCGGCTCG
>CAIXWQ010000890.1 GCA_903923175.1 uncultured delta proteobacterium | reverse complement strand
TCGCGCCGGGTGGACCGCGCACGTTCGCGACGAGGTGCTCGCCACGCTCGGCGACATGCCCGCCTATCTTGCTGCCCACTCGGGGGGCGCGCAGCTCCTGTGCGCGGGCCCCCACGCGCGCGGGTCCGTCATCGGCGTGGCTGCGCTAGGCGCCGACGCACTGCCGAGGCTCATCGAGCCGGGCTCCGGCTGGAGGGACCGGACGATGACGCTGGTGTACAACCTCGAGGATCGCGTGTTCGGGAGGAATCGCGCGGCCCTGTCGGACCTCGAGGAGTCCGGAGCGGCGCGTGTCCTACGCCAGCTCCACGGCGGGCACGAGCTCGCGGACTACGTCGCGAACGGCTCGTTGGGTGGCCTGGTCCGGCGCGCGGAGAAGCTCGTTCGGCGGTGAGGGCCGGCCCGCACCTCGCCCTGACTTCCGAGCGGCGAGCCTCGCGAGCTTGCGGCGTCGTCTTCGGCGCTCGTCGACTCGCACTGCGTGAGCGCTCGCGGACGGTCCGCATCGCGACCGACGTTCGCTTTCGTGACAACGACGCTCGGGGGGGACCGAGGCCGGGAGCGAGCTGCGCGAGTCGCGAGTGGCATGACCTTGAGCTACGATCCGCGCGTGCCCGACCCTCGCTCGGAAGTTGCCATCGGCGGAGCCTACCGCGCCCGTGCGCTCCTCGGCTGCGGGGGCATGGGCGATGTCTTCGAGGGCGAAAGGGTCACTGACGGCGAATGCGTCGCGATAAAGCTGCTCAAGCCGGAGTTCTCGGCAAACCCCGTCGTCGTGCAACGCTTCCTCGACGAGGGCGAGATTCTGCGTCGCCTCGATCACCCAGGAATCGTGCGGGTGATCGACTCCGGAATGGAGAGCGGCCGCCCGTTTCTCGTCGAGGAGCGCCTTCGCGGACGACCGCTGAGCGACTTCACCGCGGCGCGACGGCCTCTGCCTGCTAGCTTCGCGACCAGCGTCTGCGCAGCGGCGCTAGTCGCGCTAGAGTATGCGCACGCGCGCGCCATCACGCATCGCGACCTCAAACCGGAGAACTGCTTCCTCTGCGCTTCCGACGATGGAACGGCGCACCTGAAGCTCCTCGACTTTGGCATTGCCAAGTCCGTCGACCCGCTCGGTGGGGTGGTCAAGCTCACGATGACAGGCATGCTCCTGGGAACGCTCGGCTACATGAGCCCCGAGCAGATCATGCGGCCAAAGTCTGTCGATCACCGCGCGGACCTCTGGTCGCTCGGCGTCATGTTCTACGAGCTGATCGCCGGAGCCCTGCCCTTCGTCGTCGCAGACGGGGTGGATCCGAGCAGCCAGTGGGCGCTGCTCGAGGCGATGATGGGCAAGCGACTGACACCGCCTTCGGCCTTTCATCCCTCGCTGCGACCCTTCGACGCGTTCGTAGCGCGCGCGTTGGCGAAGGACGCGCCGGAGCGCTACCAGAGCGCGGGCGAGATGAGGGATGCCCTGCTGGCAGCTGCGGCCGTGCCGAGCGAGCTTCGGTCGGAGTTCGCGCGAGCGGCAGCCGCCGCCCGGCCCACCACGGAGGCGGAGAGCGCCGAGCCAGACGCAGAGGCTCCGTGGTCGAAGCTACGATTCACGTTGCCGGAGCTCGTGGAGTCGGCGCCGAGCCCTTCGCCGCCCGAGCCGGTGAGCCTCCGGCCTGTCCAGACCGGTCCGTTGACTCGCGCCGTGGCAGCGCGGCTCGGGCCCATCGAGGCGACCAATGTCGCGGCGCGAGACATGCTCGACGACGCGGCGCGTGCGGCGCTCTCGTCGGAAGGCGCCAGCAGCCTGCGCGATGCCAGGCGGGCAAGGTTGGCCAGCGCCAACGCGGCTACGCAAGCCATCGAGCACACGCTCTACACTCGTCTCGATCGGGCTCTCGAGTCGAAGACCGTCCGCGAGGAATGGAGTGGAATGCTCGCGTCGCGACCGGTGCGGAAGGACACCGGCGCATATCTGCAGAAGATCCTGACGAACCTGATCGGGTTCTTCGCGAACCGCGAAGGTCGGCAGAAGTTTCCGTCGCGGCCTTCGCTGCTCGTTCTGTCGCAGATGTTCAACGAGGGGACGCGCCTTGAGCCAGAGCCTCTGGCGCGCTCGGTGCAGTCGCACCTGCAAGTGCCTATCGACATGGAAGCCGAGCTCTACGCCGCGGGCGCGCTGCGAAATGTCCTGGCTCACTATGCCGAGTACACGCTCGACGTGGAGAAGGCGCTTCAGGGCACGACGAACCTGGTCTGCCGCAGCGCGGACGGCGGGATCGACGTGCCGTTGGCGACCCTCCGGAGACTCGAGCAGCTGGGCGTCAGACTGTTGACAAAGTCCGGATGAAGGACCGCCGAGGGCGTTCTGCGGAACTCCCGCCACGTCGCGTGCTTGCTCCACGCCTCGCGGATCCACGGCCTGCGAATCGCCTCACGCTGCGGTCGCCTGCTCGGCGCGGTCGCTCGCCGCGGGCTCCTCGCCGGTTGCCGGGAGAGCCGGCGGCCCTGATGGCGCTCGCAAGGACGGCTGCGGCCGTAAGGGCCTACGTCGCCCCCGCCGCCCGCACCACATACCCCGGCGCGTTCACCCGCGGATGCCGCCGCTTCGCCCGCCCGTACACCGTCGCGGGCGACCCGAGGAAGTCCGCGATCTCAGGCGATCGCGCGCTGCGACGACGAGGCGGCGAGGGTCGTGCTGGCGCGGTGGCGTGCCGCGATGGCGAGCTCGGAGCCGTGAGCGGGCGCGGCTCCGACGCGCCGCGCGTTGCCGTGGCGTAGCATGGCTCTCGAACCAGTCACCCCGCCACCAAGAGGTCCCCGATGCTCGCCTTCCTGCTCGGCGTCGAACGTCTCCGCACCCTCGATCGCGCCGTGGGCGGCGCGCTCTACGTCGCCCTCGGCGCCTGCAAGGAGCAGGGGCTCGAGCCGCACGTGCACTCGGACGCGCCGAAGGACGGCGCCCCCGACGCGCTCGAGGTGGTGTTCCTAGCGCGGGACGCCGAGGGGCACAGCGTCTTCCACGAGCTGTGGCGGGTCGGCCTCGCCGATCTCGACGCGTACCGTGTGGCGACGGAGGTGCGGCTGAGCGACACGATGTCGGCAGCGCGCTCTGGACTCGATCGCATCAATGCCGGGCTTGAGGCGATGGATCGAGGCGAGGACCCGGAGCCGCTGGACGAGCCGGATCCCAAGCGCATTCGCTCCTGAGGGCGCGAGAGGCTGTCAGCGGACCTCGTCCGCCCAGAACGCCAGCACGCGCTGCAGGCAGTGCAGCGCGACGGCGAGATCGCTTTCTACGATCGTCGTCGGCCGCCGGTCGCGATCCTTGTGGTGGACCTGCTCGTTGCCGAACACGCGCAGCACGTGGAAGTACTGCGCCATCCAGCTCGCGACCCCGGCGTTCTGGAGCTGCGTGATCTTCTTGTCGAGCTCGTGGTCGATCTTGGTCACCCTTCGTCGACGGAGC
>CAIXWQ010000889.1 GCA_903923175.1 uncultured delta proteobacterium | reverse complement strand
CACGTCGCGGGCTCGCTGCAGATCGCCTCGGGCCTCGGCGTGCTGCGCCTGCGCGGCCGCCCGCTCGTGTGGCTGCTCGGCGCGCTGCTCGCGGGGCTCGTGCTCCTGCCGCTGCTGGTCACGCGCACGCACCCCGAGATGTGGGTCCACCCGTTCGGCCCGCTCACCAAGAACTTCCCGATCCTCGCCGGCACGTTCGTGCTGCTCCGGCGGGCGCGCGCGCGCGCAGCCGGCGCGGCGGTGAACGCATGAGCCTCTACGCCCTCCTCAAGCTCGTGCACGTGCTGTCGGCCATGGTGTTCCTCGGCACCGGCTTCGGCACCGCGTACTTCAAGTTCCGCGCGGACCGCTGCGGCGACCTGCGCGTCACCGCGTGGATGCAGCGCGAGACGGTGCGCGCCGACTACCTGCTCACCATCCCCGCCGGCATCCTTTTGCCGCTCTCGGGCGGGCTGATCGTCCACGTCGTGAAGTTCGGGTGGACCTCGCCGTGGGTGCTGTTCGGCATGGGCGGCTACGCGGTCGCCGGGCTGTGCTGGCTCCCCGCGGCGTGGTTGCAGATCCGGATGCGCGCGCTCGCCGACCACGCCATCGCGAAGGACGAGCCGCTCGGCCCGCAGTTCTTCCGCTACGCCCGCTACTGGACGATCCTCGGCTTCCCCTCGTTCCTCGCGGCGATGGTCACGGTGTGGGTCATGATCGCCAAGTACGCCGCGTGGACGCTCCCGCAGTAGGCGAGCGAGCCGAGCGCGCGCGGCGCGACCCTACGAACGCGGCGTGCGCTACGCTCCTCTGCGCGCGCATGACCGTCACCTCGAGCGAGCGAGACCGCAGCGGGCCCGTCACGCCGCCCTTCGTGGCGCTGCCGCCGATCTGCGCCGCGCTCGCCGCGGAGCTCGAGGCGGAGGCGATGCGCGCCAACGACCGCTACCTGCACGCGTTCATCGAGGAGTACTCGTTCTGCCCCTTCGCGCGCGGCGGCCGCGAGGCGGGGCAGACGCGCCGCTACTTCCACTACGCGAGCGAGCCCTCCGCCGAAGCACTGGTCGAGGCGCTCGTCGCGCTCATGCACCGGATCGCCGCGGACCCCTCGCAGGTGGTGGCGCAGGTCATCCTGCCGCTGATCGACGTCGAGCCCGAGGCCTGGATCGGCTTCTGCGACGCGCTCACCGCGCTCGGACACGCGCGCCTCCGGGACGGCGGCGGCCCGGCGGTGCTCGCGTTCGCCGCGCTCCACCCGCGCCTCGCGTACTCGGCGCAGAACGCCTTCGCGACGGTCCCGCTCTTCCGACGCGCGCCCGATCCGACCATCCAGTGGGTGCGCCTCGACGGCCTCGAGAAGATCTACGAGGGGCGCGACTCCGAGGTGCGCTTCGTCGATCCGGCGAACATCCTCGCGTTCCTGCGCGACGCCCCGCCCGCGCGCCCGCCGCTCTACGATCGCATCGCCGAGACGAACCTGAAGATGGCGCGAAGGCTCGGGCTCCCCCGGGTCGAGGCGATGCTGGCCGGCTACGCCGACGACGCCCAGCGCGCGTACCAGGCGCTGCTGATCGGGCACGACTGCGCGGCGCACGAGCCGGCGCGCCCGGCGGCGGCGTCCGCGCGGGAGAGCCGCCCATGAGCGCCCCGAAGACCAGGCTCGCGAGCTGGAGCGCGCTCGCCGAGGGGCAGCCGCAGGCGGCGCGCGCGGGGGGCGTCGATCTGGTGATCGTGCGCCTCGGCGACGCGCCCCACGTCCTCTACGGCCGCTGCCCGCACCGCGGCGCCCACCTGGCCGGCGGCTGCCTCGAGGGGCGCGATCTCGTCTGCAGGGCGCACGGGTGGGATTTTCGCATCGACACCGGCGAGAGCGCGCAGATCGAAGGCGAACGCGTCGCCCGCTTCGACGCGACCCTCGACCTCGCGGCCGACGCCGTGCTGGTCGACGAGGCGCAGATCGCCGCCTGGGCCCGCGCGAACCCGCAGGCGTTCGACGAGGACGAGCTGTCGAAGCTGTGATTCGTTCGCCTCCACGCCGCCCTCGATGACGGCCTGGGTGGCGTCGATGCGAGCGCGGCCTCCGACTCAGCGCGCCGACAGCTGCGGGAGCACGCAGAACCGCACGTAGTCGCCCACCGTGCCGACCGGCTTCGACGCGAGCTCGTCGGGCTTACCGCCCGGCTTCGGCACGTCGCAGCCGCGCTCCCAGCCGCAGTCGTCGGCCGGGGCGCAGCGCGGCGCCGGCTCGGTCGCGGCCGCGTGCGGGCGCAGCATCGGCCGATCGGCCTCGGTGCCAGCCCCGACGAAGTACCCGAGCGCCGTGAGCCGGGCGCCGAGGCGCTTGGAGCCGAGCGCGGCGCGCAGCTCGGCGACGCCGGCGAACGGCGCGGGGAGCGCGGCGATCTCCTTGGCGTAGGCGTGGAACTCGCCGAGCCCCATCGGCGTCGCGCTCGTCGCGGGGAGCTGCTCGAGGAACGCGCGCGGGGTGGTGCCGGTGCGCGCGCCGTGCTCCTTCATGAGCGCGAGCACGTCCATCGCGGCGGTGTAGCGCACCTTCCAGCGCCGCTCGCCGAAGAGCGCGTAGTACGCGCGCACGGCCTTCACGGGCTCGAAGCGCTTCATCGCGAAGAGCGCCTGGGAGACCACGTCGTCCGGCGCCTTGCCCTTCGCGAACGAGAGCAGCGCGTCGAGCTGCGCATCGCTGCTCGGATCGAGCGTCGGCCCGAGCGCCCAGACGGCGTCGCGGCGCGCGGCCTCCGGGTGCCGCTCGTCCGCCGCGAACGCGAGCACGCGGGCCGCGTCCGGGTGCGCGTGGAGCGCCAGCAGGTGCCGCGCGAGGTCGTTCAGGCGGTCGTGGCGGAGCGACTCGACGCGCGCCGCGCGGTCGGCGGGCGAAGCGTCGACGAGCCCCGCCGCGGCCCCTTCGGGCTCGCGCGCGAGCGTCGCGTCGTACGCGTCGCTCAGCGTCTCCTCGAACAGGCGCGCGTACGCGGCCGCGAAGGCGGTGAGCGCGTCGCGCGTCTGCGGCGCAGCCTCGCCCTCGCGCTCGCCCT
>CAIXWQ010000888.1 GCA_903923175.1 uncultured delta proteobacterium | reverse complement strand
CGGTACTTCGGTGTCCGCAAGAATCTCTTCGACCTCCGACGCGCGGCGGTCATTCAGAACCTCGAAGGCATTCATCGACTGATCCGCGAGGCGGCGTAAGTCGCCGACATCATGGCAGTCTCAACCTGTTCGGTGCTCTAGCGTGGACCTCCTCAAGCGCGAGCTCGCCCCGATCCTCCCCGCCGCCTGGCGCGCGATCGACGCGGAGGCCCGCCGCGTCCTGGCCTTGAACCTCGCCGGCCGAAAGGTCGTCGACTTCGACGGGCCGCACGGCTTCGACCTCGCCGCCGTGAACACCGGCCGCCTCGCGCTGTTCGAGCAGGCTCCGGTGCCGGGGGCGAGCGCCGGACTGCGCAAGGTGCAGCCGCTCGCCGAGGTACGGGCGCCGATCCGGCTCGCGCTGATGGAGCTCGACATGATCGCGCGCGGCGCGCTCGACCCCGATCTCGAGGCGGTCGTCGAAGCGGCGGAGCGCCTCGCGCACGTGGAAGATCACGCCATCTTCCACGGCTGGGAGGCTGCGGGCATCGCGGGGCTGGTGCCGTCGTCGCCGCACGCGCCGCTCGTCGTACGCGAGCAGAACGACTGGCCGCGCGCGATCCTCGACGCGAAGGAGGTGCTGCGCAACGCGGGGGTCGACGGGCCGTACGCTCTCGCCCTCGGCTCGAAGGCTCACGAGGAGCTCTACGCCGCCGCCGAGGACGGCTACCCGATCGCCAAGCGCGTCGAGCGCTCGCTGCTCGAGGGCGCGATCGTGCAGGCCCCGGCGCTGGAGGGCGCGGTGCTCCTCTCGATCCGCGGCGGCGACTTCGTGCTGACCGTCGGGCAGGACTTCTCGATCGGCTTCGCCGAGCGCGAGCGCGCGCACGTCGAGCTGTTCCTGACCGAGACGTTCACCTTCCGCGTGCTCGAGCCGCGCGCCGCGCTCCACCTCCGACGCGTCTGAGCGCACGGGCGGCGCGCCGCGCGAGCGAGCGCGCGCGCGCGCGAGCGAGCGCTCGACACCCCCCGAGCCAGAGCCACGCGAAGCCGATCATCGCGAGCCCGAGCGGCGTCGCGGCCGCGAACGCGCGCCGCGGGGAGCTCGCCGCGCGGCGCGCGATCGGCACGAGCACCGCGAGGCTCCAGGCGAGGCAGAGGACGATCAGCCCTCGGCCGACCGGCCGCGCGACGCCGAAGAACGCGAGCGAATCGTCGCCGAACGCGACGAACGCGGTGCCGACCTCGAGCGGCAGGAACACGTACCCCCAGCGCCGGAGCCACTTCCCGGAAGGGGACCTTCGCGAGCCACGCGATCGCGGAGCAGAGCGCGACGTACGCCGCCACCGCCGCGACGATCAGGCCGAAGAACACGGCCGCGGAGGGGAGACGCCCGAGCCACTCGGAGCGGTGCCCGACGGCGACGTACATCCCGAGCATCCCGGCCACGAACACGGCCTCCCACGCGTCGAGGCTGCGCCCCTCGGCGAGCTCGGCGCCGGGCCACCGCAGGCCGAGTCGCATCGAGCCCTGCGAAGGCGGGCAGTTTCGAAAGCAGCGCCAGCAAGCGAGGCAGTGTCGGTTCGTCTCGAGCCGACTCGGACTTCGCGCGCCGCCTCGACGGGCTTGTCGTTCTCGACCGCGATGGGGCTCTCGGCCCTCGCGGCAGCCGTCACGAGCGGACTCGTCGCGGCGAGCGACGCGCACCACACCCGGCGAGCTGAGCGCAGCATGATCCACCTTCGAGGGCGCTTCACGAGCCGGCGTGACGCGCGCGATCACGGCGGCGCGCGCGCGCACCCAGAATCGCCAAGACCACGGCCGCGGCCGCGACGACGCTCGGCGCGCCCGATCGACCGGTCTCGCTCCCGAGGGCGCAGCCTCCCGTCGTGTCGGGGCCAGCGCCGCCGTCCGCGTCGGGCGGTAGGTCGGCCGCATCGTACGTCGTCATGGCGTCGAGCTCGGGCTCCGAGCCCGTCGTCGTCGAGTCGGCCGCGACCGGGCCGTCGGGCGTGGTCGCCGCGTCCTGCGCGGGGGGCGCGTCGGGCGCCGGCGTCGAGTCCGCCGCCGCCATCGAATCCGGCGCGGGCGCGGTGTCGGGCGCAGGCGCGGTGTCGGGCGCGGGCGCGGCGTCCGACGTGAGCGCCGTGTCGGGCGCAGGCGTCGTGTCGGGCGCTGGCGTCGTGTCCGGCGCACCGGTCTCGACCGGCGCGGGGCCGGCTTCGACGTACGTGCCGCCGTCCTTCTCGATCGGATCTGCGTCCGCGGTCGGTCCGGCGTCGTAGAGGCCACCATCGGCGGGCGGCGGCGGCGGTGGCGGCGTCGCCCCGAGCCAGCGCACGAGCGTGTTGTCGATCATCGTGCGGAAGGTCGCGCTCGCGGTCGCGGCGTGACCGGAGGCCGTGGCCCCGAAGCTGTCGAGCGCCCACGACGAGAAGATCGCGCCGATCGCCACCACCTCGGCCCCCGACGGCGCGCGATACCACGACGACGAGCCCTTGGTGACGCCGTCCGAGACCTGCCGGATCGCGCCGAACACGCGCTGTCCGGGCTTTCGCCAGAGATCGAAGTCCGCGCTGCTCGTCAGCGTCGAGTCGACCTCGTAGCCGAAGACTCCGGGGATGGCGTCGCCCCCCACGACGCCGGTCCCCGCGAAGATCCAGAACGACGGATCGGCGACGACGAGATCGGCCCAGGGGAACGAGCTCGCGTCGGTCGCGTTCCCCTTGGCATCACGGATGATACCGGCCGACTGCACCCCGGTGAGGATCATCCCGGGGCGACGCTCGTCGATCCCGGCGACCGCGTCCTCCTCGAGGTTCTTCCAGCCGCGCGTGACGAGTCGGTACTTCGCGCGCGCCTCGACGATCCGCCCCTGGACCTTGAGCGAGTAGGCGGCCTTCTGCAGCGGATCGTGAATCCAACTCTCCTTGTAGCCGACGATCGTGCTCGTCGGCCCCCCCGAGCCGGCTTCGTGCCGGACCTGCCAGCTCCACGTGTCGCCGGTGAGGAACAGGAAGTTCGCCCCTGCGTCACGCGCCGCGAGGGCGTTGTCGAACATCTCCCACGACGTGTACTCCTCGTGACCCGCGTAGGTGACCACCTTGCGACCGAGCGCGATCTTCGGGTCACGATGGATGTCCTCGTCGGTGGCGTACGCCGCCTCGTAGCCGTTCTTCTCCAGGAATCGCAGATATGGATACTCGTACTGAGACACGTCCGCGGTGCCGCCGCCGACGAGGAACGGTCGGTCGAGCGAGACCTTCACGGCCTGCGTGAGCCCGGTGATCGACTCGGTCGGGACGACCGAGCTCGAGTTGAAGCCGTAAAGGCTCTTGCCGCCTCGAGCCGGGCCCGGCCAGCCGTTGTACGCCGCGTGCGTGTCGAGGCCGACGACGAACAGAATGGGCTGCTTGGTCGCAGCGCCGTCGTCTCGGATCGTGAAGAAGGTCGACGCCTCGCGGCCGCTCGGCTGCTCGATGCGCGCCACGTAGAGCCCCGTCGTCCAGGTCGCGTCGGTCGCGATCGTGACCGAGTCGGTCCATGCCGCCTCGGCGAGCCCGTAGACGGGATCGGCCTCCGGGTACGGCTGCGGGCTCGCAGAGCGCCCCGTGATCAGCGCGACCTGGCGCTGCCCGGTGCCGCCATACCACCCGAGGCGGAAGATGCGCGCGTCGTAGGAGGTCGTCGAGCGGACCTTGAGGCGAATCGACTCCCCCGGCGCGATCGACCACTTCGCCGGATAGACGTCGACGACTCCCGCGAGCTGCGCGGTGCCGTCGTCGCGGACCGTCCACTGTCCCGCGGTCCCCGGCTTGGCGTTCTCCACGGACACGGGGCCAGCCCAGGCCTCGCGGGTCGCGAGCACGCACATCATCGGAACGAGCACACCGAACCAAGTGCGGCGCATGAGCGTAGCCTCCGCGCCGGACGAGGGCCGACGCACCGAGTCGCAGTTCAACCCTCGTGCCTCGGCGATCGTGCGCGCCAAGGTCGACGCTGGGCCTCGCGTCTCCGTCGGTGTGCGCAGGCCGTGCCCCTCCGGATGGCTACGTGCGATCCGGAGTCGGGACGCCGCCAAGACCGGACCGACCGACGTCAGCGTGACCGCGCGCCTGGCCGCGCTCGCGAAGGTGACGAGAGACGTGCATTTGTTGCGCCTCCGCGAGCCGGCTCATGGCGAGTCGATCTCCGCCCCACGCGCGCACACGCCCGGGCCGACTCGTCACGTCGAGTGGTCAGGTCCTCCGCAGGACCTCGCCAGTCCCGTGCTGGCCTCGAGGCGCGAACGAGACGCGCGGCGCGGCTCACCCGCGGGCAATCGCGGCCACGCCGACCATCACGAGCACCCCGCCGAGCCATCGAGTGGTCGAGATGGCCTCTCCGAAGCAGAGCCGACCCGCCAACATCGAGAGGAGATACGAGGCCGCCGTGACGGGCACGTAGAGCGACATCCGGCCGCCCATCAGGAACACCTTGTTCGCGACGAAGAAGTTCGGCACGAGGCACGCGAGCGCGAGCACGAGCCAGACGCTCACGTAGAGGTTGCCGCCTCGCACGCCGTTCAGCTTCTGGAAGAAGAGCCCGCCCGCCGTGAGCAGCGCGGTGGCGAGGCCGAGCAGCACCACCTTGGTGTCGAGCGAGAGCAACGCGCGAGGAGCTTCGGGCATGAGGGGTCTCGACGGCGCTCGAGGACGGCCGACGACGCGCGCGTCAGGAGCGACGACGCGTCAGGCCTTCGCGGTGAGGATCGGTGGGGGCGATCGGATCGATGGGATCGATGGGATGACGCTCGAGCCGCCTCGGTCGTCGCCCTGCCCACGAAATCGACGTGTCGTCCCGCGCACGCCGCCGCGCCGCGCGCTGCCGCGCGGATCGACGCGGCTCGACGCGCAACGCGTGGCGGGCCACAAAAACCGAAAAGGTTCCGAGCTTTTCCAGCTACCGGAACCTAGTCGGGGCGAGAGGATTTGAAACCCTCGACCAAACGGGGCGGCCGCTCACGCGCGATCGCTCGTTTTCTCGGGGGTTTCGATCCGACCGCGTTACATGACGCACCGCGAGGTGACGTGAGGCTCCCTGGCGTCGGGTAACGGGTGGGAAACGGCAAAGGGCTGCGCCCCGCCACCCGGCGCCCGCCCGGTGGGCACCTAGCCGCCCGACCGCTCCGGAATCCGAAGCGCAGCGGCGCCCGGCCTACGGCCGCCCTCGGGCCGATCGTCTAGATGCACCGCTAGCGTCGAGAGCAGCGCTGACGCGAGGGTGCGATGCGCAGCTGGGATGGCCACGGCGATCGCCTGCATCTGCGCCAACCAAGAAGCCGTGCCCTTCTCCTCGGCGTCGGCGAGCAAGTGCGCGGCGCTCGTCCCGAGCGCTCTCGCGATCGACTCGACCGTGTCGAGGGTGGGCGCCTTCTCGCCGCGTTCGATCACCCCTACGTGGTTGGGGCTCAGCTCGACGGCTTCAGCGAGCGCCGCCTGACTCCAGCCGCGGGCTTTGCGCAGCGCCCGAACGCGCGCGCCAAATCGCTCGCAAAGCGTCGCGCGAGACATCGACGGGGAGCAGAGCCGCTCGGGTCGTGCGTTGCGACCATCGAGAGAATGCCGATAGCATCGCGATAGATGGCAACGCAGGGTGACACGACGCGCGGTGGCGAGCTGCAGCCGGGCGAGTTCGTTACGCCGACGTTGCGCCTCGTGAGGCCGCTGGGCGCAGGCGGCATGGGGCGTGTCTGGATCGCCGACCACCTTGGTCTCCACACGCAAGTCGTCGTGAAGTTCATGGCCGAGGAGCTGGCGCAGAACGCCGATGCGCTCGCCAGATTCTCCAGAGAGGCGGCCGCGGCCGCGCAGGTGAAGTCCCCCCACGTCGTTCATATGAGCGACCACGGGATCGCGGCGAACGGCGCGCCGTTCATCGCGATGGAGCTGCTCGATGGGGTCGATCTCCGGCATCGGCTGACCGAACGCGGCACGCTTCCGCCTGCCGAGGTCGCCGCGATCTTGGCGCAGGTCGCCCGCGCGTTGATGGCCGCGAACCAGGGAGGGATCGTTCACCGCGACATCAAGCCGGAGAACATCTTCCTCACCGACGCCGGCGGCGGCGAGCTGTTCGTCAAGGTCCTCGACTTCGGGATCGCGAAGGCTAGCGGCGGCGAGATGGCG
>CAIXWQ010000887.1 GCA_903923175.1 uncultured delta proteobacterium | reverse complement strand
CGTCGAGGATCCAGAAGCGGGCGGACATGGCTAGAAGCGCTCCGGGCGCGCGAGGACGAAGAACAGGTACGCCGCGATCGCGAGGCTCGCGAGCAGCCCCAACAAGAGATCGAAGGGCATGGTGGAACTCGGAGAGGGATGGAGATCAGATCGCGTCGCAGAGGCGAACGAAGCCCCACGCGGCGGCGAACGAGACGAACGTGAGGGCGACGACCCAGAGATCGGGCATGGAGAGCTCCTGAGCAGATCCGCATTGCAGAAAGCGGACCGAGCGACGGCTTCCGGCACTTCCACCGGCCGCGCGCTCGAGTTCGTGCAGATTGCACGCCGTGGAAGGGGCAATTCGTGCCGATTCGCGCGATGCCAGTCTCGGCACGAGCGAGCGCACACGAGGCGCTTCGAAGGGCGGAGAGAGATCGGCGCTTACGCCCGACGGAGGCGCCCCGGCGCGCGGGCCCTCGCCAGGCGCATTTGTCGCGTGGTGTCACGAGGGCTGCACGTCGCGCGCTCGACTTCGCCGCGTCGCCGCGTCGACGCGCAGGCGCCTCACGCGCGCGCGGCGGACTGGCTGCTAGCGCGCGGCGAACCTTCGCGCGCGCTCGACCAGCGCGCCCGCCTGCGTGCTTCCGTGCGCCTCCTCGCGGAGCACCGTGCGATCCGACACGTAGCGCACGTCGAAGTCGATCCAGTCGTCCGCGAGCGCGAACGGGTCGTCGTCGGCCAGCGGCACCCGCCCGAGCGCCACGTCGACCTGGTGGCAGGAGAGATCGTTGCGAAGCTCCGCCTCCGGCAGCGCGCGCGAGAACGCGAGCTCGACGCCCGTGGGGGGCGGCTCGAGCCCCTTGCCGCGCTGGGAAGGTCGAATGACCTCGACCCCGGCGAGCTCCCCGCGGCGCGGCAGGCGCCCGGCAGGGACGACGCTCGGACAGCGATCGCGGTGCCAGCTGAGCTCGTCGGCGCGCCGCGCGCCAGGCGAGGAGGCGCAGCCGAACAGCAGAGCCGGGAGGCAGACGAGGAGGGAGAGGAGCTTGACGGAACTAGCCACGGCCAACGTCCTTTTCATGTGGTCTCGCACGACGCCGAGCGCGCACGACGCCGCGCGGCGCGACCACGAGGGCGCGCGCGCGGCGTCGGGCGGCTGGGCTCGTTCGACGCAATCGAAGCGAGGGATCGTCAAATCAGAGCTTCACGAGCATCGCTGCCGTGACGCGGTCTTCGGTCTTGCGCAGATCGGGCGTGAAGCCCGTGACGGTGCTGCCGGGCGCGCCTTGGTTGCCGCCGTCGGGCGTCATGCCGCCCTGGCCTGCCCAGTAGGGGACGCTCGACCAGCGGTGCACCCCCTCGAGCCGGAAGGTGATGAACTGGCTCGGCATCCAGTCGAAGGTCACCTGCGCGTCCCAGGCCTTGAAAGGGTCGCCGGGATTGGCGGTGAAGTAGGGGGTCCCCGAGAGCGCGGTCGCGCCGTTGATCGGCGGCACCAGCACCAGGTAGCGCCCGGGGTTCGTGATCGCGCCGCCGCCGACCGTGAGGCCGAGGAGGTCACGGTGGAACCAGGCGCGCGCGTACGCCATGAAGCCGACGAAGTACTGCGACTGCGCGTCGCCCGACGCGCCGCCGCACGCCGCGCCGCCGCCGTACTCGCACCCCGCGTCGAAGGTGAACGACATCGCCGCCTTCGAGAGGAACGACCTCGGGTTCTCCAGCAGCTTCACGACGATGCTGTCGTCGGTGTGGATGCGCATGCGGTCGAGGCCGAGCGTGTCCTTGCCGTAGTACTGGTTGGCGGTGATCGAGACGGAGCCGCTCGGGGCCCACTTGATCTGCAGCCCGAGCCCTGGCGCGCTGTTGAAGCGGCCGTACGACTGCCAGCCGTTCACGATCCACGGCTCGATCTTGAGCTTGTCGCTGGGGAAGAACTGCGCGCGAACGCCGTTGAAGAACCACGGCGTGTTCGACGACACGAAGGACGGCTGGTACGTCCAGTTGTCGAAGTTGTAGTAGCTCCACAGCCCCACGTACGACATGAAGATGCCGGCCTGCACGTTGATGCCGTGCATCGCGTCGAAGTGGTAGCCGCCGTACGCCTCGGAGACGTACCGATACGCGTCGGCGAGGTTCCACTGACCGCGGCCCGTGCTCGCGTCGTTGCGGGGGGTCGTCTGCGAGTACATCCCGAACTGCGTCATCACGCGCCCCTGGACGTTGTCGTAGTGGAAGTCGCCGCCGAGGCCGAGCTGGGTGACTTGGACTTCGCCGTGGCGGAAGATCTCGCTCGAGCCGCCGATGGTGTTGTCCTTGGGGCGCGCGAAGCTGTAGTTGTAGT
>CAIXWQ010000886.1 GCA_903923175.1 uncultured delta proteobacterium | reverse complement strand
TCGACGTCGGCCGCGCCGCCTACGAGCGGGATGAGCACGCGCACGTCGCCGTGCGCCGCCGCCGCCTCGATCGCGCGCAGCTGGTCTTCGAGCGCCTCGCCGTGCGCGAACAGCAGGTCGATGCCGCGCGCGTCGGGGGTGCGCTGCGGCGCCGGGAGCCACGCGAGCGGCTTGTCGCCCCCCGCGTCGAACAGCCGCACCACGACGGGCGCGTCGTCGCCGCACGCCTCGACCCGCTCGATCAGCGTGAGGAGCGCCGCGGTCTGCTCGGCGCGCGTAGGGCGTGTCGGGCTCGCCGCGAAGAGAAGCTCGGTGCGCACCAGCCCGACGCCGTCGAATCCGGCGGGCAGGTCGTCGGCGAGCGACGAGACGTTCGCGCGCACGCGCACCTCGAGGTGTCGGAGCGGGGCCACCGAGCGTCGGCGGTCCTCCTCCCTCGTCGCCGCGAGCGCGTCGCGCCGCGCGCGCGCCTCGGCCAGCAGCGCGGGCATCGGCGAAGGCCACAGCTGCGCGGGCGAGGCCGTCGTGTCGACGACGATCTCGACGCCGTCGTGCAGCGTCGCGAGCACGTGCGGCTCGACGACGAGCAGCGGCAGGCCGCGGCCGCGCGCGAGGATCGCGGCGTGCGAGGTCCCGCTCGTCAGGTCCGAGGTCGCCACCACCCCCACGACGTGCGGCGGGAGGGCCGCGATCGTCGAGGGCGTGAGGAGGTCGGTGACCAGCACGCAAGGCCGCGTCTCCGCGGCGAGCGCGGCCGCGAGGCGCGTCGCGCGCCCTTCACCGAGCGCGCTCAGCAGGCGCTCGCGCGCGTCGGCGAACAGGTCGGTCGCGGCCTCGTCGGTCTCCGCGCGCACCGCGGCGGCCGCGGTCTGCCCCGCCTCGATGCGGTCGAGGATCGCCTTCTCGAGCTCGCGCACGATCTCGATCTCGGGCGCGAAGAGCGCGGCCTCGGGCTTCGGGAGCCCGCGCATGAGCTCGTCGAGGTCGGCGGTGACCTCCTCGACGGCCTTGGCCGCGCGCATCCCCTGCGAGACGGCGTCGACCGTGTAGCTGCCGCTCGGGACGTCGCCCTCGGACGTGAGCACCACCGCCACGCCGACGGCGATCCCCTCGACCGCAGCGGCGCCGATCTCCGGGACGAGATCCTCGTCGAACCCGCGCTGCACGAGCTGGACGAGCGACGCGCGCGCGCGCTCGGCGTCGGCGCCGCTCGCCTCGATCTCGATCTCGTCGCCGACGCGCGCGCCGAGGCGCAGCACCGCGAGGATGCTCTTGGCGTCCGCGCGCGTCCCGCGCCCGAGGTGCAGCACCGCGATCTTCGCTGAAAAACGCCCCGCCAGGCGCACCAGCAGCGCCGCGGGCCGAGCGTGGAGTCCCTCGGTGAGCTTCATCCCGTCGCCTCCGTCTCCGACTCCGTCTCCGTCTTGGGCGCCTCTTGCGTTTGCGCCGCGCTCGCCTCGACCCCGAGCGCCTCGCGCCGGGCAGCCTCGGCCGCCGCGATCTCGACCTTGAACTCGTTGCGGATGTCGTTGCGAACCCACCACCAGACCCCGGCGAAGCCGAGCGCCGCGAGCAGGCCGACGACGCGCGTCCCGGGGCGGAAGATCTGCAGCACGATCCACGGCACGACGTGGCTGCCGAGCGCGACCCCGGACCACTGCTGGTAGTCGGCGGCGGCGCCCACCCCCTTCGGGTGGAAGCCGGCGGCGCGCGCGAGCTCGGTGGTGAGCGGCGCGAGGCTCGTGCCGATGAGCAGGATCAGCGCGACGATCACGACGCTGTTGAAGAGCCCCCGCGCGAGGTGCCCGCGCGCGGCGGCGACGCCCCACAGGATGTAGAACGGCAGCGCCGCGAGATCGCCGAACGGCAGCATCCGGTTGCCCGGCAACACGAACGCGAGCAGCAGCGCGATCGGCACGCACAGCAGCGCCACCGCCATGTTCATCGGGTGGCCGATGACCACCGCGGCGTCGAGCCCGATGAGCATGTCGTGCCCGGGGAAGCGCTTCTGCAGGTACTCGCGCGCGCCCTCGGAGATCGGGATGAGCCCCTCCATCAGGATCGCGACGACCTTGGGGAGCACTACCAGCACGGCCGACATCGTGACCGCGAGCGTGAGCATCTCCTTCACGAGCAGGCCGTACTGCCCCGCGCGCCACATCGGCGCCGCGCCGAGCGCGCCGATCAGCAGGCCGAGGATCGCGCCCATCAGGATCGGCTCGCCGAGCACGCCGAGCGACTTGCGGATCTTGGCCGCCTCGCCGCTGCCGGTGCGGATGCCGAAGAGCTTCCGCTGCACCTTCTCGAGCGCGTACATCAGCGGCGCCCAGTTCACCGTCTCGGTGTGCGGCAGCGAGATGCCGGCGAGCCCGAAGTGGTGCTCGACCGCGGGGGCGGTCCAGTCGGCGAGCTTGAAGATCACGACCGCGGTGATGCACGCGGCGAGCACGCCGAGGGCGAACGAGCCGGTGGCCGCGTGCACGACCGCGCCGGTGTAGATGAAGTGCCAGTAGTTCCAGAGGTCGACGTCGACCGTACGCGTGGCCTTCACGACCAGCATCACCACGTTCAGCGCGAGGATGGTCGGGATCAGCGCGGCCGCGATCGGCGTCGCGAACGAGACGGCGGCGCCCATCGGCCAGCCGACGTCGAGCACGTCGAGCTTGAGCCCGAGCACCTGCGCGAAGGCCATGGCCTTGGGGCCCACCACGTCGATCAGCAGCCCGACCACGAGGCCGATGGCGATGAAGCCGACGCCCACGGTGAGCCCCGCGCGGAACGAGCGCGCGAAGCCCTGCTTCAGCGCCACGCCGAGGAGCGTGATGATGATCGGCATCATCACGGGCGCGCCGAGCGAGAGGATGTACCGGACGGCGACGTCGAGCGTGCTCACGACTCACCCCACTTCGCGCGCAGCGCCGCGCAGAGCTCGGCCGGCGTGGTCGCCGCGGCGAGGGCGCGGGTGGTGTCGGCGTCTTGCAGCGCCTCGATGAGCCGCGAGAGCTCGGCCCCGGCCTGCTCCTTCGAGCCGAACGCCGGCATGACCACGAGCCGGAGCTCGTGCTGCGTCGCCGGCGCGCCCATCTCTCGGAAGCGGACCGGCGCGGCCAGCGTGGCGATGGCGATCGCGGGCGACACCACGTGCTCGGGCTCGGCGTGCGGGAGCGCGACGGCGAGCGGCTCGAACGGCAGCCCTGTGGGCGAGCGCAGCTCACGCGCGACCGCCGCGGCCTCGAAGCTCGCGTGGACGCGCCCGGCCGAGTGGAGCAGCCGCGCGAGCGCGCGGATCGCCGCCTCCGCGGACGACGCGTCGAGGCCGACGACGCACAATTCCGGCTCGATCATCGCGCGACGAGGCTACACCAAGGGCGTCGCGTTCCCGAACAATCCGCCGCGGCGAAGCGGTTTCGCGAGCGAGCGGTGGGGCCCTCCCGGGCGCGCTCGCCCGACCCCGCTCGCTCCGGTGCGCACGGGCGCGCGCCGGAGCCGGGGCGCGCGGCCCGGCGTAGTAGCCTGGCGCGATGAGCGACGACGCGAAGGGGGCCCCCGTCTTCCACGCCGTGAGCCCGGAGCCGCGCGTCGAGCCCGAGTCCGGCTTCGCGCCGGTCTACATGATCGAGATCCTGCTGGCGGCTCCGGTGAAGGTCGACGCGCCGCGGCTGCTCTCGGCGCTCCGCGCGCGCCTCGGTGCGGTCGATCCGCTCGACGAGGGGGGGACGAGCGCGCACTTCGCCTTCCCCGAGCTCGTGGTCGACTACGCCGACGGCCAGCGCCTGCCCGCGCAGCTCGTCGTGACCGACGTCGACGCGCCCGGCGTACTTGGAGCGCCAGGCGCGCAGGCGCTCGCCGACTCGGTGCAGCAGACCTGGGACTGGGACGACGCGCGCGCCGCCGTCGAGCGCGCGCGCGGCGCCTGGCTCGTGACCGATTTCCTCGCCGCGGGGCTCCCGCCGCGCGAGCGCCTCCGCCTCGTGATCGCCGGCGTCGGCGCGGCGCTGGAGCAGCTCGGCCAAGGCGCGCTCGCCGTGCACTGGAAGCCCGCGCAGCGCCTCCTCGAGCCCGCGAGCTTCGTCGCGCGCGCCGCCGAGGATCCGGTCGGGCGCGCGGTCAACGTGCGCCTGTTCGACATCTCCGATCGCGCCCCGGGCGAGACCGTCATGGACACGCTCGGCCTGGCCGCCCTCGGCATCCCGGACTTCCAGATCCACTTCCTCGGCCTCGATCCCGGGCGCGTCGCGGGCTTCCTCTACGCGCTCGCGCGGCACGTGCACCAGCGCGGCGCGGTGATCGGCGACGGCGACACCGTCCCCGGGCCGAAGCCCGGCGAGAAGTGGAAGGTCCGGCTCGAGCAGGCGCTGATCGAGCCGCGGCGCGTGGTGCTCGACGTCGAGCCGAACGCGCCGCACTCGGCGCGCGGCGCGCAGGCCTGAGTCACTTGCCGGTCCACGGCTCCACTCGGTTCGACAACGCGGGCTGCTCGCGCAGGTACGCGAAGATCGCGCCGAGATCGTCCTCGGTCATCGCCGCGTACATCGCCCACGGCATCACGGTCTGACGCGCGCCGGGCGCGAGCTTCGGCGTCGCCTCGGGCGCCGCGTAGTCCTTGAAGCGCTTCACGAACGCGGCCGGCGTCCAGCGGCCGAGCCCCGTCTAATCGCAAGTAGGCCACGCTGCACGCCGCCAGTCCGACCACCGCCCCCACCGCGATCACCGACCATTTCACGGCCTTGTGCATGCGCACCTCCGGTGTCCATTTCGGCTCGCCGAGCCCGGGCCTCCGGCGCGTACCCTCGGCCTCCATGACCCTCTCCGAAGCCGCCCAGCGCTGGCGGGCCCGCGGCCGCATCGTGCGGGTGCGCGACCTCGACGTCTTCGTGGTGAGCGAGCACGACGCCGCGGCGGGGACCCCGCTCGTGCTGCTGCACGGCTTCCCGAGCTCGTCGCTCGACTTCCATCGCTGCTGGGACGCGCTGGCGGAGGGGCGGCGGATCGTCGCGCTCGACCTGCCCGGGTTCGGCTTCTCCTCGAAGCCGGTCGACTACGGCTACTCGCTCTTCGAACAGGCCGACGTGGTGGAGCTCGTGCTGCGCGCGCTCGGCGTGGACCGCGCCGATCTGCTCGCGCACGACATGGGGACGAGCGTCGCGACCGAGCTGCTCGCCCGGCGCGAGGCGGGGCTCCTCCGCTTCGAGCTCGAGCGGCTCGTGCTGATGAACGGCAGCGTGCACGTCGAGCTGGCGCACCTCACCCCCTCGCAGAAGCTGCTGCGGCTGCCGGGGGTGGGCCCGCTGGTCGCGCGGCTCTCGAGCGGCGTGACGTTCCGCGCGCAGCTGCGGCGCATCCTCGCGCGGCCGGTCGCGCCGGCCGACCTCGACGACATGTACGAGCTGCTGCGGCTCGGCGACGGACGGCTGCGCCTCCCCGCCATCATCCGCTACCTCGAGGAGCGCGTGCGGTTCGCGCGGCGCTGGAGCGGCGCGCTCGAGCGGCTCGACCGGCCCGCGCTGATCCTGTGGGGCGCGAAGGATCCGGTCGCGGTGCTCGCGATCGCGCGGCAGCTCGCCCGCGAGACCCCGGGCGCGACGCTCGTCACGATGGACGACCTCGGCCACTACCCGCAGCTCGAGGATCCGGCGCGCGTGGCCGCGGAGGTGCGCCGGTTCCTCGCGGCGGGGCGCTGAGCGCGCGCGATCCGGCGGCCGGCTCACGGCGTGACGGTGATGGTGCCCGTCATGCCCGAGGCGAAGTGCACCGCGCAGAAGTAAGGGTAAGAGCCCGCGACGCCGAACACATGCGAGTAGGTCGTCCCGCTCGCGCTCGTCACGCCGCCCGCGCAGTTGGTGTCCGAGGGCGAGCAGAACTTCCCGTCCGCGACGCCGCCCGTCCCGCTCGTCACGGTGTGACCGAGGCTGTCGAAGACCCAGGTGACGGTGTCGCCGGCGGCGATGGTCAGGGTCGACGGGGTGAACGTGAAGCCGCTCTGGCCGACCTGCACGGTGTGGACGGTCCCGGCCGCGTCCTTCGTGTCGACGGCGTCGGCTGCGTCGGCGGCGCCGGAGTCGGTCGTGGCGGTCGAGTCGGCCGAGTCGGCGACGGCGGTGTCGGTCGCGCCGGTGTCGGTCGCGCTCGTGTCGTCGCCGGTGTCGGCGGGCGGGTAGACGGGGCTGCTGCTGCTGCTGCAGCCCGCGAGCGCGTGCGTGGCCGCGAGGGCGAGGAGACCGGCGAGGCGCGGGCGAAGGCGAAGGAGTGGGAGTTGCTTCATGCGGCGGGCGCGCTTTGCAGGCGGCGTGCGCGGCGGCGCTCCGCTCGGCGGGGGCTTCGCGCGCACGACGGGAGCGCGGCCGGTGACGCAGGCGGCGTCGGCGGTAGCGGGCCCGGGCGTGTCGGCGGGACGCGGGCGTCGTCACGCGTGCGCGCGGCCGAGGTCGCACCCGCGGGACCGTGACCCTCGACGAGCATCCGAGTTGCACCGAGTCGGCGATGCGTCCCGGCGCTCGGGCGCCGTGCGCAACGGCGTGACGCCGCGCTCTTTCGTTGGCGCGAGCGCGAGGCGATACCCCATGACCCGACTCCCCAGTCCCCTCGAAGCGCACTGGATGGGTATCGTGCGGCACAGCCCGCTCGGTATCCTGTGCGATCTCGACGGCACGCTCGTCCCCTTCGCGAGCACGCCGGAGGAGGCGCGCCCGGACCCCGCGGCGATCGCGCTGGTCGAGCGGCTCGGCGCGCTCGCCGGCGTGACCTTCGCGGTCGTCAGCGGCCGGCCGAAGGACTGGCTCGAGAGCTTCTTCCCGGGCCCGAGCGTGTGCCTCGTCGCCGAGCACGGGGCCTCGCGGCGCGGCGCGGGCGCGTGGGAGACCGTGGTCGACGTCGATCCGACGCCGCTGGCCGACCTCGCCGCCCAGCTCGACGCGGTCGCGAAGCGTCACCCCGGCGCGCTCGTCGAGCGCAAGCGGACGACGGTGGCGTTCCACCACCGCAACGTGCGTCGCGGTCGGCGCGGCGAGGTGCTCATCGAGGCGTATGCCATCCTCGAGCGGTTCCTCGCGGCGCACGCGTCGTTCCAGCGACTCGAGGGGGCCTTCGTCACCGAGATCCGCCCCGCTTCGGTCGACAAGTCCTCGGCGGTGCCGTGGATTCGCGAGCTCGCCGGCGTCGGCGCGCGCCTGCTCGCGATCGGCGACGACGTCACCGACGAGCACGTGTTCCAGGCGCTCGGCGCGCAGGACGAGGCCATCCTCGTGCGCGGCCCGGAACGGGAGCGGCGCAGGACGGCGGCGCGCTGGGAGCTCGCGAGCCCCGACGACGTGCGCGCCCTGCTCGGCTACGTCCACGCGCTGCGCACCGGAGCGACGGGCGCCGAAGGGTCGCCGAGCCTGCCGCGGGAGATCGAGCAGCCCGCCCGCGCGGCCGGCAACCAGGCGCGCGCGCTGCTCGTGATCTCCAATCGACTCCCGGAGCTCCGCCAGGCGGAGGAAGGCGAGGCGGGCGATCGCAAGCGCAACGTCGGCGGGCTCGTCTCGGCGCTCGAGCCGGCGCTGCGCGCACGCGGCGGGATGTGGCTCGGCTGGAGTGGGCGGACCGTGCCCGACACCGAGCCGATCGAGAGCGGCGTCATCGACGACGGGACGGCGCACTTCGCCTGGTTCGACTACCGCGAGTCCTGGTATCGCGACTACTACTCCGGATTCTGCAATCAGACGCTGTGGCCGCTGTTCCACTCGTTCCCGTCGCGCGTGACGTTGTCCGACTCGTCGTGGGAGGCGTACAACCGCGTGAACGAGGCCGTCGCCGATCTCGCCGTCACCCACCTCGCGGCGACCGGGCTGATCTGGGTGCAGGACTACCACCTGCTGCTGCTCGGCCGGGCGCTCCGCCAGCGCGGGCACACCGGGCCGATGGGGCACTTCCTCCACATCCCGTTCCCCGGGCTCGACATCTACTCGATGCTCCCCTGGGCGGCGGAGATCCTCGACG
>CAIXWQ010000885.1 GCA_903923175.1 uncultured delta proteobacterium | reverse complement strand
CGCCGCGTCGTCGCCCGCGCGCGCGGCCAGGCGACGCACCACCTCGCGCAGCGCGAGCGAGCCGACCAGCTCGGTTCCGTGGAGCAGGGCGCTGAGGAAGAGCCGCGGCCCGCCGAGTGCGCCGAACGCCAGGCGGTGAATCGGCCGCCCTTCGACGGAGCGGCCGGCGATCAGGACGGACCCGCCCGTCGCCGCGCCGAGCTCCAACCAGGAGGCGACGAACGCGGGAGCGTCCGAATAGGGGCCGAACCGTGCGGGGATCTTCGCCATGGCGAAGCCCCCAGCATGCCACGCGTCCGACACACGGACGCCGCGCGCGTGACGTCGCGCCGACGCGATCCGCGAATTTCCGAGGAAGTCGCGCTCGCGTATTCCCGAGATGTCACCGCGCCGTAGCGCGACGGATCCGCGCGATCTCCGCACGGCGCCGTCGGCGCCGTCAGCGGCGTCAGAGACGCGTGCGCGACGCGAGCACCGCGAGCCCCTCGTACAAGAGGTGGGCAGCGAGGGTGCTCGTCGCGTCGCCGACGTCGAGGTCGGGGCAGACCTCGACGACGTCCATGCCGACGAGGCGCACGCCGGCGAGCGCGCGGATCAGGCGCAGCGCCTCGCGGGCGCTGAGCCCGCCCGGGACCGGAGTGCCGGTGCCAGGAGCGTAGGCGGGATCCACGCCGTCGACGTCGAACGTGATGTACGTCGGCAGGTCCCGCACGGCCGCGCGGATCCGCTGCGCCACCGCCAGCACGCCGCGGTCTTGCAGCTCGTCCATCGAGTACCGACGGGCGTCGTGCGAGGCCGCGAGGCTCCCTTCCTCGGGGTGCGAGCGGGTGGCGCGAATGCCGACCTGGTGGAGCGCGCCGCGGGCGACGAGCCCCTCGCGAATGGCGTGGCCGATCGGCGTGCCGTGGTGGAACGCCTCGCCCCACGTCTCTGGGCCGCTCTCGTCGAGGTGCGCGTCGACGTGCACCACCGCGAGCGCGCCGTGGCGCGCGTGGACGGCGCGCAGCGAGGGGAGGGCGATGGAGTGGTCGCCGCCGACGAGGAAGGGGACCGCGCCGGCGTCGACGATCGCCCGGACTTCGCGCTCGACGACGTCGCGCATGAAAGGTGCCGAGAACGGGGTGAGGGCCGTGTTGCCGCCGTCGACGGCGTGGATGGTCGCGAACACGTCGAGCGGCATCTCGGCGTGCAGGCTCTGCACGTGGGCGCTCGCGCGACGGACCTCCCACGGCGCGAGGCGCGCGCCCGGGCGGTACGTCGTGCCTCCGTCCCACGGAACGCCCATCAGGACGGCATCGACGCCCTCGTAGTGCGCGACGCCGTCGGCGGTCAGGTTCGCGAAGGGGAGGCGGAAGAAGGGCGTCTGGCCGTGTCGGATGTACGCGGCGGCGGGCTGCTGGTGGGTCATGGGATCCTTGCGGGCGATCAGGGCTGGAGCTCGGCCGGCCGCGCGGGGCGCGTGCCGCCGCTTCCGGGGCGCGCGCGGCTCGCGGCGTGCGCGGGGTGCGCGGGATGCGCGGCGCTCGAATGGCGTGCTTGGTGCGCGAGGTCGTAGGCCATCGACTCGACGAGCGTGCGCACGCGCTCGGCGAAGG
>CAIXWQ010000884.1 GCA_903923175.1 uncultured delta proteobacterium | reverse complement strand
CGTCGGGCGCGGCGGGCGCGTCGGGCACGTCGGGCGCGTCGGGCGCGGCGTCGAGGGGCGAGGGCGCGTCGGTGGTCGCGCCGGTGTCGACGAGGGCGTCGGCGCTCGCGTCCACGCTCGTGTCGGCGCTCGTGTCGGCGCTCGTGTCGGCGCTCGCGTCGGTGAGCGCGTCGGGCGTGCCGGTGGCGTCCGCGCCGCTCGAGCAGGCGCCGGCGCAGAGCGCGAGGCTCGCGAGGGGCGCGAAGCGCGCGAGGGGCCCGAGTGCGGCGCGGCGGTGCATCGCGCGAGGCTAGCCTGGAACCCGCCGGAGCCCGACTCGGCACCACGCGACGACGGAGGCCGAGTCGTTGCCTTCCGAGAGCGGACGGGCTCTCGTCGACGGCCTGGAAATGCCCGCCAAGCCCTCCGGTCTGCGCGGTTGGTTCGCCGTCTGGAACCCGCGCTACCGGGCGCAGCTCCTCGAGCTCGGGGTCTTCGCCACGCTCGCCGGGCTGCTCGCGTACGCCGAGAACGTCTCGCTCGCGGCGTTCAGCAAGTCGCTCGCTCCCGCGCACGTCGCGCCTGCCGCCGCGTCGCTGCTCGGGCGGCTGACGGCGTGGTCGGCGGCGCACCACCTGCTGCTGCCGGTGGTGATGCTGGCGATCTACGTCGGCTTCCGGCTCGCGCGGATCGCCGTCGACGTGAGCAACGGCTTCGTGCGCGCCTCGCTGCTCCACCGCTCGCGCAGCGAGCTCGAGGGGGAGATCCTCGATCAGCTGCTGCGCAAGGACGACGGCTTCTTCACCTCGCGCCCGCCCGCCGAGATCCTCAACCGGCTCTCGTCCGACATCACGCGCGTGATCGAGCGCCGCACGCTCACCGCGCAGCGGCGGCAGTCGGTGCTGCTGATCCTCGGCAACGTCTACTTCTTCTTCCGCGAGGACTGGCGGCTCGCGCTCGCGGGCGTGCTCGTGTGCGGCGCCGGCGCGTACACGATGGATCGCCTCACGCGCCCCGTGAAGGAGATGGATCGCCTCTACATGGCGCGCGACGACCGCGTGAAATCGACGTTCGAGGACCTGCTCCGCGCCGCGCCCGAGATCCAGGTGGCGAACCTCGCGGCCCCGGTCCGCGCGCGCCTCGAGGGGGTGCAGCTCGATCGCCGCACGGTCTTCCTGCGCTACCAGCGGCTCAACTCGCGCATGAGCGTCGCGTCGAGCCTCTCGTACCTGCTCGCGCTGGTCACGCTCTGCCTCATCCCCGTCTACGGGAGCGGCCCCGCGGGCGCCGCGCTCGTGCTCGTCCCCGTCGTCATCAAGGCGCTCCCCGATCTCTTCGCGAACGCCTCCCAGCTCGTCTACCAGCGCCTCAACCTGACGCTCGCCGAGACGAGCTGCGCGCGGCTCGCCGAGTACGAGTCCGAGGCGCCCGACGCGACTGATTCGCAGGGATCCGACGCGCCGGGCGAGCCCGCGCTGCGCGCCGACGCGGGGCTGGTCGTCGCCGACGCGACCTTCCGCTACCGGACCCCGGAGGGCTCGCTCCAGGGCGGGATCGCCGGCGTCAGCACCACGTTCCCGCGCTCGTGCTGGACCTCGATCGTCGGCGGCGCCGGCTCGGGCAAGTCGACGCTCCTGCAGCTCGTCGTCGGGCGTACGCGCCCGCAGTCGGGCGAGATCTCGTTCGGCGAGGCGCCCTACGCCGCGCTGAGCGCGCGGGCGCGCGCGCAGGTCATCTCGCTGATGCCGCAGACGCCGGCCATGCTCGACGCGTCGATCGAGAAGAACGTGCTGTTCGGCCTCGGCACGGTCACCGAGGTGAGCGACGCGGATCTCGAGGTCGTGGAGGCGACCGGCCTCGGCGTCATCTGCCGGACGAAGGCCCTCACGATGCTCCCCGTGGAGGGGCCCGAGACGCCGCTCCGGGCGCGCGTCGTCGAGCTGCGCGCCCGCGTGCGCGAGGCGCTGGCGGCGGCCTCGCTGAGCGTCGAGCCCTTCGAGGGCGGCGCGCGCGATCCGCAGCAGTGGGTGATCGAGGCGCTGCTCGCCGGGCGCAGCGACCGCGCCAAGCTCCTCGACGTGCTCACCGCTTCGAGCGCCCGTCCGCGGCTGCAGGCCCTCGCGGAGTCGCGTCCGGGCGCGGCGCTCGTCGCGGGCGCGCGGCGCGTGATCGAGGGGTCGCGCGCGCTGCTCGATCTGCCGTCGTATCCGCAGTTCGCCAAGCTCGCCCCGTTCCCGTGCGACGAGCGCGTCTGGCAGCTGCGCACCGCGGCGCTGGGCGCGCTCGGCACGCAGCGCGCCGACACCGCCGCGGGGCGCCGCGAGCGGGTCGAGCTGGTGCTCGTGGCGTTGACCAGCTCCCTCGCCGAGCTCGGCGCGCTCCCTGCTGGCACCGAGTCCGAGGCCGAGGCCGAGGGCGCGGTCGCGGGGCTGCGCCAGGCGCTCGCCGGGCTCGACGCGGCGTGCGTCGCGTTCGATCCGGCGCGCGTGCACCCGCACCTGACCTGGCGCGAGAACCTCGTGTTCGGGCGGGTCGCGGCGTCCAACGCGCGGGCCGACGCGCGCATCGATCAGACCGTGCTCGAGGTGCTCGCGCGCGCGTCGCTCGAGCCCGCCATCACGCGCGTCGGCCTCGCCTACGCGGTCGGGCGCGGCGGCGGTCGCTTGTCGGGCGGCCAGCGGCAGCTGCTCGGCCTCACGCGCGCGCTGCTCCGCCGCACGCCGGTGCTCGTGCTCGACGAGCCGACCTCCGCGCTCGATCCGAAGAGCCGCAAGCGCGTCTGCGAGGTGCTGCGCGCGTGGAAGCAGGATCGCATCGTCGTGACGGTGAGCCACGATCCGGAGTTCGTGCGCGAGTCCGACGCGGTGCGCGTGATGGAGGCGGGGCGGCTGGTCGCGAGCGGCTCGTTCGCGGAGCTCGAGCGCGACAGCGAGGCGTTCCGCAACATCCTGAAGGTCGGCTGAGGCCGAGAGGTCGAGGGTCCCCATGAGCACGAGCGCCCGCGTCGACATCCTCTCTCGCAGCGAGACGTTCGGCGGCGTCCCCCGCGCGGAGCTCGCGCTGCTCGCCGACATGATGCGCGTCGAGGTCTTCCCGGCCGGGACGCTCGTGTTCGAAGCGGGCGAGCCGGCCGACGCCATCTACGTCGTTTCGAGCGGCGTGCTCTCGGTGCTCGTCGGGCAGCCGCCGACGCCGGTGCGCCAGCTGCGCGAGGGGGCCGTCCTCGGCGAGTACGCGATGTTCGTCGGCCACGTGCGCACGGCGACGGTGCGCGCCGAGTCGGAGTGCGAGCTGCTGTCGCTCGACTACGAGCGCTTCCACGCCTACCTGCACCGCTTCCCGGCCGCGACGTGGAAGCTCCTCGACGTCACCGTGCGCCGGCTCGTGGCCGCGGAGTCGCGGCGCGGCGGGGCGTAGCGCGGCGCGACTCGACTCGACTCGATGCTCCGCGAGCCCGCGCGCGCGCCGCGGAGCCGCTACCATCGAGCGCGATGAGCCCAACCCAGGCGCAACCCTCCGCGCGACCGCGCGCGAGCTCGACGGGCGTGGTCGGATGGTCGCTGCGCGCGCTCGCGACGCAGCCGCGCCTGCTCGCGGCGGTGCTGACCGCGATGTCGCTGCAGGTCGGCTACAACCTCTTCGTCCCGGTCGCCAACCGGCTGATCTTCGACGACGCCATCCCCCACCGCGACGGCGCGCTGCTCGGCCGCATCGTCGTCGCGCTGGCGGCGGCGGTGGTGGTGCGCACGGCGGTGGTGTTCGCCCAGGAGCGCTGGTCGGCGCGCCTCGCCGCGCGCGCGTGCCGCGCCCTGCGCGCGCGGATGCTCGACGCGCTCCACCAGCTGTCGCCCGAGTACTACGCGCAGACCCCCGCCGGCGAGACGATCGCCCGCTTCTCGGCCGACGTGATGGTGGCGGAGGCGGCCCTCTCGCGGCTGATCCCGAAGGCCGCGTACCTGACCCTCAACGTCGCCGGCTGCGCGGCGCTGATGTTCGTGCTCGAGTGGCGGCTCGCGGCCGGGCTGGTCGTGGCGATCGCCGTGACCGCGCTCCTGCCGCGGCGGCTGACCGGGCGCGCGGCGCGCGCGAGCGTCGCCAAGAAGCAGGTCGAGGGGAAGCTCCTCTCGTTCGTGCAGGAGGACCTCGCGCTGCAGGTCGTCGTGCGCGCGTTCGGCCTCGAGGCGTGGTCGCGCGCGCGCTTCGGCCGCACGCTCGACGACCACGCCGACAAGACCACCGAGGCGACGTACGCGGGCGCGCTCGTCGAGGGGGCCACGGTCATTTCCGCGGGCGCCGTGCAGCTGCTCGCCGTCGCGGCGGGCGCGTGGCTCGCCATCCACGGCTTCGTCTCCGCGGGCGTGCTGGTCGCCTTCGTCGCGCTGGTCGCCACGATCGCCGCCAGCACGTTCGGCCTGAGCCTCGTCATCCCCGCGCTGATCGAGTCGGGGACCGGCATCGCGCGCATCCAGGCGCTGCTCGACGACGAGCGCGTCAGCGTCGACGCGGCCGGCGCCTCCGCGCTGCCGCCGCTCGAGGGGGCGATCCGCTTCGACGGCGTCGATTTCGGCTACGGCCCGGAGCGCCTGGTGCTGCGCGGCGTGAACCTGGAGATCCCCGCCAAGGCCTCGGTCGCGTTCGTCGGCGGGAGCGGCTCGGGCAAGAGCAGCGCGCTCTCGCTGCTGATGCGCAGCTACGAGCCGCAGCGCGGGCGCGTGCTCTACGACGGGCGCGACGTGCGCGGCGCGACCCACCGCTCGCTGCGCGCCCAGATCGCCTACGTGCCGCAGGAGAGCCTGCTGTTCGACGTGAGCGTCCGCGAGAACCTCCGGCTCGGGCGCCTCGACGCGACCGACGCGGAGATCGAGGCGGCCGCGCGGGCGGCGCAGATGCACGAGATCGTGACGGCGATGCCCGAGGGGTACGACACGCGCGTTGGCGAGCGCGGGAGCAAGCTCTCGGGCGGGCAGCGCCAGCGCCTCGCGATCGCGCGCGCCATCCTGCGCGACCCGCGGGTGCTCGTGCTCGACGAGGCGACCTCGGCGCTCGATCCCGGCACCGAGGAGGCGATCGGCAAGACGCTCGAGGCGCTCGCGCGCGGCCGCACGGTCGTCTCGGTCACGCACCGCCTCGCCTCGGCCGCGGGCGCCGATCGCATCTTCGTGTTCGCCGACGGCGAGCTGCGCGAGCAGGGGACGCACGCCGAGCTGCTGGCGCTCGGCGGGGCGTACGAGAAGCTCTGGCACAAGCAGTCCGGCATCACGCTCAGCGCCGACGGCGCCGAGGCCCACGTCACCGCCGAGCGCCTCGCGGCGTTCCCGCTCTTCGCCGGCATCGCGCCGGCCGAGCTCGCGTCGATCGCCGCGCGCTTCACGGCCGCGCGCTTCGAGGCCGGCCGCACCGTGTTCGAGCAGGGCGATCCGGGCGACGCGTTCTACCTGATCGCGCGCGGCAGCGTCGTGGTCGAGGCCCCCGCCGGCGCCTTGCCCGCGCGCACGCTCGTGCTCGCCGAGGGCGATCACCTCGGCGAGATCGCCCTGCTGCGCGACTCGCGCCGCACCGCGACCGTGCGCGCCAAGACCTCGTGCGTGCTCGCGGCGCTGCCACGGCAGGGGTTCGTCGCGCTGCTGCGCGAGCAGCCCGCGCT
>CAIXWQ010000883.1 GCA_903923175.1 uncultured delta proteobacterium | reverse complement strand
TCCCGGAGAGCAACATCGTCAGTCAATGCCTGCGTGGGGCCGGACTCGGCAACGTCCATCGCCACGGCGCGCGAAGATCGATCCCACAAAGTAGGAAGTAGATCTGACCGACCTACACGGCCGTCACCTTGAAAGGGCTGGTGCCCAGGAGGTAGCGACGACCTCGCCAGTGCACGATGGGGTAGAGCACCGCGCCCACGCAGACCGCGAAGTGAGCGAGGTTGGCGACAGGGCGAAAGAGCACGCGCGCGCCGAGCCCCAGCCCGAGCGGCCGCAGGATCCGGCGATCGACCCAGGCCGAGTAGGCGAGCTCGACGAGCAGGGCGCAGGCCGCGAGCGCGAGCAGCCAGCGCGCGCGGGCGGGCGCCAGCGCCGCCGCCAGGAGCGGCACCACGAGCGGATGAAGCCAGAGCATGAGCCAGAAGCCGGCGGGCGCGTCGGTGCGCTGGCAGACCATCCAGCGGTGGTAGCGCGCGAGCCACGTGCCGGCGCCCTCCTTCGGCGTGTGGTGCACGAGCGTGCGCGCGGTCGCGCGGAGCACGAAGCCGGCGCGCCGCAGGACCCGAGCGAGGCGCAGATCGTCGGAGATCGCGTCGGCGACGACGCCGATTCCACCCGCCGCCTCGAGCGCGCTGCGACGGATCATCATGAGCCCGCCCTGCAGGAACGGGAGCACATCGACGGCCGCGGCGGCCCGGATGAGCACGCTCGCGTCGACCGTCGCGGTGAGCATGACGAGCCGACCGGCGGGGCCGCGCGCGTCGAAGAGGCACGGCACGAAGACCGCGCCGACGCGGGGAGCGTCGAAGAGCGGAAGGCAGCTCGCGACGTCGTCCGCCGAGAGGGCGAGGTCGGCGTCGCAGAAGGCGACGAACTCGGCGCTCGTCGCGTTCCAGCCGGCGATCATGTTGCGCGCCTTGCCGGAGAGCACGCGAGGGTCCGAGCCGCTGACCACGAAGCGCGCTCGCTCGGGCGCGGCGGCGCAGGCGGCCCTCACCGCGACGGCGCCGGGGTCGTCCGCCGCCTCGGCCGCGAAGACGACGTCGAGCGAGCGGTAGCGCTGATCGACGAGGCTCTCGTGCTTGCTCCGCGCCCCCTCCTCCGCGCCGCGGAAGGGGCAGACGACCGCGATCGACGCTCCGTCGAGCGGCGTGGGGGGCGCGGCCCGCCTTCGCCGACAGGCGACGAGCGCGGCGAGGAGCCGGAGGCCGTCGACCACGACGACCGACGCGATCGCCCAGGCGACCAGGAGCCACGCGATCATCGCAGCGCCGGGCTCCCCGGCCTCGGTGCGTGCGCGGGATCGAGACGCGCGAGCGGCGCGAGAGGCGCGAGTGGCGCGAGGCTCGCGCCCTCGGCGTCGAAGCGCGCCGAGAGCCGCTGGACGGCCTCGAGCGTGCCGCGCGCGCGGGCGTTGCCGTCGTGGAAGAGGACGACGTCGCCCGCGCCGGCGCGCGCGGCGCGGCGCTCGACGGCGTCGGCGCCGAGGCCCGCGTAGTCCAGGGTGTCGACGGACCAGAGCACCGGCGTGAGGCCGAGGCGCCGGGCGACGAGGTAGAAGCGCACGTCGCGGTGACCGTAGGGCGGGCGCACGAGGACCGGAGCGACGCCGACGACGTCCTCGACCGCGCGCTGACACCCCCGGAGCTCGTGCTCGATCGCGCGAGACGAGAGCCCTGGGAGCCACGCGTGCGTCTGGGAGTGGTTGCCGAGCGTGTGCCCCTCGGCGGCGATCCGCCGCGCGAGCTGCGGGTGGCGCGCGACCGCGCGGCCGACGACGAAGAACGTGGCGCGCAGGCCCGCGCGACCGAGCGAGTCGAGCAGGCGCGGCGTCCGCTCGGGGTGCGGCCCGTCATCGAACGTCCAGGCCGCAGAGGCCGCCTCGGTGCGCCGCCGCGCGGTCGGAACGAGCCAGTCGTGCAGCCCCGTCACCGGGAGCAGGGTCGAGAGGGCGTATCCGCCTGCAGCGAGCACGGCCGCCGCGGCCTCGTAGAACATGTCCATTCCCTTCGTCCGAAGGTCCGCGACGAGCCCTCGATCCGCGTCGGACATCGACGGCCTCGGATCGCGCGGCGGGCCGCGTGGCTCGGCGTGGTCCCCGCTTCTCCGGGTATTGGTCGCTCGGGCGCGGATCCTTCAAGTCCGCGAGCGTTCCCTTGTCGGCGTATCCGCCTCGCCGAATCGGCACGTCCATATGCCGAGTTGAGATCTCGGCGTATCAGGACGTCGTATCGAGTCGGGGGCCGCGCTCCGCCGCAGGCGTCAGCGCGCGAGCCCCTCGACCTCGAGCCTTCGAAGCCCTCGCGGGAACGTGCGCAAGTAGTCGCGGGCCGCAAGGCGTGCCTCGTCACGCCGCCCCTCGCGCACGAGCGCGAGGATGCGCAGGTAGGCGAGATCCTCGGCGTTGCCTTCGTCTGCCTGCCCAGGGGCGGCGCCGCTCGCGGGTCGCACGGGCTCCGCGGCGCTCGCGGCGGCCG
>CAIXWQ010000882.1 GCA_903923175.1 uncultured delta proteobacterium | reverse complement strand
TCGACCTCGCCGTCGCCGCCGCGCACTGGGTCGAGAACGACTTTCGCGGGCTCCCCGCGCTGCAGGCGAGGGGGCTCGTCCGGGCGCTCGTCGCGCGCGCGCCGGCCCGCTTCGCCGCGCTCCCCGCCGCGTCGCTCGCGGACGCCCTGCCGCGCGCCTCCAAGGTCCTCGCGTCGCTGCGCGTGCTCTCGCAGGCGCGGGCGTCGATCGCGCTCGTGGAGCAGGTCGAGCGCGAGGCCGCCCAGCTCATGGCCCGCCCCGCGGCCGAGATCATCGCGCTCTGGCCCGCGCGCGTCGAAGCCGAGCCCGCGCGCCGCGCGCTCGGCCCGGCCCGGTCGCGGGCCTACTGAGCCGCCCACGGAGCCGATCGCGACGCGCGGGTCTCCGCCGCGGGCCGCATTTGCTAGAACCCCGGGCCCATGAAGCCCAGGCCTCCCCGCCCCGCGCCGCGCGACGCCGCCGTCTCGCAACGGGCGTCCTCCGGGCGCTCCTCTTCGAGCACCTCGACCGCGCCGTCGGGCCCGCGCGTCGAGCCGGGCGCGCCGCGCGAAGGCGAGCTGACCTACGGCGTGCGAGCCGGGCTCGCGATCTTCGAGCGTCGCCGGGCCGACCTGCTGCGCGTCGCGTTCTCGCCGCTCGCCCGGCGGCACGTGGAGCCGCTGATCCAGTGGGCGAAGCGCCACGGGGGGGAGTGCCGCGAGACGAGCGATCGCGAGCTCGAGCAGCTCGCCGGCACCACGCACCACGAAGGGCTGTGCGTCGTCGCGCGCCCGCGGCGCTGGGCCTCGCCCGGCGAGCTCGCGGAGACGCTGGTGCGCGATCGCGGCGTCGCCGTCGCGCTCGATCGCGTGCGCAACCCGTACAACGTCGGCGCCATCCTGCGCAGCGCCGCGTTCTTCGGCGTCGAGGCCGCGCTGCTCGGCGCCCCCGCGCCCCACCCCGGGCTCGCCCCCGACGCCGTCCGCGTCGCGGAGGGAGGGATCGAGCACCTGCTGATGTCGCGCACCACCGATCTCGCCGACACGCTCGTGCGCCTGCGCGATCGTGGCGTGCGGATCGTCGGCGCCGACGGCGCCTCGCGGACCGGCGCCCTGGGTTACCCCTTCGCGCGGCCGACGCTGCTCGTCCTCGGAAACGAGCGCGAGGGGCTCGGCGAGCGCGTCCGCGCGTGCTGCGACGCGATCGTGGCCATCCCGGGCTCGGGGGCCGTGGAGTCGCTCAACGTCGCGGTGGCGGCGGGGGTGCTCGTCGCGGAGCTGGTGCGCGGGCGGCTCGTGGGCGCGTGAGGCGCCGCCCGTTCGCGATACGTGCTCGCGATCCCCGGCTCCACGCGCCATCGCCTCGCGGCCGACGAGAGCGGGTATCGCAACCTGTTCCTGTGCGGCGACTGGACGCGCACCCGCATCGACTCGGGCTCCGTCGAGGCGGCGACGCTCTCGGCGATCGCATGCGCCGCGGCCGTCCTCGCGGCGCGAGACGGAGCCGCAGCGCGCTGAGCGGGTCGCGCGCGCCCCACGTCGCTCGCCCGCTCGCCCGCTCGCCGCGCGTCGCCCTGCTACGCTCCTTCGGGTGTTCGAAGCGAGCCGCCGCCCCGCCGATCGCCACGCCCGGCACGTCCTGTGGGGCTCCGAGCTCTCGCCGTTCGCGCTGAAGATCCGCGCGATGTTCGCGCACGCGCAGCTGCCGTGTCGGTGGCTGCCGGCCGACGGAGCGCGCCTCGAGAACGCCCGCATCGCCGCCGTCGTCGCGCTCGCCAAGCGTCGGCGCACCGCGGCTCGCTACCCGAGCGCCTCGCCGCTCGACGAGTACCCGCTCGTGCCGTTCGTCGTCGAGGATGGGCGGCGCGTGCTCTACGACTCCTCGGCGATCGGGCTCTGGCTCGACGAGACGCAGCGCTCGTCCGCGCCGAAGCTGCTGCCGGAGGACCCCGAGGCCCGCTGGGTCGCGCGGCTCCTCGACGAGGCCTTCGACGAGTTCGGGCTCTACCTGCTCCACCACCACCGCTGGGTCGTCTCCGCGCGCGAGAACGACGCGGGCGCGCGCCTCGCCGCGGAGTTCGCGTGGGTGCTGCCGCCCGGCGCGCGCGGCCTCTTCGCCGCCGGCTTCTCCCGGCGACAGGTCCGCCGGCTCCCGTATCTCCTCCGCGTCGCCGCGGGCGCCGCGCCGATCGCCGGGCTCTCTCGCGCGCGCCCGCCGCCGACGCGCGTCGGCTTCCC
>CAIXWQ010000881.1 GCA_903923175.1 uncultured delta proteobacterium | reverse complement strand
CGGTACTTCGGTGTCCGCAAGAATCTCTTCGACCTCCGACGCGCGGCGGTCATTCAGAACCTCGAAGGCATTCATCGACTGATCCGCGAGGCGGCGTAAGTCGCCGACATCATGGCAGTCTCAACCTGTTCGGTGCTCTAGAGGCCCACGCGGACGACGCGGCGATCGCGGCCGACACGCGGGCAGCCGAGACGACCACCGCCGTGGCGTCCGTCGGCATGGCGCCGTTGCCGCCGATGACCTCCGCGTCCGCATCGCCGTCGCTCGCGACAAGCCCCTCCGGCATGCTCGCCAGTCCCTGCGTTGCGGTGCCGGCCGGGATGCAGCCAGGTCCGAAGGTCGACCTCGACGGCGATGGCCAGCTCGACGCGATCACGCTGATTGCACCGGGAGTGTGGGCGCTGTACCTCATGCGCGGCGCGTGCGGCGTCTCGATTGGGCAGCTAGAGGGTCCCGACCTCGTCGCAAACCGCGGCAGCACCAACGGGATGCGAGACCTCGTCATCAATCAGCCGACGCTGCAGAGGGGGTGCGACCAGGACCACTACTTGTGGAAGTGGAGCGGCACGAGCTACGTCAAACGTGGGGAATGGATGACGAAGTGTCCCTTCCCACCTGGCGAATGAACGGTCCGAGCCGCGACGGGTCCGCGCGGCCCGCTCGGAGCGCCTTCCATGATGCCTGTCAAGGCGTGTCAGCGATCTTCTCGTTCTCCTTCGCGCGCCTCGCGCGCACTGCGGGCCGACCTGCAAGGTCGGAATTGGCTCTCTCGCTCTCCGGTGCAGCGGCCGACGTTCGTGCGCACCAAGGCGTCGCCGAGCCACTGAGCTGCCCCTCTTCGAAGCTCCCAATCTGTCAGGACCCGAGGCGTGGGCACACGTCACCGTTCGCGATCCGCGAGCGCGAATCGCGCGCCGGAGCTCGAAAGGCCACGAAGACCTCGACTCGGGAGTCGCCATCCTTCCATGCGTGCTCGAGCCCCATCGCGCAGGCCCGGCACATGTTGCCGTCCGGGAAGAAGGACCGGCCAATCTATCCAGGGGCTTCGCAGTCGCGAGCCAAGGGTAACTGCGGCCTGGTCCCCTTCGACTTCCCCAGCTTCGGTCTCCGAGCGTCTTCGAGGTGCACCTCGGCTGAGGGGTGATCTACGCCGCTGCGCCCTCCTTGGTCGGCTCGACGTGGATGCGCTTCGGGTCGTACACGGTCCCGTCGCGCAGCACGTAGAAGGCAATTCGAAGGAGGTGGCGAGCCGCCGCGACGACGGCGAGCTTGCGCCGGGCGCGCGCGGTGTGGACGCGAGCCGCGAGCTCACGCAGCGGCTTTGCGTCGTCGGAGTGGCACTTCCAGAGAAGCACGTGCCCGGCCTGGACGAGCATCGCTCGCAGGGGCCCGGGAACGCCGCGACGCAACGTTGGAGTGCCGCGTCTCAAGCCTGCTCGACACCGACAGACTTCGTGCCAGTCGGTCCTAATGGCGCTATCCTCCGTCGTGTGGGCGCGGCGCGGCCTACTCCGGTGACGCGCTCCTCGCTCTCTGACTATCTCGCCAGTCCGCCGTCCTTCGCCTCGCCCGGGCAGGCGAAGGACGGCCGCTACGCGGCGTCGCGGAAGTAGTAGCTCAAGAGGCCGCCGAGACGCTCTCGCCTTCTTACTGTTCCGTGGGCCGACGTCGGCCTGGCGATCGGAAGGGGGATGACGTTGCCGAGTCCCTGGTGATTCCGTTCTTCGTGATAGTGCTCGACGTACTCCCGCACGAGCGTCCGAAGGTGCGCTTGGCCGAGCGGGATCACCTTGCGCAGGCACTCGCTTTTGATCGAAAGCACGAATCTTTCCGCGTAGGCGTTCAAATTTGGGCTTCGAGGGGGCAGCCGCAGCAGCTCCACACCCGCGAGGCGAAGTAGCTCTCGGAACTGCGCCGTGTAGAGAGGGTCGCGATCGACGATGAGCTTCGTGGCGTGTGGTCCCAATACTCGATCGCCCCACATTGAGCCCGAGTGCAGCTGTGGTGGGTTCCCGAGCGCCCGCGGCTCACGTCCGTTCGCTGCGTCTGAAGTCTGCTGAGGACCGACAGGCTTGGTGCCACTCGGCCCCAAGGGTGCTATTTGCTCCGGCGTGCTCGCGGCGCGACCTGCGCCGGCGATGCGCATCCCGCTCTCTGACAACCGTCGCTCGCCGTCCTTCGCTTCGGCCAGGCGAAGGACGGCCGCTACGCGGCGTCGCGGTAGTAGTAGTTCAAGATCCCCCCGAGCCGCTCTCGCCTCTTGACCGTTCCGTTGGCCGGCATTGGCGCGGCGATCGGAAACGGGATCAGGTTCTCGAGGCCCTGGTGATTGCGCTCGCCGTGATAGTGCTCGACGTACTCGCGCACGAGCGTCCGCAGGTGCGCCTCGCCGAGCGGGATGACTTTGCGCAGGCACTCGCTCTTGATCGAAAGCACGAATCTCTCGGCGTAGGCGTTCAAGTTTGGGCTCCGGGCGGGGAGCCGCAGCAGCTCCACGCCCTCGGCGCCGAGCATGGCTGCGAACTGCGCCGTGTAGAGCGGGTCGCGGTCGACGATGAGTTTGGTCGAGTCCTTGAGAAAGCCCTCGACGGCGTCGGTCATGTTGCGCGCCATCTGTGCCATCCACGGCCCATCGGGCTGGTTCGAGATGCCCGCGATCGTGACGGCGCGCGTCTTCAAGTCGATCGCGAAGAACACGAAGTAGCGCACGAGCCCGCCAACGGTCAGCACCTCGACGGAGAAGAAGTCGGCCGCCGCAATCGCGCCTGAGTGCGCCGCGAGGAACTGCTTCCACGACATCATCTTGCCGCGCCGCGGGGCGGGCTCGATGCCGTTCTCCTTCAGAATCCGCTCGATCGTCGAGCGACCGAGCTCGAACCCGAGGTTTGCCATCGCGCCTCGAAGCCGCGTGTAGCCCCACGTCGCGTTCACTCGCGCCATCGCGACCAGCTGCGCGGTCATCTCGGCGGGCTTGCGAACGCGCCCGGGCGCGATGCGCTCGCGGCTGCCGTCGTATTTCGCGGCGACGAGGTCGCGGTACCAACGCAAAATCGTCTCGGGCGTCGCAAGCGAGGAGAGGCCTGCGAGGAGCTTGCGGCCCACGGCGCGGCCTTTCTCAGCGAGAAGGCGTCGCTCGGGATCGGAAAGCCGGACGCGGCCGGGACCGAGGCGTGCGCGCAGCACGCTGTTCTCCGCGCGCAAGAAGTCGATGCGACGCCCTTGCTCACGCTGGATCCAGCCGGCGACCAGCAGCACGAGGAACTGCAGAGGGGCGAACGCGGCCGGCGGGGCTG
>CAIXWQ010000880.1 GCA_903923175.1 uncultured delta proteobacterium | reverse complement strand
GCCGCGCCGCGCATCCCGAGCGCGAGCTGCGCGCAGTCGCTCTCGAGCATCGGGTACTTCAGGGCAGGGCGGCCGTCGCGCGCGAGGTAGACGCGCCCCTCGGTCTCGTCGTGCACCATCGCGGTCAGGCAGGCGAGGCGCCCGTAGCTGCGCATCGCGCGCATGTGCGCCGCGCCGAAGCCGGGGATGGTCACGGCGGTGCCGATCGGGTGCGCGAAGGCCGGCACGATCCAGCAGCGCTTGTCGGACCCCTCGCGCAGGTCGAGGAATTCGGTGCACTCCCAGCTCTGCGGGATCCCCTTCCAGCCTCGGACGGGCTGCTCGTCCTCGTCGCCGAAGAGCCCCGCCACCGCTGCGCCAGGGTGGATGCGCAGCCGCTGCCCGTGCTGCCCGTGCGGATCCGGCAGCTCGCTCGCGAGCGCGAGGGCCGCGCTGCCGACCGCGCTCGCCGACAGCACCACCACGCGCGCGCGCGCCTCGATCGTGCGGCCGCTCGCGGTGCGCGCCCGCACGCCGGTCACCTGGCCCCCCTGCTGGTGCACGCGCTCGACCTTCGCGTCGGCCCAGACCTCGCAGCCCGCGTCGACCGCCTGCGGGATCACGATCTTGCGCGCGTTGTTCTTGGCGTCGTAGGCGCAGCCGAGCTCGCAGAAGCCGCTCTGCTGGCAGCCGGTGCGGTTGTGCGAGAGCTTGCCGCCGCGCCACCCGAGCGCCGCCACGCCGCGGCGGAGCGCGTCGTTGTTGGCGTTGATCGCGTCGTCGGGGATCGGCGCCACCGAGAGGTCGCGCTCGATGGTCTCGAACGCGGCGCGCATCTCGGCCTCGCTGCAGCCGACGACGCCGTGCTTGCGCGCCCAGAGATCCAGGATCTCGGGCGCGATGCGCTTGCAGAGGTTGGTGTTGTGGATGGTGGAGCCGCCGACGCCGCGCCCTTGCAGCACGGTGATCGCGAGATCGTCGGTCATGCGCCCCGCGCGGTCCTGGAACAACTCGGGGAGCATCTCGTCTTCGCGCTGGGTCATGTCGCGCGCGAGGTGATCGCCCCCCTCCTCGAACGCGATCACGCGCGCCCCGGCCCGCGCGAGCGCGCGCGCCGCGATCGAGCCGCCCGCGCCGGTGCCGACGACGATCGCGTCGACCTCGAGCGCGAGGTCCGCGCCGAGCTCGCGCCCGCGGCGGATCATCGCGCGCGCTCCGTGGAGCGCGAGATCACCGGACGGAAGCGCAGCGGCGTCCAGCCGCCCGCGGGTCGCGCCACCTCGGGGCCGTCGTAGCGCAGCACGCCCCAGGTCCGCGGATCGCGCCAGTAGCCCATCATCACGAGCGTCTTCAACCCCTGGAACGCGCCGCGCACGAGATCGATCGACGCGCTCTCCATCTTCGCGAGCACGTCGTCCTGCGCCGCCGCGTCGAGCCGCGTGAAGCGGTGCGCGTGGCCGCAGCGCAGCGGCCAGAGGTGTTCGACCAGCGCGAGCAGCCCCTGGATGTCGCGCTGCACGGTCGGGTGCGAGGCGGCCACGAACGCGTCGACGAACTCCGCCACGCCGACCTCGGCCGGGCGCGGCGGCGCGCCGATGGAGTCGTACGGCACGTCGGCCAGGCAGACGCGTGCCGACACCGCGTCGAGCACCGCGAGGTGCCAGGGCGAGAGCACCTTCAGGTACGCCGCGCGCCGCTCCTCGACCTCGTAGCCGCCGAG
>CAIXWQ010000879.1 GCA_903923175.1 uncultured delta proteobacterium | reverse complement strand
GCCGCGCGTCGGCAGCCCGCCGAGGCGCCCCCGACGACGCGAGGCGCGCGGGGGTCGCTCCGCGCGCCTCGCCGGCCGCAGCGCGAGCGAATTTCGCGCCGCGAGGCTGGCATCAGGGAACAGGCGTTCCCTCCTACGCGTCGCGCTCTGCCGATTTCGACGCGCGCTGACGCACGAAGACGCGAGTCTGGAATCGGCACTTCCAGCCCGAGTCTGCGCGAGTGTCACTCGCGCGTGACTGCGCACGTCGATTTGCTCCTCTTTTCTTAGCGCCGTGCGAAGCCCTGCGTGTGCTTGATTGGCGCGCATGCGACTCACCTGGTTGTCCGTCTCCGCGTTCGTCCCCCTCCTGGCCCTCGCCGCCTGCAGCTCGACGTCGGACTCCGGCGCCGGCACGCCGGACGCGCCCGCGGGCGACAGCAGCGCGGCGGTCGACACCGGCGCAGCGGTCGACACCGGCGCAGCGGTCGACACCGGCGCGGCGGTCGACACGGGCGCTGCCGTCGACACCGGCACGGCGACCGACACCGGCGCGGCCGACGCCGGGCCTTGCTCCTCGCCGGCAGGATGCCCTGCCTCGGACGTCTGCTGCGGCACCATCCCCATCACGGGCGGCAGCGCGCCGAACTGCACGACGGGGACGATCAGCGTGAAGTGCTCGGCGGCGACGGCGTGCAACACGTCGCTCGGCAGCTCGTGCATGGGCACGCAGACGGTCCGCCTGTGCAAGACGAACGCGGATTGCACCGAGTCGGCCGACAACAAGTGCTGCACGTTCGGCGGCACGGGTGGCCTCAGCTTCTGCGCCAACGCGATCATCGGCGCGTTCGGCGGCGGGAAGTGCCAGTAGCGCCCGCGCCGCGGACGTAGCGCGCGCGGCGGCGCAGCGGACGCGCGGGACCGCGGGGGCGGCGAGCCCGAATTCCTGGATCGACAAGGAGACAGCATGGGACGGAGCATTCTCGGGCTCGGGGTCGTCGGGGCGCTGGTGGCGGGGGCGTGCGCGGTCGGCGCGACCATCGGCGCGTGCTCGAGCAGCAGCAGCAGCAGCCCCGTCACGCCCGTCGTCGACTCGGGGCCGGGCGCGTGCAGCCAGAGCGACTCGCTGCAGATCCTGTTCGGGAAGATGTACTCGGCGTACGTCACCGACAGCACGAGCCACACCTTCCAGATCCCGGCGATCGCGAACCTGAACGGCGTGCCGGCCACGGCGATCTGGACCGCCGTGCCCGATCAGGGCGCGGTCCGCTTCACGCCCGATCCGGCGACCGGCGGCACGCTCGTCACGGTGCTGTCGGCGACCCCGACGCTGAAGATCAACGCCCAGGTCGGCTCGGCGTGCGCGCAGGCGGAGCTGCAGGTCACCGCCGCGACCGAGGCCGACTGGCAGGCCGGCAACGCCCGCTACAACAACGGTGTCCCCGTCTACCCGGGGTGCGTGGGGGCCAAGCTCGCGCCGGAGCTCGCCGAGGCGGGGATCGATCTGCCGCCGCCCCCGGACGGAGGCTGTCCCGATGCGGGACCCGCGTGCACCGGCTGCCACGGCGATATGCCGACCGCGGGCTTCTTCCAGGGCGTGCAGCACACGCCGGAGCAGACCGGCGGGTTCACGGATCAGGAGCTCATCGACATCTTCGTGAACGGGACCGACCACACCTACGACACGACCTACGTCCCGTACGAGTACTGGCACGTCTTCCACACCTGGACGGACATCGACACGCCGGCCAAGCAGAAGGCGATGGTCGTCTATCTGCGCTCGTTGAAGCCCATGGACGAGGACGGCGGCGTGAACTTCGGCGTGCTGCACGACGCGGGCATCCTCGACTGACGCGCGGCGACGGCGAGCTCGAGAGTCGCCCGCCCGGCTCGTCGCTCGTCGACGCGCGCGCGCCGCGTCAGGCGGGGGCGCACCTGGCGCTTGTGCGTCGACGCCGTCCGGTGCGACGATCGATGCACTGCACGGGCGGCCGCAGCGCGCTCGGCTCAAGACAGGGGGCTGGATGGCGACCAGCGACGACGAGTCCGACGGGCCGCGAGTTTGTGTCGACTGCCGGGTGAGCGCACCGCGCACCGAGACGAACTACACGCTCATCAGCTCGAAGCACGGCTGGCGGCTGGCGAAGCGCATCGATCCCTCGGCGGGGCTGGTCTTCGAGTGGCGGTGCCCGAGCTGTTGGGAGCGCCACAAGGCCGCGCGCGCGGCGGCCG
>CAIXWQ010000878.1 GCA_903923175.1 uncultured delta proteobacterium | reverse complement strand
GGCGGCCCGCTCGACGACGGCGGGCTCGGGCCGCTCGACGACGGCGGCCTCGGCCCGCTCGACGACGCCGGCGGCGCCGTGGATGCCAGCGCCGATGGCAGCGGGCTCGCGCCGGCGTCGAGCGGCTCCAGCGGTTGCGGCTGCGTGCTGCCGCGCGGCGAGGGGGGCGAAGAGGGAGAACGCGAGCCGAGGCGCGCGGCGCTCGCCCTCGGGGTCGGGCTGGCCGCCCTGGTCGCGTCGCGTCGGGCGCGTCGGGGCTGAGGCGCGCGCCGAGCCTGCGCACGCGAGGCTGGAATTCCTGCCCTGTTGACTTTGAGCACGCAATGCTCAAACTGTCTCGCAGGAGGTCGACGATGACCACGCCCGCACTGCTGACCGACCGCTACCAGCTCTCCATGCTCGCCGGCTACGCGGCCGCGGGGCTCGCCGAGCGCCGGGCCGTGTTCGAGCTCTTCGTGCGCGAGCTGCCGGCGTGTCGCCGGTTCCTGGTCGCCGCCGGGGTCGGGCGCATGGTCGCAGCGCTCTCCGCGCTGCGGTTCACCGAGGCCGATCTGGCGTGGCTCGATCGCGATCGCGTGCTCGGCCCCGTGCTGGCGCGCCCCGCCGTGCGCGCGCTCTTCGAGGGGCTGCGCTTCCGCGGGCGCGTGCTGGCGGTGCCGGAGGGGCGCCTCTGCTTCCCCGGCGAGCCGCTGGTGCGCGTGGAGGGCACGCTCGCCGAGGCGCAGCTCGTCGAGACGCTGCTCCTCTCGATCGTGAACCACGACACGCGCGTCGCCTCGAAGGCCGCGCGCATCGTGATCGCCGCGCAGGGGCGCCCCTGCTTCGAGTTCGGCACGCGGCGCACGCACGAGCGCGCGGCGGTCGACGCGGCGCGCGCGGCGTACGTCGCCGGGTTCGCCGGCACGTCGAACGAAGAGGCCGCGCGCACCTGGGGCGTGCCGGTCACCGGCACCATGGCCCACGCGTTCGTGCTCGCGTTCGCGGCCGACGACGGCGAGGCCGGCGAGGAGCTCGCCTTCCGCAGCTTCGGCGAGACCTTCGAAGCCCCGTCGATCGCGCTGGTCGACACCTTCGACACGCTGCGCGGCGTCGAGCGCGCGGCGCGCGCGATGGGCGACAAGCTCGCCGGCGTCCGACTCGACTCGGGCGATCTCGCCGCGCTCGCGCCGCTCGCCCGCGCGCGGCTCGACGCCGCCGGGCACCCCAAGGCGCGCCTCGTGCTCTCGAACGATCTCGACGAGTACGCGATCTCCGCGCTGCTGCACGACAAGGTCCCTGCCGACGCGTTCGGCGTCGGCACGATGGCGGTGTGCACGCCCGACGCCCCGGCGCTCGGCGCCGTCTACAAGGTCGTCGCGCTCGAGGACGCGCGCGGTCGGCTGACGGCCGTGCAGAAGCGCGCGCCGGGCAAGGGGGGGACCGCCGGCGTCAAGCAGGTCTTGCGCGTGCGCGACGGCGACGGGCTCCACGACGTGATCGGCCTCGATGACGAGGCGCGCGGCTCGCGTGACGCCGAGCCGCTGCTGGTCCCGGTTTTCGACGGTGGGAGCTCGGACGTGTCGCGCACGCCGTGCGACCTCGGGCTCGACGCGGCCCGCGCGCGCTTCTTCGTCGATCTCGAGCGCGCGGGCGACCGGCTGCGCTCGATCGCGCCGCGCGAGAAGGGGGAAGGGTTCCCCGTGACCAAGAGCGAGGCGCTGCTCGCGCTGCAGCAGCGATGCGCGGAGGACGGGCGCGCGGCGGGGTGAGCGCGGGTCGCGCAGAGACGCACGCGCACGAGGCGCGCGCGAGAGGGAGGCAGACCGTGAAGACGATCCTGATCGACGTGGACACCCAGCACGACTTCTGTGACCCGCGCGGCGCGCTGTACGTGCGGGGGAGCGAGCGGCTCGCGCCGGCGTTCCAGGCGCTCGTCGGTCGCGCGGTCGCGCGCGGCGCGCCGATCGTCGCCTCGGTCGACTCGCACGCCTTCGACGCGTGGGAGTTCGCCGGCGCCCCCGAGGCCGGGCCGAACGGCGAGCGGCCGGGGTTCCCCGCGCACTGCGTGAAGGGGACGGCCGGCTGGCTCAAGGTGCCGGGCACCACGGCGCCGCGAGCGCGCTTCGTCCCCAACGTGCCGGTCGACGACGCGACGCTCGAGTCGCTGCTCAGCAAGCACGCGCCGCAGCAGCTGCTGCTCGAGAAGGAGGTCTACTCGCTCTTCGCCAACCCCAACGCCGAGGCCGTGCTCGCGCGCCTCGCCGAGAGCGCGGGCGGCGCGGCGACGCGCTTCGTGGTCTTCGGGGTCGCCACCGACTACTGCGTGCGCGCCGCCGCGCTCGGGCTCGTCGAGTGGCTCGGTCGGCGCGCGCGCGGCGGCGAGGTCTGCCTGGTCGAGGACGCCATCGCGGCCGTCGACGAGGCGGGGGGCGCGCGCGCGCTCGCCGACTGCGCGGCCGCGGGGGTGCGGTGCGTGACGGTCGAGGCCGCGCTCGCCGCGATCGGTTCGCACTGATCGACTTGGTTTCCCGAGGGATTCAGCGTCATCGCAGGAGGCTCCCCATGCGCATCGCGATCGCCCAGCTCGACCCGGTGGTCGGCGACGTCGACGGCAACGTCGCCCGGATCCTCGAGGCCTGCGCCCGCGCGCAGGCCGAGGGCGCGCGGCTCGTCGTGCTCCCCGAGCTCGCGACCGTCGGCTACCCGCCGCGCGATCTGCTCAACGTCGGCGCCTTCGTGCGCGCCGCCGACGAGGGGCTCGAGCGCCTCGTGCGCGAGCTGCCGGAGGGGCTCGTCGCGATCGTCGGCGCGCCGCGCAGGCGCCCCTCGGCGCACGCGGGCGGCCGCGCCCTGGTGAACGCCGCGGTGGCGATGCGGCGCGGCGAGATCCTGCTCGAGGTCGCCAAGGCGCTGCTGCCGACCTACGACGTCTTCGACGAGCGCCGCTACTTCGAGCCCGCCGCCGAGGGGGCCAGGCGCACCTTCGAGCTCGACGGCGAGCGCGTCGGCCTGCTCGTGTGCGAGGACCTCTGGAACGATCGCCTGCTCTGGGGCGAGCAGAGGCTCTACGACCGCGATCCCTGCGCCGAGGCCGTCGAGCAGGGGGCGACGCTGCTCGTGAACGTGAGCGCCTCGCCCTTCGCGAAGGGCAAGCTCGCCGTGCGCCGCAAGCTCGTCGCGCACGCGGCCGCGCGCTGGCGCGTGCCGATCGTCTACGCCAACGTCGTCGGCGGCGACGACGGCCTGCTCTTCGACGGCGGAAGCCTCGCGGTCGCGGCCGACGGCGCCCCGATCGTCGAGCTGCCGCTCTTCGAGGAGGCCGTCACGACCTTCGAGCTCGCGCAGCGCACGCGCGCCTCCACCCCGGACGAGTACGATCTGCTCCACCGCGCGCTGGTGCTCGGCGTGCGCGACTACGCGAAGAAGACGGGCATGAAGCGCTGGGTGCTCGGGCTCTCGGGCGGCATCGACTCGGCGCTCGTCGCCGTGATCGGCGCGCTCGCCCTCGGCGCGGAGCACGGCGCGGCCTACGGGTTGCCGAGCCGCTACTCGTCGGAGGGCTCGCTCACCGACGCGCGCGCGCTCGCGACCAAGCTCGGGCTGCCGATCGAGGTCGTGCCCATCGACCCCGCGCACCAGGCGTACGAGGCGATGCTCGCGCCGATGCTCGCGCGCACGCCGAAGCCCGCGGCCGAGGACGTGACGCTCGAGAACGTGCAGGCGCGCATCCGCGGCGCGGTCTTGATGGCCCACGCCAACCGCGCCGACGCGCTGCTGCTCACCACCGGCAACAAGAGCGAGTGCTCGGTCGGCTACTGCACGCTCTACGGCGACACTTGCGGCGGCCTCGCGGTGATCGCCGATCTCTGGAAGTTCGAGGTCTACGCGCTCGCGCGCTGGCTGAACGAGCACGCGTGCCCGGGCGCAATCCCCGAGAGCACGCTCACCAAGCCGCCGTCGGCCGAGCTGCGCCCGGGGCAGCGTGACGATCAATCGCTGCCGCCCTACGAGGTTCTCGATCCGATCCTCGAGGCGCTGGTGGAGCGCGAGCTCGGCGTCGAGGAGACCGCGGCGCTCGTCGGCCAGCCGGTCGCGCTGGTGCGCGATCTCGCGCGCAAGCTGCTGCGCGCCGAGTACAAGCGCAAGCAGTTCGCGCCCACGCTCAAGGTCAGCGCGCGCGCCTGGGTCGGGCGCGACTACCCGATCGCCAACGGATGGAGGCCCTGATGCGCGCGTCCACGCCCCCTCGTCGTGATCACGGCATGAGCGACGAGGCCATCGCCCGCTGGCGAAAGAAGTGGGGCGCGGGGCCGCACGTCGCGGCCGATCTGGTCGTCTTCACGCTGCGCCCGCCGCGCGAGGGGCAGCCGGAGGCCGAGGGGCCGCGCCTCTCGGTGCTGCTGATCGAGCGAGGGATCCCGCCCTTCGAGGGGCAGCTCGCGCTCCCCGGCGGCTTCGTGAAGAGCGACGAAGGGCTCGAGCTCGCCGCGCGCCGCGAGCTCGCCGAGGAGACCGGGATCGCCGATCTCGGCGGCACGATCGTGGAGCAGCTCGCGACCTTCGGCGAGCCCTCGCGCGATCCGCGCGGGCGCATCGTGAGCGCGGTCTACCTCGCGCTCGTCCCCTGGCACCTGCTCGCCCACGCCAAGGGGAGCGACGACGCCCGCGCCGCCGAATTCTGCACCATCGTCGACGGCGCGCCGACGCGCGACGACGGCCGGCGCGCGCGACTCGCGTTCGATCACGACGAGGTCATGCACGTCGCCATCGAGCGGCTGCGCGGGCGGATCACCTACACGACCGCGCCGTTCGCGCTGATGCCCGAGACCTTCACGCTCGCCGAGCTGCAGGCCGCCTACGAGGCGATCCTCGGCACGACGCTGCATCGCCGCGCCTTCCGCGAGCGGGTCGAGCGCGAGGGGTGGGTGGTCGAGACCGGCGAGACGCGCGGCGGGGCGCATCGGCCCGCGCGCCTGTTCCGCGCCGCGACGCGCGAGCTCTTGTGGATGCGCCCCTGGCCCGAGGCGGCGAAGGTGCCGGGCGGGCTCAAGGAGCGCGACTGAGCGCGGACGGCGCGGTCGCCCCGCGCTGGGGCTCGACGCTCAGCGACGCTCGCGGCTCGGCGGCGCGGTCGAGATCCGCGGGGCCGACAGCGGCGGCGGCGGGGTCGAGGCGCGCGTCCCCGAGAGCGCCGAGGGGGGCGGCGGCGCGGTCGAGATGCGCGTGGCCGGCGGCGGCGGCGGGATGGACGTCGCGCTCGGAGAGTGGCTCGGGACGAACGGCACGGCCGGCACCGACCGCATGGTCGACGACGCGGGCGCGGGGGGCGCGGCCGGCACCGCCACGGCCAGTCGCATCGACGACGCCGACGACGAGCGCGGCGGAGGCTGCGAGGGGAACCCCGAGCGGCGCGCCGCCTCCTCGCGCTCGCGCACGCGCTCGCGCGCCCAGAGCATCGCCTCGCCGAGCCCTTCGAAGCGCTCGATCGGGAACTTCGGCTTGTGGATCCAGAAGATCGCGGTGAGCAGGCCCCGCTGGACCTCCTCCTCGACCACCAGCGCGCCGGCGGCGACGAAGCGATCGGGGCCGTCGATCGAGGCGAGGAAGTCGCCGTGCATCTTGCGGCGCACGGCGTCGACCATCCGTACGCGGCGCGCGTCGAGCACCACCGCGAAGCGCTCGCGGCGCTTCAGGTACCCGCGCAGCCGCTCGAAGTACCCCTCGACCTCGGCGTTCGACATGGAGTCGCTGAACGTCACGACGACGAGCGGCCACGTGCTGTCGTCGAGGAACGGACCCGCCATGCGCGTGTGGAGCATACGAGCGCCGCCCGCGCTGCCAAGCGCGAAACGAACCCGCGGCGCCGAGGACCCAGCGGTGACCAGGCGTTCGCGCTCGGCTCGTGCGCGCGCTCACGTCGGCTTCGCGAAGCTCCGCTTGTCGGTGACGACGACGCCGACCGCCGCGTCGTGCGGGCCCGTCGGCACCTCGGCGAGGACCTGGAAATCGAAGCACACCCCGAGTGCCCGCGCCCGCGGCGCGCCGGCGAGGAAGCGATCGTAGAAGCCGGCGCCGTAGCCGATCCGGTGTCCGCGCGGATCGAACGCGAGCGCGGGGACGATCACGACGTCGAGCGCGTCGACCTCGGCGCGCGGCGCGTCGGCGCGCGGCTCGGGGAAGCCGTGGCCGCGATCCTCGAACGCCGCCTCGAGCGCCGCGGGCTCGGCGCCGGGCGCGAGATCGACCCAGCGGAACGACATCGTCGGCGGCGGCGGCGGGTTCTCGGGGTCGAAGGGCCCGGTCCCCTCGGCGAGCTCGGGCTCCTCGAGCAGCGGGTAGGCGACACGACCTCCTGAGTCACGCACGAGCGCGTCGATGGCGGCCGTGTCGACCTCGCCTTTGCGCTCGATCGGCCGGAACAGCGCGACGCCCCGCGCGCCCGTCAGAAGGCCGAGCTCGGCGAGCCGCGCCGAGATCGCCACCGACGCGCTGCGACGCGCGGCGGCAGGGATGGTCGACCGGATGCGCTGCATCGATTTGCGCAGCTCCTTCTTCACGCGTCGGCCGAGCTCGGCCTCGATCTCGGGCGCGAAGGGGCGCGGGTCGGCGGCAGGCGTGGTTGCGGGCGTGGTTGCGGGCGAGGCGGGCGAGGCGGGCGAGGCGTGCGAGGCGGGCGGCGTGGCGGGGGGCGCGGGCGCGTTGCGGTCGGGTTCCATGACGCTCGAGTCGTGACATACTTCGAAGCCTGGCTCACCCCAACACGCCTCAGCCGCCTCAGCCGCCGCAGTCGCCTCCGCCGCCCCGCGGACATCGTCCGCCACGCGTCGCGTTCGTCGGCTCCGGTGGAGCCGCCCGCGGCCTCGCGCACCTCGGCGTCCTCAAGGCGCTCCAGGAGCTGCGCATCAAGCCCGACGTCTTCGTCGGCGCCTCGGCCGGCGCGCTCGTGAGCGCGCTCTACGGTCAGGGGTTCCCGCTCGACGAGCTCGTCGACGCCTACCGGCTGCCGTGGAAGCGCAAGTACCGCGACGGCGTGCGCATCATGCCGGACACGTTCTTCGGCGCGCCTTCGCTGCGCGATCTGCTGCGCCCCGGCTACCTGATGAGCGGGCTGTTCTCGATCGACAAGCTCGAGCGCACGCTGCGCGAGGTGCTGCCGGTCAACGACTTCCGCAAGGTCGACAAGAGCATCCTCGTCACCGCGGTCGACATCGACGGGCGCGGCCGCGTGGTCTTCGGCAAGGGCTACGACGAAGAGACGCCGATCTCGCAGGCGGTCGCCGCGAGCTGCTGCGTCCCCGGGCTCTTCCGGCCCTACGAGATCCGCGGCCGCTACCACCTCGACGGCGAGCTCGTGCGCACGCTCTCGGCCGACCTCGCGGTCGAGGCCGGCGTCGACGTCGTGATCGTCTCGAACATCTACCGCACCGAGAACATCCGCGAGAACGAGCGGAGCATCGCGCACCGCGGCGTCTTCGACGTGCTCACGCAGTCGCTCAACATCGTGCTCAGCGAGAAGGAGCGGCGCGGGCTCGACCTCTACGCGCGCACCTACCCGCGCGTGACGTTCGTGAACGTGTCGCCCGACATCGGGCACTACGGCTACCTCAACCGATTCAACGCGCGAGCGCTCGTCCTGCGCGGCTACCGGGAGGCGCTCCGGGAGCTCGCCGCGGCCAAGGATCGCGGCGTGTTCGACCCTCGCCCCGAGCTGAAGCTGGTCTCGGGCGGCGGCTGAGAGACTGCGAAAGAGTCTCTCCGGTGGGGTGGGGCCCCGGCGGATTCACGAGGCGGGGCTGAGCCCGCTCGCCGTCCGCGCGCGAAAGCTCTCGTGAACCTGCGCTCCTCCGCGGGGCGGCGCCGCCGACACGCCGCGGCAACGCGGCTCGGGGGTTATCCGGCCTTGGCGGGTCTGCTACGAGGCGCTCACCGCGCTCCCGCGGGCCGCGTTGCAGGACGCGGCCGCGAGGTCACGATCGAGAGAGCCACGCCATGTCGACCACGCCCGTCTCCGCCGCCTCCCCGTTCCGCGTCCTCACGTCCGCCTCGTCTCCCTCGGCGCCGCCGCCCTCCGGCGAGACCGAGGAGATCCACGCGCTTAAGCCGCCCGTCGATCCGACGACGCTGCACCACGCGCAGCTCCGGCGCGACGAGTTCTGGCGGAACATCCCGGCCTACGCCGACGTGACCTACGAGCAGTTCATCGATCACGCGTGGCAGTCGAAGCACACCATCACGCGCCCCGAGAAGCTGATCGAGACCCTGCAGGGGCTCGTCTCCGCCGAGTTCGTGGCCGACGTGAACGCGGGCTTCCACCGCGCGCCGATGAGCCTGCGCATCAGCCCGTACCTGCTCTCGCTCATCGACTGGCGCGACGCGTACGCCGACCCGCTGCGCATCCAGTTCATCCCCGTCGCCTCGCGGCTGCTCCCCGATCACCCGAAGCTCGGGCTCGACTCGCTCCACGAGCAAGCCGACGCGCCGGTGCCCGGGCTCACGCACCGCTACCCCGACAAGGCGCTCTTTCTCCCGCTCGACACCTGCCCCGTCTACTGCCGCTTCTGCACGCGCAGCTACGCGGTCGGCGTCGACACCGACGAGGTCGAGAAGGTGCAGCTCAAGGCCAAGCCGGAGCGCTGGCAGCGCGCGTTCAGGTACATCGCGTCGCGCCCAGAGCTCGAGGACATCGTGGTGAGCGGCGGCGACACGTACAACCTCCGCGCGCAGCAGCTGCAGGAGATCGGCGAGACGCTCCTCGCGATGCCGAACATCCGCCGCATCCGCTTCGCCACCAAGGGCCCTGCGGTCATGCCGCAGAAGATCCTCACCGACGACGCGTGGGTCGACGCGCTCACGCGCGTGGTGGAGCTCGGGCGCAAGCTGCACAAGGAGGTCGTCCTCCACACGCACTTCAACCACCCGAACGAGATCACCGGCATCACGCAGGACGCGCTCGACCGGCTGCACGAGCGCGGGATCTTCGTGCGCAACCAGTCGGTGCTCCAGCGCGGCGTCAACGACACCGTCGACACGATGCGCCTGCTCATCAAGCGCCTCGGCCACGTGAACGTGCACCCGTACTACGTCTACGTGCACGACCTCGTGCAGGGCGTGGAGGATCTGCGCACCACGCTCGACACCGCGCTCACGCTCGAGAAGCACATCCGCGGCTCCACCGCGGGCTTCAACACGCCGACGTTCGTGGTCGACGCCCCCGGCGGCGGCGGCAAGCGCGACGCGCACTCGTTCGAGCACTACGACCGCGACAACGGCATCAGCGTGTTCACGAGCCCCGCGGTCAAGGAGGGACAGTTCTACCTCTATTACGATCCGCTCCAGCTGCTGTCGCCCGAGGCGCAGGCGCGCTGGACCGATCCGAAGGAGCAGTACCGGATCATCACCAACGCCATCGAGCGGGCGAAGGGGAAGATCCGGCCGTAGCCGAGTTGGGGGCGCCGGCTTCGCCTCCGGCCCCACACCCCCGCGCGAGAGCAGCTACGCGCGGGCGCCGATCGGCAGCGCCATGCAGAACGACGCGCCTCGCCCCGGCTCGCTGTCGACCGACAGGGTGCCCTCGTGGGCGCGCACGATCTCGCTCGCGATGTGGAGGCCGAGCCCGAGCCCGCCGTAGTGCTGCGGCGAGACCGCGCGCTCGAAGCGCTGGAAGACGCGCCCGAGGTCCTCCTTGGCGATGCCGATGCCGTGGTCGGTGACGCGCACGCGGGCCTCGTCGCCGCGCGCCTCGACGACGCACTCGATCGGCGCTCCGGCGCCGTACTTGAGCGCGTTCGAGACGAGGTTCGAGAGGACCTGATCGAGGCGCAGGCGGTCCCATCGGCCGCGCACGGGCCCTTCGCGGCGGAGCTCGATCGCGCAGCCGGCGCGCGTCGCCTCGTCGCCGAAGCGCGCGGTGACGTCCGCCACGAGCTCGCCGAGCTCCAGCTCCTCGCGCTCGAGGACGAGCCGCCCCGCGGTGATCCGCGAGACGTCGAGGAGGCTGTCGATCAGCCGCGTGAGGCGCGCCACCTGCTGGGCGGCGAGCGACAGCCGCGGCGTCGACCACGGGTCGTCGCTCGCGTGGCGCAGCAGGCCCTGCAGCGAGAGCTGCAGCGCCGTCAGCGGCGTCTTGAGCTCGTGCGAGGCGATGCTCAAGAAGACGTCGCGCGCCGCGATCGCCTCGCGCGCCTCGCGATACAGCGTGGCGCTGTCGATCGCGGCCGCGCAGCGCGCGGCGAGCAGCTCGGCCCGCGCCACGTCGCGCGCGCTGAAGTGCGCGGGCTCGGTCGAAACGAAGCAGATCGAGCCGAGGATCCGGCCGCGCGCCGGCAGCGGCACGATCATGAACGAGCGGCCGCCGAGCTCGCGTAGCCGCCGCAGGTGCTCGGCGTCGGCCGTCGCGACCGGGAGCGGGCCGCCGGGGCGCAGCTGGCCGTCGTCGAGCTCGCGCACCACGGTGTGGCCGGCCTTGATCGCCAGCGCGACCCCTTCGTTCGAGTCCTTGTCGAGCCGCGTGGCGCTCACCAGCGCGTCGACGAGCGGCTGCTTGTCGGGCTCGGCGTGCGCGCCCGCGAGGCGGCGCAGCTCGCCGTCGGGCTGCACGAGATCGACCACGCACCACGCGGCGAGCGAGCGCACCGCGAGGCGCGCCACGCGCGCGAGCGTCTCCTCGAAGTCGAGCGACGAGGCGAGCGCGAGGCTCGCGTCGCCGAGGAACGCGCGCCACTGGTCGCCGCGCGCGCGCTCCGCGATCTCGGCCTCGAGCCGCTCGAGGTGGCGCGCGCGCTCGACGGCCACCGCGACGACCTTCGCGAGCGAGGTCAGCAGGTCGCGCTCGTGCGAGGTCAGCCCGATGCCGCCCTTGTAGATCAGGTTCAGGGCGCCCACGGGCCGCACGCCGATCAGCAGGGGGACCGAAGCCGTGCCGGTGAACCCCTCGGCTTCGAGCTGCAGCCGCACCCCGTTCGCGCCGCGCGGATCGTGGACGATGTCGTCGCTGGTGACGAGCTCGCGGCGCCGGATGCCGATCCCCGTCAGGCTCCCCTCGACCGGCAGCCACCGCGCCGACTGCACGGTCTCCGCGCCGAACCCGCGCGCGCCCATCAGCTCGAGCCGCTCGCCCGCGGCGTCGAGCGCGAACACCGCGACGCCGGGGAAGTGCGTGAACTCCGCCACCGCGTCGAGCGTGCGCCGGAAGACGTCGCGCACGTCGACGGCGAAGAGCAGGGCGTCCGTGATCGCGTTCACGGCGCGCAGCGCCTTCGCGTGCGCCTCGAGCTCTTCGCGCGACATGCTCGCGACGGCGTCGAAGTCGCGAAGGTGATCCGCCGCCGCGGCCTGCTCGGGCACCTGGAAACCCTACACCGCCTTCGCCGCGCGGGCAGCCGAGCCCCAGGATCGCCGCGCGAGCGCGTCGCGACTCGACCGTCGGAATCGACGCGCGCTCGACCTTGAGCCAAGGTGCCAGGCCATGGATTCGGTGCGGCACCTCATCGTGGGCGCGGGGGTCTCGGGGCTCGCGACGGCGGCGTTCCTCGGCGCGGACGAGGACTACCTCGTGCTCGAGGCCGACACGGAGATCGGCGGCTACTGCAAGACCGTGAAGCGCGACGGCTTCACCTGGGACTACTCCGGGCACTTCTTCCACTTCAAGCACCCCGACGTCGAGAAGTGGCTGCGCGATCGCATGCCCGGCCAGCGCGTCCGCACGGTCGAGAAGCAGAGCTTCATCTCGTACCGCGGCCGGATGATCGACTTCCCGTTCCAGAAGAACATCCACCAGCTCCCGCAGGACGAGCTGATCGAGTGCCTGTACGACGTCTACATGGCGCGCGCGCAGATCCCCGGACGCGCGCACGCGCCGGAGAACAACTTCAAGGAGATGCTCTACGCGCGCTTCGGCCGCGGCATCGCCGAGAAGTTCCTCATCCCGTACAACGAGAAGCTCTACGCCTGCGACCTCGCGACCCTCGACAAGGACGCGATGGGGCGCTTCTTCCCGCACGCGGACCTGACCGACATCGTCCGCAACATGCGGCAGGCCGACAACGCGAGCTACAACGCGACCTTCACGTACCCCGAAGGGGGCGCCATCGAGTACGTGAACGCGCTCGCCTCCGAGATCCCGGCCGGCCGCATCGCGCTGAACGAGGCGCTCGTCGGCCTCGATCTGCGCAAGAAGATCGCCACCACGACCAAGCGCGAGCTGCGCTACGAGCGGCTCGTCTCGTCGGCGCCGTTCCCGCGGCTCGCGAAGCTGGCCGGGCTCGAGATCGACGCCGCCGCCTTCAGCTGGAACAAGGTCCTGGTGTTCAACCTCGGCTTCGACCGCAAGGGGCCGCGCGACGTGAACTGGATCTACTACCCCTCGCGCGAGCGGTCGTTCTACCGGATCGGCTTCTACGACAACATCTTCGACGCCGATCGCATGAGCCTCTACGTGGAGCTCGGCTTCCCCCGCGACGCCGTGCCGCAGCCGCAGGAGTGGCTCTCGCGCGTGCTCGACGATCTGCGCGCCGAGGGGGTGGTGACCGACCACCAGCTCGTCGCGCACCACTCGATCGTGATGGACCCTGCCTACGTGCACATCACGCAGCGCTCGGTCTCGGCGGTGGACCGCCTCTCGCGCGTGCTCGCCGCCAACGGCGTCTGGTCGATCGGCCGCTACGGCGGGTGGACCTACTGCTCGATCGAGGACAACGTCCTCGAGGCGCGGGCGCTGGCGAAGGACTTTCGGGCGGCCTGACCTCCGCCCCAGGCCTCCTCTCCGCAGGCGGAGAGGGGAGAAACGGGCTCCCCGTGGCAAAGTGGCAGGGGTGAGGTTCTCCGGGGCTCGGACGCTCGGCGGCACCTCGACAGACCGCCCGGCCGCGTCTACGGTCCGCGCGCCATGCCGCCCGTAGGCCAGCCGCACGTTTCCCTCGTCATCCCGGTCTACAACGAGGAGGCCATCCTCTTCGACGCCGTCACGGGGCTCCGTGAGCGGCTCACCGAGAAGGGGTGGTCGTTCGAGATCATCATCGCGGAGAACGGTTCGAAGGACCGCACCTTCCCGATGGCGCAGGAGCTCGCGGCGAAATACGCCGAGGTCCAAGCGTTCAGCCTCGGCGAGCCGAACTACGGCAAGGCGCTCAAGGAGGGGATCCTCCGCGCGCGCGGCACCTTCGTGATCTGTGAGGAAATCGACCTCTGCGACGTCGAGTTCCACCAGCGTGCGCTCGAGGTGCTCGAGAGCTCGGAGGCCGATCTCGTGATCGGCAGCAAGCTGCTCGCGACCGCCAAGGACGACCGGCCGATGATCCGGCACGCGGCCTCGCTGTTCTACAGCGGCTTGCTCCGCGTCACGCTCGGCTTCCGCGGTACCGACACCCACGGGCTCAAGGCCTTCCGGCGCTCGGCGCTGCTCGAGACGGTGCGGGCCTGCCTGGTCGACAAGGACGTCTTCGCCAGCGAATTCGTCATCCGGGCCGAGCGTGGCGGCGTGCGCATCCGCGAGATCCCGGTGCGGATCGTCGAGAAGCGCCCCCCTTCGATCAACCTCTTCAAGCGCGTGCCGAACGTGCTCAAGAGCGTCGTCAAGCTCACGGTCGCCATCCGCATCCGGGGCTGAGCCCGAGGCCGGGCGCGCCGGCGCGCTCGCTCCCCGTCGGGGCCACGTGCGGCGCTGCCGCGACCGCCGCGACCGCCGCGACCTGATGCACGCTCGAAGCCGCGCACGCGCGGATTTCGCGAATGCGTTCCGGCTGATAGCCTCGGCCGACGTCGTTTCGTCGGGGTCGTCGGGGCGAGTCTGCTCGGACCGCCCCGCTGTCGTCCGCGTCGAAGGCGCGTCGTGTCCGGGGTGAGCAAGCGATGGGCAAGATCATCGGCATCGATCTGGGTACGACCAACTCCTGCGTCGCCATCGTCGACGGGGAAGTGAAGGTCATCCCGAACTCCGAGGGGGCCCGCACGACGCCCTCCGTCGTGGGTTTCACCGCGAGCGGCGAGCGGCTGGTCGGCCAGATCGCCAAGCGCCAGGCGATCACCAACCCGCAGAACACGATCTACGCGGTCAAGCGCCTCATGGGGCGCAAGATGAGCGAGTCCGAGGTGCTCAAGCAGCTCGAGCTCGCTCCGTACAAGATCGTCAGCGCGGCCAACGGCGACGCGTGGGTGCAGGTGCAGGGGCGCGATCTCAGCCCGCCCGAAGTCTCCGCGATGATCCTCGCGAAGATGAAGGAGATCGCCGAGACCTACCTCGGCGAGACGGTCACCGAGGCGGTCGTCACCGTCCCCGCGTACTTCGACGACGCGCAGCGCCAGGCGACCAAGGACGCCGGCAAGATCGCCGGCCTCGACGTCAAGCGCATCATCAACGAGCCGACGGCCGCCGCCCTCGCGTACGGCCTCGACAAGCAGACGGCCGAGCGCATCGCGGTCTACGACCTCGGCGGCGGCACCTTCGACATCTCGATCCTCGAGATCGCGCACGGCGTCTTCCAGGTGAAGGCGACCAACGGCGACACCCACCTCGGTGGCGAGGACTTCGACCAGCGCATCGTCGACCACCTGGCCGACACCTTCCAGGAAGAGCACGCGCTCGATCTGCGCAAGGACCGCACGGCCCTGCAGCGCCTCAAGGAGGCGGCCGAGAAGGCGAAGCACGAGCTCTCGAGCTCGCTCGAGACCGAGATCAACCTGCCGTTCATCGCCGTCGGCAAGGCCGGCCCGCTGCACCTCGTGCGCTCGATGAAGCGCCAGGAGCTCGAGGCGCTGACGCAGGAGCTCGTGGAGCGCACGCTCGAGCCGGTGCGCAAGGCGCTGATCGACGCGAAGCTCACCACCAAGGACATCGACAGCATCGTGCTCGTCGGCGGCATGACCCGCATGCCGGCGGTGCACCGCGCGGTGAAGGAGCTGTTCGGCAAGGAGCCCAACCGCGGCGTGAACCCCGACGAGGTCGTCGCGGTCGGCGCGGCGATCCAGGGCGCGGCGCTGCACGGCAAGGTCGACGACGTGCTGCTGCTCGACGTCACGCCGCTCTCGCTGGGCGTCGAGACGGGCGGCGGCGTCTTCACGCGCCTCATCGGGCGCAACACCACGATCCCCACCGAGCGCAGCGAGATCTTCACGACCTCGCTCGACAACCAGCCTTACGTCCCGATCCACGTGCTCCAGGGCGAGCGCGAGATGGCCGCCGACAACCGCTCGCTCGCGAACTTCGAGCTCACCGGGATCCCGCCGGCGCCGCGTGGCGTGCCGAAGATCCAGGTCACGTTCAAGATCGACGCGAACGGCATCGTGTCGGTCGAGGCGAAGGATCTCGGCACCGGCCGCGCGACGGTCGTGGAGGTCACCGCGTCCTCGGGCCTGAACCAGGAGGACGTCGATCGCCTGGTGCGCGACGCCGAGGCCTCGAAGCAGGGCGACGTCCTGCGCCGCGAGCTCGCCGAGCTGCGCAACCAGGCCGAGACGATGCTCTACACGACCGAGGCCGCGCTCGAGGGCTACCGCGATCTCGTGGCGCCCGAGGTGCTCGAGAGCCTGCGCATCGACATCGAGACGCTGCGCGCCGCGCTCGCGAGCGGCTCCGACATCGAGGCGATCCGCAACTCGTACCAGCGGCTCGAGGCGGCGACGTTCTCGATCGCCGAGGTCCTGTACGGCGGGGGCGGCGACGCGGGTGGGACGCCGCCGGCGTGAGGTGAGGGGGAGGGGCGCGGCCGCGCAGGCTCGACCGTCACGGTGAAGTGCGACGTGCACGGCGATCTCGCCTCCCGACTCGGCGAGCTGATCGAGGGGCGGAGCCTGGCCGTACACGTGAGCGCCCGCCTCACCCCTGCGCAGCGACCTCGCGAGGCGCGCGCAGCCCGATCGCGAAGGCTGCGCAACGACCTCGCCGAGCCTGCGCAGCCCGATCGCGAAGGCTGCGCAACGACCTCGCCGAGCCTGCGCAGCCCGATCGCGAAGGCTGCGCAACGACCTCGCCGAGCCTGCGCAGCCGCGTCGCCGAGGGTGCGCGAGCTACCCGCGGACCGTGCACCGCGCCCGATCGAACGCGGACCGGCGCCTGGTGGGTGGTGCGCAACCGCCTCTCGAAGGCTGCGCGACCTCCTCGCGACCCGGCCACGCACACGCGCCACGCGCGGCGGCGGCGTCCGCGCGGCGCGCCCTACTTCTTCTTGCAGAGCTGCGGCGCCTTGGCGGCCTTCGCCTTGTCGTCGTCGGTGGTCGCGAGCTTCGCCATGTCGGCGAGGTGCGACTTGCACGCCTTGTCGTCGCCGGCCTCCATCGCGTAGGCGGCGGCCGACCAGTGCATCTGCGCGTTCGCCTTCTTCTTGATGGCGGCGTCGAGATCGGCGCGCGCGCCGGCGAGATCCTTCGCCACGTGCTTGCAGACCGCGCGCTCGCGAAGCTGCTCGGGCGACGGCTCCTTCAGCTTGCCGAGCGCGGTCGCGCACCCCGACGCATCGCCGGCCTGGCCGAGGCCGACCCCGGCCTCCGCGAGCACGCCGTCGTCACCGCTCGCGCCGCCCGCGAGCGAGATCGCCTCGCGGAACGCCTTCGCCGCGCCCTCCTTGTCGGGCTCCTTCTGCGCGAGGAGCTCCTGGCCGCGGCGCAGCTGCGGGTCGGGATCCTTCGGGTTCAGCTTGCCGGCGTTGCCGAAGGCCTTGGCGGCCTTGTCGTGATCGCCCTTGCCGCGCAGCGCCCAGCCGAGGTTCGCGTACAGCTCCCACGACGCCTTCGCGGTCGCGAGCCCCTTGCGGGCGACCTCCGCGGCGCGGTCGAACTCCTTGCGATCGACGAGGATCGCCGAGAGGTTCACCGCGGCGGCGAGGTTCTTCGGATCGCTCTTGAGCGCGGCCTCGTAGTGGCCGATGGCGCCGTCGACGTTCTTGTCGGCCTCGTCGCACACGCCGAGCACCAGGTGCGCGATGGCGTCGGTCGGGTTCGCCTTGAGCGCTTCTTCGCCCTTCGCGCGCGCCTTCGCGTAGTCCTTCGCTTCGAGCGCGGCGTACGCGTCGGCGGCCGCGGGCGAGGCCGTCGGCCCGCTCGCGGCCGCGCTCGCCGAGGCGGAGTCGTCGAGGCTCGGGGTGGGGGGCTTGGCCTGCGCGGGCGGGCCGCCGCAGGCGAAGAGCGAGGCCATCGCGGGCAGCCCGACGAGCAGGGCGAGCACCACTGCGAACCCGAACCTCGACGTGCCTGCGTTCGTCTTCATGCGAGCCCCTCTCGTGCGAGCCGCTCGATGGCGGCGGCGACGCTGCGCTTGATCTCGTCGTAGCGGCTCGGCGAGCCGACCTTGGTGCCGTCGAACTCCGTCACGTAGAAGCTGTCGGCCGCGCGGGCGCCCTCGGTCGCGATCTTGGAGCGCGCGATCGACAGGCCGAGCCCGTGGAGCGCGTTCGCGATCGTGAAGAGCAGCCCCGGGCGATCCTTGGCGTAGACGTCGATGACCGTGAAGCGCCGCGAGGCGCGATCGTCGATCTCGATCTCCGTCTCGACGGCCGGGCTCGGTCGCTCGCGGAACGTGCCGCCGCCGCGCCGCTCCTGCAGGAGGTTCTGCGGATCGACGTCGCCGCGCACCAGCGCCTGCAGATCGGCCTCGAGCCGCTGGCGCTCCTTCTCGCTGAGCGGCGCGCTCGCCTCGTCCCCCTCGCGCGCCGAGCGGCGCACGTCGAACAGGTCGACGGCCTCGATCTCGCTGCCGCCGATCTCCGCGAGCGAGAGCGGCCGCACGAAGATGTGGGCCGTGAGGATCTCGAGCCGGTTGGCCGCGAGCGCAGCGGCGATCTTGGCGAGCAGGCCGGGGCGATCGGCGGCGACCACGCAGAGGGTCATCGCGTCGGGGTGCTTCTTCGGCGCGAGGCCGACGATCGCCGGCTGCGCGCCGCGACGTCGCGCGATCTGCGCGTGCGCCGCCACCACCGGCCCCTCGTGCGCGACGAGGTAGAACTTGGGCATCCCGGCGACGAACGCGTCGAGGAACGGCTCGCCTTTGCCGTTCGGCCACGCCAGCGCCGCCGACGCGCGCACGCGCGCCACGACCTGATCGGGCGACTCCTGGTTGCGCTGCTCGCTCGCGAGGTGGTGGCTCGTGGCGAGGAAGAGATCGTCGAGCATGCGCGCCTTCCACGAGGTCATCGCGGTGGGCGAGGTGGTCGAGATGTCCGAGACCGTGAGCAGGTAGAGCTTCTGCAGCCGCTCGATCGGCGAGCCGCCGCCGGCGCGGATCGTCTGCGCGAACGAGGCGACGGTGCCCGGGTCCTCGAGGTCGCGGCGCGTCGCCACGTGGTACATCGTGAGGTGCTCGCGGATGAGCCAGGAGACCTCCGCGGTGTCCTCCGCCGAGAGCCCGAGCCGCGCGCAGATCGGCTTGCACTGCTCGGCGCCGCGCTCGCTGTGCCCCGCGCCGCCCTGCCCCTTGCCCACGTCGTGCAGCAGCAGCGCGACGTACAGCGGCACCGGGCGCGCGACGTCGCCGGCGAGCCGGCACGCGAGCGCGTGCTCGGAAGCGAGCTCGCCTCGCTGCAGCGCGCGCAGCCGATCCACCGCGGCCACGCTGTGCACGTCGACCGTGTACACGTGGTAGATGTCGTGGTGCACGCGCCCCACGACGGGCTGGAATTCCGGCACCATCGCGAGCAGCAGCCCCACGTCGTGGAGCTCGCGCAGGATCGAGCCCTTGGCCGGCGCGCCGTGCTTGGTCGGCACCACGCGCTCGGCCGCGCTGACCAGGCACTCGAGGAACAGCCGCCGCGCCTCGGGGCTCGCGCGCAGCGCCTCGCCGAGCTCGCGGTCGTGGCAGACGCGCGCCACGGCGTCGCGCGCGTAGGGGTACACGGCGAGCCCCTTGCGCATCGCCGCGTGGTAGAGGCGCATCGCGAGCGCCGGGTCCTGGGTGAGCTGGGCGGGCGTGTCGAGCGTCGCGTGCCCGTCGAAGGTGCGGACCCCCCTGCGCCAGCACGTCGCCCGGGCTCGACGCGCGCGTCTTGCGCGGCGGCTCGCAGAGATCCAGCACGCGCTCGACCAGGCGCGCGATCGCGCGGGCGTGGCCGTAGTAGCGCTGCATGAAGCGCTCGGCGGCGATCGCGTCCGGCTCGTGCGCGAGCCCGCGCGCGGTGGCATCGAGCGACTTGCCGAGCTCCTCCTGCGCGTCGAAGGTGATGCGATCGCTGCGGCGCCCGGCGCGCACGTGCAGGCGGGCCCGCACGCTCCACAGGAACGACTCCGCCGCCGTCAGCTCCTCGGCCTCGCGCGGCACCAGCACGCCGATCTGCACGAGCTGCCACGGCTCGCCGACGTGGTAGCGCGCCCGCGCCGCCCAGCGCGCGAGATCGAAATCGCGCAGGCCCCCCGCGCCGCTCTTCACGTCGGGCTCGAGCAAGTAGAGCGAGCCGCCGTAGCGCTCGTGCCGGCTCGCCTGCTCCTCGCGCAGCCGCCCGATGAACCGGCCCAGCTCCGCGGTGAAGAACCCCTCGAGCGCCCGCTTGACGAGCCCCTCGACGCGCTTCGGGTCGCCGCCGACCGTGCGCAGATCGAGGAGCGAGGTCGCCGTGGCGAGATCGTCGCGCGCGAGCGAGAGCGCCCCCTCGACGTCCATCACCTGGTGGCCGACGTGGAGCCCGGCGTCCCACAGCGGGTAGAGCAGCGCCTCGGAGACCTCCTGCGCCCGCGCGACGTTGCGGTCGACGACGATGCGTACGTCGACGTCGCTGCGCGGCGCGAGCACGCCGCGGCCGTAGCTGCCGACCGCCGCGAGGCTGCAGTCGACCCACTTGCCCGTCTTCAGCAGCGTCGCCTGCGTGCAGGGGAGCAGGGCCGACATGAGGCCGTCGATCGCCTTCGCGAAGGCGCGCCCCGACTCGATCCCGGCCTCGCCGGCCGTCACGCGGCGATCGAGATCGTCGCGGTACTTCACGAGGTACTCGCGCAGGCACGCCGTCAGGTCGGGGGCGAACGCCGCCGGGCCGGAGGGCGCGCCGGAGCCGCGCGAGCCGGTGAGGGGCGATGGGGGCGCGGGGGGGCGGGACATTCGTCGTTGGCCGCGCGCGACGCCGGGGCGGGCGCCGAGGCGCTTCCGTATGACGCGCGACCGGGCCGCTGTCCAGGCGTCCAGCGGCGAAATGAAAGGCGCGTGACCGTCGCCGCGGTCGCGGCGTCGCCCCGGTCTCCGCCGTGGTGGTCGCCGCCGCCCCCTCGCAGGCCGCTGCCTTCCGGGTCGAGCCGGCCCGCGATACCCCGTCGGGGTCGCGCGCGGCTTGCGCCGACCCGCCGACCCTGCGCGGTCCGACGCGCCGCTGGCCCCGCTCCGAGCGGGCCCTATGCTGGGCGGCGGTACCCCAACCCCCCATGGCCGAGCCCAGGACGAGGTCGGCGCCGCCTTTGCATTGGCTCGGCGCGCGACGCGCAACTCGCCCCGGTCCGCGCAAGAAACGCCGCCCTCCGATGAACCTCGCCCACGCCGCCGACCTCCTCCTCGCCACCATCGCGGTGACGTACGCGTGCGCCTCCGCTGCGTATTTTGCGCGACTGGTCGGGCGCTCAGGCGGTCTCGCGTCGGTCGGCAAGCCGCTGCTCGCCGTCGCCGCCTCGCTCCACCTCGGCCACTTCTTCCTCGTCGCGACGGTCGTGCGCGCCTGTCCGGTCCAGGGGATCCACGAGGCGACCTCGTTCACCGGCGCGGCCGCGGCCTGGCTCTTCCTCGGCGCCTCGACGTTCCGGCGCAGCAGCGACGCGCGCCTCGAGGTGGTCGGCGCCTTCATCGCTCCGTTCGCCCTCGCCTCCGTGCTCGCGGCCCGGTTCATCGGTCTCGGCGACCCGCCGGCCCAGGTGCGCAGCGCCATCCTGCCGATCCACGTCACCGCCGTGCTGCTCGCGGTCGCGCTCTTCACGGTCGCCTCGGCCCTCGCCGCGACCTACCTGCTCCAAGAGAAGCAGCTCAAGAAGAAGAAGATCGGCGGCCTGCTGCAGCGCCTGCCGCCGCTCGACGTGCTCGATCGCGCGTCGCACCGCTTCCTGCTCGCCGGCTTCCCGCTGCTCACCATCGGCATCGTCACCGGCCTCGTGTGGATCGGCCGGGTCGGCAGCGAGGGGAGCGGCATCCGGCAGATCCTGACCTACGCGGCGTGGTTCCTCTTCGCCGGAGTTCTCTTCATGCGCAGCGCGGGTGGCTGGCGTGGCCGGCGCGCGGCGTGGGGCACTCTGCTCGGCTTCGGCTGCGCGGTGCTCGTCTTCCTCGTCTACCTCGCGCGCCCGGGACAGGCGCGCCCTCAGCCGGGGGCGCGTTCGGTCATCGAGCCCGCAGGTGTCATCGCGCCGGGAGCACAGGGATGAGCGGTCGAGTCATTCCCATGGATTCGCGAGCCAGCCAGCCTGCACCGCGCGCGTCGAAGGCCGACGCCCTCGAGCCGATCGTGGTCGGCGTCTCGTTCCGCTCGGCGTCCGTCGCCGTGCGTGAGCGCGTCGCCGTCGCCCACGAGGAGCGCGCGGAGCTGCTGCGCATCCTGCGCGAGACCAACGCCTGTCACGAGGCGATGCTCGTCTCGACCTGCAACCGCGTGGAGGTCTACGGCGTCGGCGCCGACGCCTACCGCGCGATCGAGCACGTCGCCGCGGTGTTCGCCTCGCGCGTGCCGGGCGAGGATCTGCGCCCGCACTTCTACGAGCGCAAAGGGCGCGACGCCATCCACCACATGTTCCGCGTGGCGAGCTCGCTCGACAGCCTCGTCGTCGGCGAGCCGCAGATCCTCGGTCAGCTCAAGGAGGCCTACGAGGCCGCCGTGAACGAGGAGTCGGTCAACGGCACGCTCGGCCGCATCATGCACCGCGCCTTCCACGTCGCGAAGCGCGTGCGCAGCGAGACGGCGCTCGGCGCCGGGCAGGTCTCGGTCGCGAGCGTCGCGGTCGATCTCGCCAAGAAGATCTACAGCGATCTCAGCGGCCGCGAGGTGCTGCTGCTCGGCGCCGGCGAGATCGCCGAGTCGGCCGCGCGCTCACTCAAGGCCGCGGGCGCCAACCGCCTGCTCATCGCCAACCGCTCGTTCGATCGCGCCGAGAACCTCGCCAAGCAGATCGAGGGGGCGCAGGCCCGCTCGCTCGGCGAGCTGCCGACGCTCCTCGAGCACGCCGACGTGGTGCTCGTCTCCACCGGCTCGCCGGGCTTCGTGGTCACGCGCGAGCTGGCCGCCGCCGCGATGAAGCACCGCCGCGGGCGCCCGCTCTTCTTCGTCGACGTCGCGGTCCCCCGCAACGTCGATCCGCGCGTGCACGATCTCGACAACTGCTACCGCTACGACGTCGACGATCTCGAGCAGATCGTGAGCGAGGGGATGTCGCTCCGCAAAGGCGAGGCCGAGGCGGCCGAGCGGCTCGTGCTCGAGGAGCTGGAGGCCTACCTCGCGTGGGCGCGCCAGGCCGAGGTCACGCCGACGATCGTCGCCCTGCGCGCGCACGTGCGCGGCACGCTCGCCGCCGAGCTCGAGAAGACGCTGAGCGGCAAGCTCAAGCACCTCGCCGAGGACGATCGCAAGGCGCTCGGCGTGATGCTCGATGCGGCGGTGAACAAGCTCCTCCACGCGCCGACGCGCGCGCTCAAGGGCGCCACCGAGGACCCCGACGGCATCCACGTGGTGTCGAGCGTGCGCAAGCTGTTCGGCCTGCCGGACGCGCTCGCCGAGGTCGACCAGGCGCAGAACGACGGCGCCCCTGGGATCCCGGCCAAAGAGTCGCGGCACTGATCGCGCCCGCGGCTCGCCCGTAGCTCGGCGCTCGCGCCCGCTCGGCGAAGGAACCGTAGCCGCGTCCGCCGCATCCATCGTCGAGGTCCGAGGTCCCTCGCGCGGCTGCGCGATCGACGTCGGCTCGACGTTCGATGACGGAGCGCACCGATGACCCCCTGCTCGGCCGGCTGATCGCGGGGAAATACCGCGTCGTCGATCGGGTGGGTGCGGGTGCGATGGGCGCCGTGTATCGCGCGCACCAAGAGGCGCTCGATCGGCTCGTCGCCCTCAAGATCATGCATCGCCACGTGGCGTCGGAGCCGAGCTTCGCCGAGCGCTTCCGACGAGAGGCGCGTCTGGCGTCGAAGCTCCATCACCCGAGCTCCATCCAGGTGCTCGATTTCGGCGTCGAGCCCGACGAGACGACCTACCTGGCGATGGAGCTCGTCGACGGGCGCGATCTGCTCGCGCTGGTCGAGGCCGAGGCGCCGCTCTCCGATGCGCGCATCGTCGACATCCTCTCGCAGGTGCTCGGCGCGCTCGCCGTCGCGCACGAGCTCGGGATCGTCCACCGCGATCTGAAGCTCGAGAACATCCTGGTGGTCGACGGGCGCGGCGACGACGGCGCCCCCGCCGATCTCGTGAAGGTGTGCGACTTCGGCATCGCGAAGCTGCTCGAGCCGGAGGCCGCGGCGCCTGGCGATTCGCGCGATTCGCGCGGTTCGGGGGAGGCGCGCGAGCCCGCGCGCGGGCACACGACCTCGGGCATCGTGCTCGGCACGCCGGAGTTCATGTCGCCGGAGCAGGCGCGCGGCGAGCCGCTCGATGCGCGGTCCGATCTCTACGCGCTCGGCGTGGTGCTCTACGAGCTGCTGTGCGACGCGCTCCCCTTCGTCGCGGCGACGCCGCTCGCGGTCGTGCTCAAGCAGCTCCACGAGGCGCCGATCCCGCCTTCGGTGCGCCGCGCGTCGGTGAACCCCGCGCTCGAGGCCATCTGCCTGCAGACGTTGTCGAAGCGGCGCGAGGAGCGCCCTTCGTCGGCCCGCGAGCTGCGCGCGATGCTGCGGGCGGCGATCGGCCTGGAGGAAGGGGCGGCCTCGCTGCGTGGCGCTCCGCTGGCCGGCGCGACCGCCGCCCGGAATCGGGCCGACACGGCCGCCTTCCCGCTCGTCTCTTCGGCGCCGCCGAAGCCGACGCGTGCGGGCGCCCGGCGTGGGCTCGCGACGGCGCTCTTGGCCGCGGCCGCGCTCGGCGCGCTCGGCGCGCTCTGGATCGGGCTGCGCAACGCGCGCCACGCCGCGGTCGTGGAGCGTGGCGCCGCGGCGTCGCTGGCGGAGTCGACCGGCGCG
>CAIXWQ010000877.1 GCA_903923175.1 uncultured delta proteobacterium | reverse complement strand
GGCGAGGAGGAGGTCGAGGCGAGCTACTTCGCGACGCGTATCGCTCCGATTGCCGAGCGGGTGCGACGCGTGGTCCGGGCTCCCTAATCGCAAGCGAGTTCGCTCGCGTGGGCGCAGCCGCCGCGGCCGGCGCCGCGGCCTAAGCGTGCCGACGGTCGATCCGACGCGCCTCGGGGGCCGGGCCAGCGCAGGTTCGGGCGCCTCGCATGGGCTCCCACGCAGCGCCGGCGCAGGATCGCCCGCGGAGAGGCGAGCACGACGACCGCCTCGACCCGTGAGACGGCGATGCTGCGGCACTTGCTGGCGCCATGGGCAGCGGAAGGACAGCCCGGCGCCTGCTGAGGGCCTTGGGGTCGTCCAGCCGGTGCTGGCTTACGATAGGCCGTTCGCGGCTTCGACCTCGCTTCGCCTCCTCCTCCTCGGTGTTGCGGGCGACCGCGGCGAAAGTGCCAAAGATCTCGCCCATGTTGCGGCAGTTGCGGCTGGGGAGTCCGCATGGAGAGGACGGGCGCATATGCCTCGCCGCTGAGGTCGAGCGTCAGCCGTTATCGTTCGTTTGGCATGAGTACCTCGATCGCTTCGTGTTTGCGCTCGAAGCGCCCAACCGCTCGAGGAACGCGCCGTTCGAATCAGGCGTTGATGAAGGAGCCATGCGACTCAACTTCGCCACTGCCGCCGTTACTCCCCGCGCCGACGGAGAGACGCAGGACCGAGTCATCGTTCACAGGCTGCCCGGCGGCCTCGTCGTCCTTGTCGCGGACGGCGCCGGTGGTATCCCCGGCGGCGACGTCGCCGCGGACGAGGTCGTGAGGGGAGTTGCAGAGGCTCTCGTCGACGACGCTCGGGCGTTCCTGACCGCCGAGGGGGTCGTCGCGCTGCTCCGGCGCATCGACGACAACGTCGAACGTCTGCCCCTGGCTGGCGAGACCACCGCCGTTCTGGTGGTCCTCAGGGAGGAGCAGGTCTACGGCGCGAGTTGCGGCGACAGCGGAGCCTGGATCGTCGACGAGATGGGGCTCGATGAGCTCACCGCGGACCAGAAGCGGAAGCTGAGGATCGGGAGCGGAAGGGCGGTGCCTATACCCTTCGGGCGAGGGCCGCTCGGGGGGACACTCGTCGTCGGCTCCGACGGGCTGTTCAACTACGCGCGGCCCGACGTGATTTGCGCGGCCGGCCGAGGGCTGTCCCTTACGGCGGCGGCGTGCGCGTTGGTCGCGTGCGTGCGTACCGTGTCAGGGGACCTGATGGACGACGTGGCGGTGGCGATGTGAGGAAGGAGCGGTGACCGGTCAAACCGTGACAACCGACCACTCTGTTTCGCCCCGATGACCTCGCGCCGCGTCTCCCCCCGGTGCGGCTCGCTCCCTCGCCGAGAGCCCGCAGACGACGACGAGCGGCGAACCCGCTGCACGAATGATCGAGCTCCCGCGTCACGGCTCGCTGTGCGCTGCGGCTCACCGCGATCACCCGCTCCACCATCGTCACTACCCATTCCACGATGGTGATCGCAGTTGCGCCTGAGTTCGGACGTCGCTCTCGCCAACAGGTGTCGCCGGCCGTGAGCCCTCGCCGGATGGTTTGCGCGTTCCCCACGGCCGCAGAGACAATGGCTAGCCGACCAGCCTGTTGAGCCAGTCGAGAAACCACCTTCGCTCCTGCGAACTCTCGGCAAGTGCTTCAACAAAGTCAGTGGCACTCTCGAAGCGGTTCTTCGGGTCGGTGTCGAGGGCGCGTCTCAAGGGCGCAAGCTTCGGCTCGTTCGTGAGCGCGAGATGGCCCCGCAACCGAACCAGCTCGCCAAGCTTCTCAGGACCGTGGCGAATGGCGAGAGCGACCATGCCTAGGCTGTATTGGTCCGCGCGCCCTCCGCGACCGCTCGCGACCTCCGGCGCCTGGTAGAGGTTGTTTCCGTAGACTTGAGTCGACGTCAAGGATGTACCGCCGACGAGTCCCTTTGCGATTCCGAAGTCGATTAGGCGGGCGACGCCGCGGTCGTCGACAACGATGTTCTTTGGCGTGACATCTAAGTGCGCGAGTAGCTTCTGCTCCTTCAGGTAGTCCAGCGCAGCCGCCACTTGTCCTAGAATACGAATCGCGTCGCCCCAGCTCATCTTCGGCTTCGAGGTCAGTATCTCGAACAGTGATGCGCCCGCATGCTCGACAACAACGACGTGTCGACCATCTGCCAGTCTGTGAATCGCGAGATACTTCGCGAGATTCGTATGTGCGAGATCTCGCGAGCGTCGGAACTCGTCGACGAGCGCTCGTTCGAGTTCCTGGTCACCGCTCGATGCCCCCTTCAGCACAACGAGACGCTTCGGTTGGACCGAGTGGTCCCAGGCCTCCTGCAGTTCGCCCATGCCGCCACGATGAGATCTTCCGGTCGGCTCGTAGCGCTCGAGAAGCAGGCCAGACTTCGTTCGCGTCGCAGGTGCCGTTGGAAGGAGATCCGCGAGCGCACGCGAGGCAAGCGTCCGGCCATCGGCTCGATCCAAGCGCTTGGCGAGAAG
>CAIXWQ010000876.1 GCA_903923175.1 uncultured delta proteobacterium | reverse complement strand
TCGACCTCGCTCTCGCGCGCGTACGCCTGCGTGAAGCTCGTGTGGTGCAGCGCGAAGTCGACGCGGTCGTCCACGCGCAGCAGCTCCACCACGTCGTAGCCGAACGGCGCCCAGCGATCGCGGTACTGCACCCAGTAGCGCCCCGTGCCGGTGAAGATCACCCCGCCCGCCAGCCGCGCCACGTCGGCCACCGCGTCGAGGAGCGTGGTCGAGGTGGCCGGCAGCGACACGACGAGCTCGCGCGCCCCGAGCGCCGAGCGCACCACCGTGATCTCCAGCCGCTCCTGCGAGCCCGGCGGCGACGAGAGGAGCTCCGCGAACGAGCGCTCGCGCGTGTAGATCGCGAGGAACGCGACCAGCCGCTCGACCGTGGGCAGGAGCACGAGGCCGCGCGCGCCGAGCGCGACCCCGCTCGGATCGAGCGCGAGGCCGGGCGTGCGCAGCCGCGTCTGGTGCAGCGCGATGCGCTCGAGCGGCGAGCCCTGCACGCGCCGGCTCCCCTACTCCTGCGGTCCTTGATCGAGCCCGCGCGGCCGCCACTTCGGCGCGACGCCGCAGTCGGTGTTCGTGGGCGGCGGCTTCGGCTTCTTCACGCGCGGCGGGTGCGTCGTCGGGTGGAGCGGGGGCTCGACCGACGTGCTCGTGCTCGTGCTCGCGCTCGTGCTCGCGCTCGTGCTCGCGTCGGCGTCCGCCCAGGCGCTCATCGCCAGCTTCGGCTTCATGGTCGAACGCGCCGCCGAGGCCGTGTTCGAAGCCGACCCGGAGGTCGAACCCGAGCTCGATGCAGAGCCCGAAGCGGAGCCCGAGGCCGACTCCGGCGTCCTTGCCAGCGCGTCCGGCTCGAGGAGCCTGTTCAGCTCCTCGTCGTCGAGCTCCGGATCCACCGGCTCGACGTCGACGCCGCGGCACTTGCGCTCGCGCCCGTACGTCTCGTCGACCAGGTACGCGAACCAGCTGCCGCGCATCGCCTCTTCGTTGGCGACGGCGCGCGCCTCCGTCTCCTTCGGCAGGAGCTGGTTGTGATCGGAGAGGCACTGCAAAGCGAGCGCGATCAGGCCGGTGTTGGCGGGTCCGATGCGGAACCCCTTCGCGTACCAGTCCCACGCCTCGTCGAAGCGGTTGAGCTGGCAGAGCGTGTCGCCGACGTAGATGAACGCCATGTCCCAGTGCGGGGCGAGCTCGGTCGCGCGGATGTTCTCCGCGAGCCGCGCCTCCTGCGCCTGCTGGGCCGTGTACTTCCAGAGCTCCGCGGCGCGCGCGCCGAGCATGACCGAGTAGTTGAGGTGCGCCGTGGCGCTGTTGGGCACCGCGACCGAGGCCGAGCGCCAGAAGGCGAGGTCGTCGCGGAAGTCGTTCGCGTGCTTGCGCGCGTAGCCGGCCTGCATCGTCACGAACGCGAACGCGGCGAGCACGCCGGCCTCCCAGCGCCGCCGCGACAGCCACACCAGCGCGAACGCGATCACCAGCGTGGTCGCGATCGCCGGGGTGTACCAGAAGCGCTCCGCGCGCACCGTCGGCAGCACCTTCGGGATGTTCGACACCGGGAAGAACGCGGCCGGCCAGGCCATGAGCCCGAACGCCACCAGGCGCAGCTCCGCGAAGCTCGCCTTGGCCCTCGCCACGCTGGGCGCGACCTCGCCGCGCCACGACTTGATCGCGAGATACACGCCGAGCAGCGGCGGCCCGAACATCAGCAGCGCCCCCGCGATCGACTCGGTGAACCACGGCTTCACCGGCAGCGGCTCCTGCGGCGACGAGTAGTCGGGCGAGAGCGTGCGCGGGAAGACGATCTGCCAGAGCCCGCGCGCGTACACGCGCAGCGCGCCGCCCACGCGCTGCGCGTCGGTGGCGTTGGGATCGGCGAGCGGGTTGTTGAATGGATCGGCCGGCAGGTCGGGCGCCCCGACCCAGTGCCGCAGCTTCGCCGCGTACTTGCCGAGTCCGTGCCACTTGGCGGCGACCTTCTCGTCGAGCGCGAGCTCCACGTAGAAGTACCGGTGGCGCACCCAGAAGTAGAAGCCGAGCGCGGCGGCGGCCCCCAGGAACGCCGCGGTGGCGCGCGTGAAGCGGTAGGGCTTCTTCTCGTCGATCGAGGGGGCGAGCAGCAGCGCGGCGAGCGGCACGAGGCCGACGTTCACCACCGCCGTCTCCTTGGAGAGCAGGCCGAACGCGGTGGCGAAGAACACCGCGGGGCCGACGGCGCCCGGGTGGAGCACGAGCGCGTAGAGCGCGAGCAGCAGCGAGAGGCCGCCGAGCACGTCGGCGATGCCGACCACGCCGGTGATCGCCTCGGTGAGCACCGCGCAGGTGCAGAACACGAAGCCCGCCAGCCAGGCGAGCGCGACGCGCTTGGTCACCGCGCGCACGAGCGAGGCGAGGATCGCGGCGTTGGTCGCGTGGAAGACCACGTTGAACCAGACGAACGCGACGTTCGACGGCGAGGTGCCGGCGATCTCGGTCGGCCCCTGGCTCCCCTTCACGAGCCAGAACCCGACCGCCTGCATCACGATGCCGATGGCGGGGACGGCGAGGCGATCGACGAGCGAGGGGCCGGGCCCCTTCTTCGCCTGCTTCTCCATCAGGTCGTCGTAGAGCCCGCGACCGAGCGCGTAGACGCCGAAGAGGAGCACCAGCGCGCCGATGATCCCGAGCGCCCAGCCGGCGATGAAGCGCCGGTCGGTGATCTGGATCTTCCAGAGCCCGCGCCAGAGGAAGTTGGGGATCGGGCGGTAGCTGCCGATCGAGTGATCGGCGGGGAGCCCCCAGAAGTCGCGGTGCAGCGCGTCCCACCAGCCGAACTTCGGGCTGCGGATGTAGGGGTTGGCGACGATCGCTTCCTGCTCGTCGAACACCCAGCCGCCGCCCGTCGCGACCGCCACGTTCCCCCACCACGGGCGCATGAAGAGCGCGGCCGAGAGGAGCATGTACGCGACGAACCAGATCGAGAAGTCGGGGTCGCGGAACCAGGAGCGGAAGGTGTTGGGGATGGTGGCGAGGAACGAGCGGAACCAGCCGGGCGCGTTCGCCGGGAGCTCCGAGGGCTGCTCGGCGGGCGCGGTCGGACGGGTCGCGTCGGAGACCGAAGCAGGCGGGGGCGTGGCGGCAGCCGCAGCCGTGTCCGGAGCCGCAGCCGCAGCCGCAGGCGCGTCCGGAGCCGCGGTCGGGTCCGCGGCCGCGGCCGGCTCCGCGTTCGCGTCGAGTGGAGCCGCCGGGACCGGGCTCGCTGCCGTGTGCGCGTCCGCGGCTTCACTGCCGGGCGCTTGGACCGCCTTCGCCTCCGCGTCGCCGGAATCGCCCTCTTGCTTCGTCACCACCGCTACCCCCGCGTCGGATTGCGAGCCTGGATCCGCGGAAGCGCCCCTGCGCGCTCCAGGATCTTCCGCGCCTCTTTGACCAGGAGCGGGTGGACTCCTTTGGCCGCGAACCCCGCGACGATGCGCGGATCGACCTTCGCGAGCTGGTGCATGCAGCTGCGCGCCTGCTTCAGATCGTCGACGGCGCCGTACGCGAAGACCTGCGCGCGCAGGATGCCCGGCTTCAGGTCGGCGAGCGTCGGATCGTTCAGGTCGAACATGCCGAGCAGCTCGATGGCCTTCTTGGCCTGACCGGTGCGCGACCACGCCTCGGCCACGACCGCGGCGAGCGTCGCCTTGGCCTTCGTGTCCGGGTGGCGCTGCATGTCGATCGGATCGACCAGCTTGCGCGCGGGCTGCGTCTCGCCCAGCAGCAGGTGGATCATCGCCCGCTGCGCGCGCGCCTCGTCGGCGACGGCCGGCACCACCTTGGCGAGATCGATCGACTCGAGGACCTCCAGCGCCTGGCGCGGGTTCTCGTGCATCAGGAGCTGGGCCTTCGCGAACGTCGCCGCCGCGTCGCCCTTCTTGAACTCCTTGTCGATCTTCTCGATCGCCTCCTGACGCTCCTCCTTGGTGGTCGCGCCACCGACGAGGTTCGCCACGCGCTTGGTCTTGCTGGCGAAGTTCCAGACCCACCAGACGAGCCCGAGCGCTGCGACCGTGAGCAGGCCGACGACCAGCGTGACCCACCGGTTGTGGGCGAGGCCGGCGAGAATCCAGAGGATCAGCACCGGGATGCCGAGCCGCGTGGCGAGCGTCTTCACCGGGAGCGCGGGCGGCTGGACCTTCGGCCGGTCGCCGACGATCTCGGCAGCCGGCGGCGGCTTGCTCGCGCCCTTGCTCCCCGCTCCACCCGCTCCACCCGAGACACTGCCCTTTTTGGCCGAAGCCGGGGGCCGAACCGATTCCTTCGCCATGGCGCCGGGGCCTTTAGCACGGCGCAAAGCGGGTCACCTGCCGCCTCGCTCTCCCCTTGCCCCCGAGTGCGGGGGGAACGGGCCGGGGGAAGGCGGCCGCCTCGCGGCGGATCGAGGCGGGGCCTCCCCTACGGCACCAGCAGCACCTTCCCCTTGGCCTTGCGGTCGTGGAGGTAGTGGTGCGCCGCCGCGGCCTCGGCGAAGGGGAACGTGCGGTCGACGTGCGGCTTGATCTCGCCGCGCTCGTACATGGCGAGCAGCGCCTCGAACTGCGGCTTCAGCAGATCGAGCCGATCGAACAGGTGCCCCATGTTGACGCCGGAGACGGTCTTGTTCGCGTCCATCAGCTTGAGCGGGTTGAAGCGCGGCGCGCGGACGATCTGGCCGATCGCGGTGAGCAGCGAGCGCGACTTCCCCGACGACGCCGCCGAGAGCCCGAAGGCGACCAGGTGGCCGGCGCTGCCGAGCAGGTCGTACCCCTCGCGCCACGAGGGGCCGCCGACCGGATCGAGGATCAGATCCACGCCGCGCTCTCCGCAGATCGCCCGCACCTGCGGCCCGATGTCCTCCGCGGAGTCGATCGGGTGCGCGACGCCGATCTCGCGCAGGAAGTCGTGCTTCGACTTCGACGCCGTGCCGAAGATCTCGGCCCCCTTGGTCTTCGCGAGCTGCACCGCCGCGACGCCGACGCCGCCCGCGGCGGAGTGGATCAGGATCTTCCCGCCCTGACGCAGGTTGCCCACCACGAACATCATGTGGTGCGCCGTCAGGTACGCGACCGGGAGCGCCGCGGCCTCCTCGAACGTCATCGCCGAAGGGAGCCTGAAGACCTGCGCGGCGGGGAGCACCAGCGTGTCGGTGTAGCCGCCGAACTTCGGCATGCCGAAGACGCGGTCGCCCGGCTTCAGCGCGTCGGCGCCCGAGACCCCGGCGCCCACCGCGTCGATCTCGCCGGCGACCTCGTAGCCGACCACGCACGGGATCTTCGGCGCGTCGGGGTACATGCCGACGCGCGCCATCAGATCGGCGAAGTTGATCCCGGCCGCGCGCACCCGGATGCGCACCTGCCCCTCGCCCGGCGTGGGATCGGGCGCCTCCTTCACTTCGAGGACTTCGGGCTTGCCGGCGCGCGTGATCCAGACCTGTCGCATGGGCCCGGAAGCTAGCGACGATGAGGGCGACCTCAAGGGGGGCGCGCGCGCTTCTTCACGAACGCGCGCCGATTCAGCGCCCGAGCAGCTTGCCCCGCGACGTCGCGCCGCTCGCGACCGGCTTGTTCAGCACGATCTGCCTCCCCGCGGCGCGCCCGTGCTCGCGCGCCTCGGTGCGCGGGCCGCCGCCGAAGCGGACCATGCGCACGTGCGGGTTGCGCTTGCGATAGAACTCCGAGAGCCCCGGATCGCCGAGCCAGATCAGCCCCTCTTCGCGCGAGCGCGTCTTCTGCGAGGCGAGCTGCTCCTGGAAGCCGCTCATCACGCCCGCGAAGAACACGCGGCGATCGCGATCGCCGTCGATCGAGAGCTCGCGCTTGTGCGCGCGCCAGAGCTCGTCGGCGGTGTGCGTGAGGAACGCGTGGACGTAGGCGGCCATCTCCAGGTTGGCGGGCGTGCCGCAGACCTCGAGCACGCTGCCGCGCTTCTGCTCGAGCACGCGCCAGACCGGCACCCAGATCGTCTCGACGAAGAAGTGCTCCGAGAGGATGGTGGCGAGCAGCCGCTCGTGCTCGGAGATGCGCCCGGTCGGGGCGCCGAGGTGGCGGAACGCGTAGCCGCGCGCGGCCTCCTGCGCGGGCCGATCCAGGTTGTGGCGCAGCATCAGCTTCTGCGCGGCGGCCATCGCGGCGCGCGCCTCGTGCTCGTTGGGGCTCTCGGCGAGCGCGAGCAGCTTCGCGATCCGCTCGAGCACGCGCTGCTCGTCGTCGGTCGGCGCGCCCGCCTCGGGGAGGCCGGTCGCCGCTGGGTCGATCGCGTGCTTCGCGCAGACGGCGCGGAAGGCCGGGCCGTGCGCCGCCTCGTCGTGCACGCCGAGCACCTCGTGCACGTACTGGTGCGCCATCTCGTGCTTGAGCACCTCGAGCACCACGCCCCACGGGTGATCGAGCAGCAGGCGGCGCTGGATCTCCAGCGTGCGCAGCGCGCCGTTCCACCGCCCGAGGAGCCCCTGCGCGTCGAGCAGCGCGAACGTCGGCGCGCGCAGCTTGCGGCGAAACAGGCTGCCGTTCAGCTCGTCGTGCGCCATGCGCGCGGCGCGCAGCAGCGCGGCGTCGAGCTCGGCCTGATGCTGGCGCAAGCGCTCTTGCATCGACATGCGTCCGCCATAGCACGCGCTCGCGCGACGCGCGCGGGCCTCACCAGGTCGAGTACATGCTCCACTGGTCGTTGAACAGGCCGCCCGCCTGGCACATGCAGCTGGTCGTCGCGCCGGAGGGCGAGCAGGCGAGCGCCGCGGTGCCGGCGGGGTCGTAGGCGAGGTGCAGCGCCGACGCGAGCCGCTGGGCGAGCGCGGCGAGGTCGGTCGCGAGCGGCGCCTTGGCCGTCTCGTCCCACAGGAACCCGACGCGCCGGCCCGGGGTCGGGTGCGTGTCGGCGAAGCTGCGCGAGGCGTAGATCTGCAGGCTCTCGAAGGCCTGCATCTGCGCGAGCGGCAGGCTCGCCGTCAGGTACGTCGAGCTCGTGTACGCGGCGTTGAGGATCGGGAAATACGTCGCCGCGAGGGTCGTGCGCGCGGCGGCGGCGCCGACCGGGCCGTTGGCCGCGAGGACGGCCGGGTACTCGGCGTACGCGTTCACGTGGTCCGAGAGCGCCGAGATCGTGGAGCCGTTCACGCACGTCTTCGCCGGGTCGACCCACGCCTCCTGGCCGAAGCCGATCGTCGCGGCGCCGAGCTCGGTCCAGAAGGCCGCGTCGGAGAGGAAGGTCTCGGTCTGCGTGCGGAACGACGCGAGCGTCGAGAAGACGGGCGTCGCCTGCGGGGCCGACGGCAACAGCGCGAAGCCCTGCCGCGGCGTCGCGCCGATGTCGCCGGCGTGCAGGCCGTGGAGCAGATCGCGCACGAAGCCGCGCTGGTTGACGTCGGTGCGCACGGTCGCGGGGAGCTCGACGATCGCCCAGGTGTCGCCGCGGTCGATGTTGTAGCCGGCCTTGGTCATCCGGTTGCGGAACTCGACCCCCTTCTCGAGCCACGTGAGCGAGGCCACGGAGGTGCCCGTCCAGGCCGTCCAGTTGAACTCCGCGACCGCGTGGAAGCGCCCCGCGCGCGCGCGGATGGCGTTGGGGACGGTGGCGCCGCGAGGCTGCGTCTTGTCGATCGGATCGGCGGCGACGTGGACGTAGTAGTCCGCGCAGGCGGTCGCGTCGGCCGCGAGGGCGTCGAGCAGCTTCGCGTAGCCGTTCGGCGCGTAGGCGAACACGGCGGCGCGCGTGCAGGCCGCGGGGATCGCGGGGAGCGGGTAGTCGTTGATGCCTCCGTCGTCGGTCGGGAAGACCGGCGCGTCGGGCGGCGCGTCGGAGGCGCCGTCGAGGGGGGCGGCGTCGGGCGCGCCGTCGCTCGCAGGGCTCGTGTCGGCGGGCACGTCGCCGGCGGCGTCGTCGGCCGAGGCGTCGCTGCTGCCGCCCGAGCACCCGAGCATCCCGAGCATCCCGAGAAGCGCCAGCGCGCAGGCACGGCGAAGACGCGGCATCCGGCGGATTCTAGTACGGACGAGGGAGCCGGCGCGAGCGGCGTCGGCAGGCGTGTCGCACCCACTCCGGCCCCTGCCGCGCGTCCGGCGCGCACGCGGCGCGGTCGACCGATGCGGTACGCTGGCCCGCCGCACGCGCCGCACGCGCCCGTACCGCATGACCCCGCTCGGCCGCACCTCGCGCAAGCTGCTCCTCGCGGTGCACGTGCTCTCCGCCTCGCTCTGGATCGGCGGCGTGGCGTCGCTCCTGGTCGGCGCGCTCCTCCACCGCCACCCCGCGACGAGCGACGGCCTCGTGGTCATCCGCACGACGCTGCAGTGGGTCGATCGCCTCGTGATCGTCCCCGCGTGCCTCGTGTCGCTCTTCACCGGCCTGCTCTTCGCGCTCGGCACGCCTTGGGGGTGGTTCAAGCACGACTGGCTCACGTTCAAGTGGGCGGCCACGGTCGCGATGATCGTCTACGGCATCGTCGCGCTCGGCCCCTGGGTCGACACCTGCGCCGAGCTCGCGCGGGGGCACGGCCTCGGGGCGCTCGCCGACGAGCGTTACGCCTCGCTCTCGCTTCGCGTCGACGCGTCGAGCGTCGGGCAGCTCGCGCTGCTGGTGACCATGATCCTGCTGTCGAGCTTCAAGCCTTCCCGGCTCACGGGGCTCGGCTCGCCCGCGAAAGCGCCGGTCGACGACGGCTGACGGGCGCCGAGGGCGGCGAACGGCCGCGTCGACATGGTCGCGCGCGTCGAGGCATCGGACTCGCGTGCGGCGCTATCTCCCAGTGATCGGCGTGGTCGCGATCGTCGCGGGGCTCGCGCTCGTGAAGGTCGCGCAGATCCGGCTCCTCATCGGCACCGGGAAGGCGGCGCAGGCCGCGGGCCCTCCGCCCGAGCACGTCGCGACCGCGCGCGCGACCGAGGCGCGCTGGGAGACGCTGCTCAAGGCGGTCGGCAGCGTCGCGACGATGCGCGGCGTGACGATCAGCAGCGAGGTGCCCGGCGTGATCACGCGCATCCGCTTCGAGTCGGGGGCGCACGTCGAGAAGGGGGACCCGCTCCTCGAGCTCGATGCGAACGTCGAGCGCGCGCAGCTCGCCGCCTCGAGCGCCCGGCGCGCCCTCGCGGCCACCACGCTCGCCCGCACCGAGTCGCTCGTCGCGACCGGCTCGCTGCCGCGGACGCAGCTCGAGACGGATCGCTCCGCCTTCGCGGTGGCCGCGGCCGACGCCGCCGCGCTCGCCGCGCAGATCGAGCGCAAGATCGTGCGCGCGCCGTTCGCCGGCAAGCTCGGCATCCGCGCGGTGAACCTCGGGCAGTACCTGAACCCGGGGACGCCGATCACCGACCTCGAGTCGACCGACGCGCAGTACGTCGACTTCTCGGTGCCCCAGGAGCACCTGGCCGTCGTGAAGCCCGGCACGAAGGTGCGCCTCGCGGTGCGCGGCGTCGAGGGGCTCGTCGGCGGCACCGTCGGGGCGATCGACCCCACGGTCGACCCGGTCGCGCGCGCGCTCAACGTGCGCGCCTCGACGCCCGATCCCTCGCACGTGCTGCGGCCGGGGATGTTCGTCGACGTCGCGGTCGTGCTGCCGGAGCAGCGCGGCGTGATCGCCCTCCCCGCGACGGCGCTGCTGCACGCCTCGTTCGGCGACTCGGTGTTCGTGATCGAGCAGCGCGCGGGGCCCGGCGGCGCGCCGGCGAAGTTCGTGCGTCAGCAGTTCGTGCGCGCGGGCGAGATGCGCGGCGACTTCGTCGCGATCGAGCAAGGGGTCCAGGCCGGCGACGAGGTGGTGGTCGCCGGGGCCTTCAAGCTGCGCAACGGCGCGCGCGTCGAGGTCGACGAGCACGCGGCGCAACCCGCTTCGAGCGCCCCGCGGCCGGAGAACCGCTGAGCCTTCGCCCGGCCTACCCCTCGAACCCGTGAAGTGAGGCGCGCGTGAAGCCGACCGACCTCTTCATCAAGCGCCCCGTGCTCGCGCTGGTCATCAACCTGATCATCCTGATCGCCGGGGTGCAGGCCATCCGCACGCTCAACGTCCGCCAGTATCCGAAGATCGAGGCGGCCACGATCACGGTCACGACGGTCTACGTCGGGGCGAGCGCCGATCTGGTGCGCGGCTTCGTCACCACGCCGCTCGAGCGCTCGATCGCGGCCGCGAGCGGCATCGACTACATCGAGTCGCAGAGCGTCCAGGGGCTCTCCACCATCCAGGTGCGGCTGGAGGTCGACGCCAACGCAGCCGCCGCCCTCGCCGACATCGACACGCGCGTGGCGCAGGTCCGCGCGGATCTCCCGCCCGAGGCGGAGATCCCGGCGATCGCGATCGTGCCGAGCGACTCCGCGTTCGCGTCGATGTACCTGAGCTTCGGCTCGAACATCCTCGCGCCCAACCAGGTCACCGACTACCTGATCCGCGTCGTGCAGCCGCGCCTCACGGCGATCCCCGGCGTGCAGCGCGCGGAGATCCTCGGCGGGCGCACCTTCGCCCTTCGCGCGTGGCTGAAGCCGGAGCGCATGGCCGCGCTCGGCGTGAGCCCCGCGCAGGTGCGCCAGGCGCTCGCGGAGAACAGCTACCTCGCGGCGGTCGGCGAGACCAAGGGCGCCCTGGTGCAGCTGCACCTGACGGCGTCGACCGATCTGCACACGGTCGACGAGTTCAAGCGCCTGGTGGTGCGCCGCTCGGGCGCGACGCTCGTTCGCCTCGAGGACATCGCCGACGTCGTGCTCGGCGCCGACACCTACGATCAAGAGGTCCGCTTCTCGGGCGAGCGCGCCGTGTTCATGGGCGTGTGGGTGCTGCCGACCGCCAACTCCGTCGACGTGATCGCCCAGGTGCGCAAGGAGATGGACGCGCTGCAGAAGGAGCTGCCGAGCGGCATGCAGGCGCGCATCGCCTTCGACGCCACCAAGTACATCGACACCGCGATCGCCGAGGTCGTCAAGACGCTGCTCGAGACGATCGGGATCGTCATCGTGGTGATCTTCCTCTTCCTCGGCTCGATGCGCACCGTGCTGATCCCGGTGGTCGCCATCCCGCTCTCGCTGGTGGGCGGCATGTTCCTGATGCAGGTGTTCGGCTTCACGCTCAACCTGCTCACGCTCCTCGCGATCGTGCTCTCGGTCGGCCTGGTGGTCGACGACGCGATCGTCGTGGTCGAGAACGTGGAGCGCCACCTGCGCGACGGCGCCAGCGCGCGCAAGGCCGCGATCGAGGGGGCGCGCGAGCTGGTCGGGCCGATCGTGGCGATGACGATCACGCTCGCCGCGGTGTACGTGCCGATCGGCTTCCAGGGCGGCCTCACGGGCGCGCTCTTCCGCGAGTTCGCCTTCACGCTCGCGGGCGCGGTGCTGATCTCGGGCGTGGTGGCGCTGACGCTCTCGCCGATGATGTCGTCGCGGCTGCTCGGCTCGCACGCGAACCGAGGCTGGCTCGCGCGGCGGATCGAGCGCGACTTCGATCGGCTGCGCGCGTTCTACGGCCGGCTGGTCGCCGGCACGCTGCGCGCGCGCGGCCTCGTGTACGGCGTCTGGATCCTGCTCACGCTGCTCGTCGTGCCGATGTACCTGTTCTCGCCGAAGGAGCTCGCGCCGGTGGAGGACCAAGGGGTCGTCTTCACGGCGCTCGACGTCCCGGCCAACGCGAGCATCGAGCAGGTGCTGCCGTACACCGAGCAGGTCGAGAAGGAGTACGAGGCGACCCCCGAGTTCGATCACAGCTTCCAGCTCACGCTGCCGAGCGGCGGCTTCGGCGGCATGCTCGTGAAGCCCTGGGACGAGCGAAAGCGCAACATCTACGCCATCCAGGGCGACGTCGGCCCGCGGCTCGCGCGCATCACCGGCGTGCGCGCGCCGGCGCTGCTCCCGCCCGCGCTCCCGAGCCCCGGGACGTTCCCGGTCGAGGTCGTCATCGCGTCGACCGCGAGCCACGACGAGATCGTGCGCTACGCCGACCAGATCGTGCAGGAGGCGACCAAGAGCGGGCAGTTCGCCTTCCCGCCGATCGTCGACGTGAAGATCGATCAGGCGCGCGCCGAGCTCGTGATCGATCGCGATCGCGCCGCGTCGATGGGGCTGAGCATGCAGCAGGTCGGCGGCGACCTCGCGGCGATGCTCGGCGGCAACTTCGTCAACCGCTTCGACCTCGACGGGCGCGCGTACAAGGTCATCGCGCAGATCGAGCGCCAGGGGCGCCTGACGCCGCAGCAGCTCTCGGCCATCCACGTCACCGGGCCGGGTGGGCGGCTGATCCCGCTCGACGCCATCGCGACCATCCACGAGGGGGTCGAGCCGCGCACGCTCAACCGCTTCCAGCAGCTCAACGCGGTGAAGATCTCCGGCGTCGCGACCCGCTCGCTGGAAGACGGCCTGCGCGCGATCGAGCAGACCGCCGCGCGCATCCTGCCGGCGAGCTACCGCGTGGACTTCACCGGCGAGTCGCGCCAGCTGCGCAAGGAGGGCGGCAAGTTCCTCCCCGCGATGGGGCTCGCGCTGGTGCTGATCTTCCTCGTGCTCGCGGCGCAGTTCGACTCGTTCCGAGATCCGCTGGTGGTGCTGGCGGGGTCGGTGCCGCTGGCGATGTTCGGCGCGATGATCTTCACGTTCCTGAAGTTCGCCGGCCCGCCGGGGCTGCACTTCAAGGCGACCGAGGGGTGGACGAGCACGCTCAACATCTACTCGCAGGTCGGCCTGGTCACGCTGGTCGGCCTGGTGTCGAAGAACGCCATCCTGATCGTGCAATTCGCCAACGCGCAGCAGCGCCTCGGGCTCGACAAGCTCGCGGCGGTGCAGGCCGCGGCCACGACGCGCTTGCGGCCGATCCTGATGACCACCGTCGCGACCGTGGCCGGTCACTTCCCGCTGACCCTGGTCACCGGCGCGGGCGCGGCGGCCAGGAACTCGATCGGCATCGTGCTCGTCGGAGGGATGAGCATCGGCTCGCTCTTCACGCTCTTCGTGGTGCCGTCGCTCTACGTGCTCCTCGCGCGCGATCACCAGAAGCAGAGCGCCCGAGCCGCCGCCGACGAAGCGGACGACGCTGCTTCGGGGGCGGCGGGGGCGGGCGCGCAGCCGGCGATGGCGGAGTAGCGGCTCAGCGCACCGTCATCGGCGTCTTCGCGGGGGCCCACACGTTGTCGACCTCGCCGTCGACGACGCGCATCGGATCGGTCGCGGCCGCGGCCTTGAGCAGGTCGACGTACGAGGGGAACGAGCCGTCGATCAGCTTCGCGGAGAACTTCCCGAGCGCGTAGCCGGAGCGGTACGAGGGGGCCTCGAGGCCGTTGGTGATCAGGTCGAGGTTCTTCGTGCCGCCGCTCTTCAGCGGGAGGTAGTCCTTCTCGTAGTAGTTGTACGAGATGCAGCCATCGATGCAGAAGATCCGGTAGCTCGCGGGGAAGTGCACGCCCGACGCCTACGTGTTCTGCCGGTGCCAGGACTTCAGCGAGGGGACGAAGCAGTGCGCCGCCGACGGCCTCGCGTTCAGCGAGTGCGGCCCCTGCCTCCCCGACGTCGACACCGGCGCGCCCGACACGCTCTCGCCGCCCGACGACACGGGCGCGGACGCGGACGCGGACGCCGACGCCGACGAGGTCGCGACCGACGGCGCTCCGATCGACGCGGCGCCCGCAGCTCGCGTGCGGCGAGACCACCGGCGTGGGCGGCACCGAGACGCGCTCGTTCAACGTGCTCACCGGCAAGACGTACTACGTCTTCGCCGACGGCAAGGCCGGCGCCGAGGGCTCGTTCCTGCTGACGTTCCACCTCGCGCCGGGGCCGTTCTGCGGCGACGGCAAGGTCGACCCCGGCGAGGCGTGCGACGACGGCAACAAGACCGCGGCCGACGGCTGCGGCAACGCCTGCGTCCCCGAGGGCGACCCGCCGAGCCCCGGCGCGTGCCCCGGCCTCGAGACGCACGTGTGGCCCGGAGCAGCGGTCAGCATCGCGGGCTCGACGGCGACGTACGCGAACACCTACGGCTCGACCGGCTGCACCGGCACCGGGCTCGATCGCGTGTACGCCGTGACCTCGCACGTGACCGGCACGATGACGGCGAAGATCACGGCGACGGGGACGGCGACCACGAGCCCGCTGATCTACGCGCGCGGCGGCGCGTGCGTGGGCGGCACCGAGCTCGCCTGCGCGAGCAAGACCAAGACGCCGCTCGACACGCTCACGAGGCCGGTCACGAGCGGGTCGACGTACTCCGTGTTCGTCGGCGGCTACGGCGGCTGGAAGGGCGCGTTCACGCTCGATCTCAGCGCGCTGTACCGCTCGCGCAGCGAAGCGCTCGCGGCGCGGGCGCGACCTCGCTCGTGGCGTTTCGCCGCGCTCGACGCCGCGCGCCCGACACGACGATCAGGCTCGCGAACAAAGACGATCGCGAGCGGCGGCGCGTGCGCGTGCGGGGTTGCGTTGGCGTCGATGTTGCTGACGTCGCCGTCCCCCCATGAACTTCCTTCGCGCTCTCCGCGCTCTCCGCACGCCTCGCGTTCGCCCCCTCGCCCTTCTCCCCGCGCTCTTCGTGCTCGCGGCCTGCTCGTCGTCGTCTTCGTCCGATCCGAGCAACTGCGCGACGACCCCGCCCGATGCGGGCGACTCCGGCGCCGCCGACACGGGCAACGACACGGGCGCCGCGAACGCGGGCGATGCGAGCGACGCCTCGGACGCGCCGCTGCTCGATCCGGCGCACGGCGTGTCGAGCCTCGCGATCGCCGCGGGCAAGGCGGGCGCGATGGTCGCCTACACGCTCCGCTGCGAGGGGTGCGGCGACCCGTGGCTCGGGCTGACCGAGCAGTCGCGCGCGCTCTTCGTCGGGCTCGCGGCGAGCGATCCGGGCAAGGTGACGACGCTGCTCGCCCCTGCGGAGCTCAAGGATCCGAAGAAGCCGACGCACGTCGTCTCCGCCTCTTCGCTCGGGGACGACTTCCACGTCGTGCTCGAGAACCAGGACCAGTCGCTCACGCTGCTCGGCGCCGCGCTCCCCGGCGGCGCGGTGATCAGCTCGGCGCGCCTCAGCACGAACTTCACGATCGCCAAGCAGACGCAGGGCTCGACGTTCGGCGAGAAGGTGAACCAGGGGCTCGCGGTCACGCTCGGCAGCGACGAGGCGTGGGTCACGGCCTACGACGTGGCGAACCTGAACCTGCTCACCGCCGTTCACGTGCGGGCCGGGATGGTCGTCGACACCAGGGCCAACGACACGGCGCAGACCGCCTCGCTCTTCTTCGCCCCCGCGCTCAAGGCGCCGGCGGCCTCGTATTCGAGCGCCCTCCCCGGCTCGAACGGTGACCTGCGCGTCACGCTCGGCGGCGGCACGACGCAGGTGGCGCCGGTGCAGGGGGTCCCGGTCGCGGTCTGGAGCGACGGCGTCGGCGAGCGCGTGGCCATCCAGCAGGCCGACGGCAGCCTCTACGTGTGGGACGGCAAGACGCTCGTGCGCGGGCCGCGCGCCGACGAGGGGTCGTGCAGCGCGGTCACGTTCGACGCGAAGGGGAACGCCATGGTCGCGCAGGCCGGGCCGCGCACGACGGTGCTCTTCGTGCAGAAGGACGGCGATCTGCTCACGCCGACGGTGATCGAGCCGAGCGAGGGGCCGATCGACGAGGCGCGCGCGAAGAAGCACGTCGGCGCGAGCCATTGGGCCAACCGCAGCTGCGGCGTCGCGACGAGCGGCAACGTCGTGTACATCGCCTGGACCGACGTCGCGGCCGACGCGGTCGGCAACGAGGTCGGGATGCCGATCGTGGTGAACGTCCTCGCCCACGACTTCTCGTCGATCTCGAACGTGCTCAAGACGAAGCACGACACGGCGAAGAACTCGGTGAGCAACCTCCGCTGAGCGCATCGGCTCGGCCGTCACCTCCCCGGCGCCAGCGCCGACGCCGTGCGGGGTGACGGTATCGGAGGTCTTGCGCGTGACGTCGGGCGCTCCGGATTGCCGCCGCTCGACGCGCGGCCTCATGCTGCGCGCCGACTACGGGGAGATCCCCGAGGGAGGCGCCGATGATCCTGCTGAACCCCAAGAGCTACGCCCCGAAGCACCTCGACGCCGAGTCGGCCGAGCTGATGCGCAAGACGATCGCGTTCTTCGAGGCGAAGGGGAAGGTCCGCCTCAAGAAGGACGATCGCGAGCGCGTCTGGTACGCCGACTTCCTCGAGTTCGTCGCGAAGGAGAGGATCTTCTCGAAGCTGCTCACGCCGTCGCAGTACGCCGAGGGCGATCCGGCCACGCGCTGGGACACCGCGCGCAACTGCGATTTCAGCGAGATCACCGCGTTCTACGCGCTGCACTACTGGTACACGTGGCAGGTCAGCATCCTCGGGCTCGGCCCGATCTGGATGGGGACGAACGAGGCCGCGAAGACGAAGACCGCCGCGCTGCTGAAGGAGGGCGGGATCTTCGCCTTCGGCCTCTCCGAGCGCGCGCACGGGGCCGACCTGTACTCGACCGAGCTCACGCTCGCGCCGAAGGGCGACGGCACCTGGGTCGCGAACGGCTCGAAATACTACATCGGCAACGCGAACGAGGCGGCCCTCGTGTCGACGTTCGCCAAGAAGACCGACACCGGCGAGTTCGTCTTCTTCGCCGCGAACCCGAAGCAGCCCGGCTACGAGCTCGTGCAGAACGTGGTGAACGTGCAGTCGTACGTGGCCGAGTACCGGCTGCACGACTGCCGCGTGACCGACGAGGACATCCTCTCGACCGGCCAGGACGCGTGGGACTCCGCGCTGAACACCGTCAACGTCGGCAAGTTCAACCTCGGCTGGGCGTCGATCGGCATCTGCACGCACGCGTTCTACGAGGCGCTGAAGCACGCCGAGAACCGCGTGCTCTACGGCAAGCACGTCACCGAGTTCCCGCACGTGCGGCAGCTGCTCGTCGACGCGTACTGCCGGCTCGTGACCATGAAGTGCTTCGCGCGCCGCGCCTCGGACTACATGCGCACCGCCTCGGCGGAGGACCGCCGCTACCTGCTGTTCAACCCGATGGTGAAGATGAAGGTCACCACCCAGGGCGAGCAGGTCATCGACCTGCTCTGGGACGTGATCGCGGCCAAGGGGTTCGAGAAGGACACCTACTTCGAGATCGCCACGCGCGACATCCGCGCGCTGCCGAAGCTCGAAGGCACGGTGCACGTGAACATGGCGCTCATCGTCAAGTTCATGAAGAACTACTTCTTCAACCCCGGCACGTTCCCCGAGATCCCGAGTGTGCACGAGGCGCGCAACGACGACTTCCTCTTCCACCAGGGGGAGACGAAGGGGCTCGGCAAGATCCAGTTCCACGACTTCCAGCTCGCCTACGCGAAGGTGAGCACGCCGAACGTCACGGTCTTCAAGAAGCAGATCGACGTGTTCAAGCAGTTCTTGATCGCGTCGGTGAGCGATCCGAGCGCGACGGCGCTGCAGCAGAAGGACATCGACTTCCTGCTCTCGCTCGGCGAGGTGCTCACGCTGGTGGCCTACGGCCAGCTGCTCATCGAGTACCGCGAGCTGCACCGCGACGAGCTCTCGGACGATCTGCTGGAGCAGATCTTCGACTTCATGGTGCGCGACTTCTCGAAGTTCGCGCTGCAGCTGTTCTCGAAGCCGACGAGCACGCCGCGCCAGATGGAGCTCTGCCAGCGCATGATGATGAAGCCGCCCGCCGATCCCGGGCGGTTCCAGCGCATCTGGGACGAGCACGTCCACCCGCTCTGCGACGCGTACGAGATGAGCCCGTAGCGCGCCCTACGCGGGACCGGCCGGCCGCCGCGCGCGAGGCGTGCTGCGCGGGTCCGTCCCGCGCGTCGAGGCGACAAAAAGCAGAGAGCCCCGCGAGGGGCTCTCCGTCGACGCCCGGCCTCTCGACCGGGACCGGCGCGCGCTCAGCCGCGGCGACGACGCCGCGAACCGAGCAGCAGCGCCGTCGCGAAGGCGGCGCCCGCGAGCCCGCTGCTCGTCGAGTGCGAGCCGCCAGGCACCTCGCAGCCGCAGCCGCCGCCCGCGAGCTCGCCGGTCGGCGCCGGCGAGGTGTCGGCCGGGAGGGCCGTGTCTTCGGTCGAGGCGTCGACGCCGGTGTCGATCGGCGCCGTGTCGGCCGGCGCGTCCACGCCCGCGTCGACGCCGGGCGTGCACCAGCCGCCCGTGCAGGTGCCGCCGGGGCAGTCGGTGTTGGTGGCGCAGCAGCTGTCGACGGCCGCGTGCGTGCACGCCGCGCCGGGGGCCGGGCAGACGTCCTTGGTGCAGCGGTCCTTGTCATCGCAGTCGGCGGTGGTGTGGCAGCAGGCGTCCTTCGCCGTGTGCACGCAGGCGCCGCCCGGCGTCGGGCAGGTATCGGTGGTGCAGGCGTCGCCGTCGTCGCAGTCGCCGGCGGTCGCGCAGCAGTTCGCGATCGGCGTCGCCACGCAGCTACCGCCCGCGCCGCTGCAGGTGTCGGTGGTGCAGAGGTTGCCGTCGTTGCAGTCGCCGTCGACGTTGCAGCAGCCGGCGATCGCCGTCGCCTGGCACGAGCCGCCAGGGCCGCTGCACGTGTCCTTCGTGCAGGCCTTGCCGTCGTTGCACTCGCCGTCCTTGTTGCAGCAGCCGATGACCTTGACGTTGGTGCAGGCGCCGGTGGCGAGGTTGCACTTGTCGTCGGTGCAGGCGTCGGTGTCGGCGCAGTCCTTGTCGGCCGTGCAGCAGCCGGCCTTCGGCGTCGTCTTGCACAGCGCGCCGGGCGCCGGGCAGGTCGAGGTGGTGCAGGCGCTCGCGCTGGTGCAGTCCGCGTTCGTCTTGCAGCAGCCGGTGATCGCCGGGTGCGAGCAGGTGCCGCCGGGGCCCGAGCAGAGGTCGACCGTGCAGGGGTCGGCGTCGGCGCAGTCGGCGTTGGTGGTACAGCAGCCGGCGCGCCGGACGAAGCTGCAGGTGGTGCCCGCCGAAGGACAGCTGTCGTCGGTGCAGACGTCGCCGTCGTTGCAGTCCTTGTTCGCGAGGCAGCAGGTCGCGACCACCGCGTGCTGGCACGCGCCGCCGGGGACGGGGCAGGTGTCGGTGGTGCACGCGTTCGCGTCGACGCAGTCGGCGTCGGAGACGCAGCAGGACGGCCCGACCGCGCCGCCGCAGGGGCCGGCGACCGTCACGTCGGACAGGATCGGGGTCGCGTAGCCGGGGCCGGCGACCTTGGCCTGCACCTGCACGTAGCGACCGACGACGCCGCTCAGCGCCGTGCCGCTGGTCGCGGGGACGTAGGCGGCGGACGAGAGGCCGGCGACCGAGTCGGACGCGCGCACGCCGAAGGTGGCGCTGGTGCCCGTGGGGATCGCGCCGGCCGGCTCGGTGTTCCACGTGACGTTGAGCCACGGGATCTTCGCGGCGCCGCCGTCGAACACGTTCGACCAGGTGCCGAGGCGGGCGTAGGGGGCCTGCCGATCGATCTGCACGCCGGTGAAATCGCTGTACAGGTACGGCGTGGCGTTCGGCACGCCGGGGCCGCCGATCGTGTAGTTGCCGATCATCGCCCCGGTGTTGGGGTTGAGCTTCGCCATCGTGGCCGAGCCGTCGTTGACGACCCAGACGTTCCCCTGGAAGTCGACCGAGAGGCCGTGCGGGTTGTTGCCACCGGACGGGTAGGTCCCGAGCAGCACGCCCGCCGGGCTGATCTTGTGCACCGACGCGGCGTTGTAGCCCGCGGCCCACACGTTGCCGGTGAGGTCGAGGGTCATCGCCGTGACCTGCGTCCCGGTGGCGACGAGGGAGCAGGTGTTGGCGGCGAAGTCGGCTTTGTACAGGCCGGCGCCCGTGTAGTAGCCGCCGAGCCACGCGACCGTGCCGCCGGGATCACCGACGATGCCGTAGGTGCCCGGACACGCCACGCTGGTGACCGCGAGCGTGGCGATGTGCACGCGCTTGGTGCCGCCGGTCGCCGCCGAGTTCGACACGAAGAGGTAGTCGCCGCCGGTGGCGAGCGAGTACGGGTTGTTGCCCACCGTGACGGTGGCCTCGAGGGCGACCGGATCGTTCGGGTTGTAGCGGTAGACCTTGCCGTCGGAGAACGTCGAGACCCAGATCTTGCCGTTCTTGTCGACGGCGACGCCGCGCGGCCAGACGTTGTTCGGACCGACCGCGAAGGTCGTGATGATGCACTCGTCGTTCTGGCCGAAGTACTCGCCCGCGGCGGGGTTGACGTCGATGACGCCGTCGCCGTTCTTGTCGGTCGACGTGTCGATCACGCCGTTGTTGTTGCGGTCGATGCAGTGCGTGACGTCGCCGGAGAACTTGGTGACGGTCCCCTGGTGGCCGAACGCGCGGTTGACGATCCAGACGTCGCCGTTGGCGTCGACCGCGACGCGGCCCGGGCAGTTGCCGGTGGTCGCGAAGTCGCAGTACTCCTGCGCGGGGCGCGCGCCGGTCGCCACGCCGTTGAGCGTGACGAGCGCGGAGTCGTAGCGGCCCGTCTGCTTGCCGGTCAGCGTGTCGAGGCGGACCGTGTAGCCGTAGAGGTAGTTCGTGCTCCACACGAAGTGGGTCTGCGAGACCGCGGTCGGACCGAGCGCGAGCGCGTTCGGGACGCGCGTCGCCGACGTGTTCACGAGGGTGCCGCCGCTGAAGTCGGCGGTGGAGGTCCAGGTGCGGGTCTGGGCATCCGCCCCGACGGTGGCGAGCAGGACGGCGGCGGCGAGGATCGCGGAGAAACGGGAACGCATGGAAAGTCTCCTCGAGATCATCACTGGCAGCGGGCGACCCAACCCGCCGCGTTCGCCATGAGCTTCTGCACGTTGGCGTTCGTCCACCCGTTCGGCGCGTAGTTGCCCGCGGTCGCGAAGTGGACGACGCGACCGGCCGCGACGTCGCGGATGGCGACCAGATCGACCGTCTGCGGGCTGTTCGCGAGCACCGAGATGCCGGGCCCCACGATCGCGGCGCCGACGTTGCCGGTGCCCGAGAACGTGAAGGTCGAGGGGAGCCCCGCCCAGATCGGGTGGCTCGTGCGCGCCGGGTCGGCGACGGCGGTGATCTGGCCGCTGTAGGCCGCCGTGCGGCTGAAGAGGACCAGCGGCGCGAGCGTGGCCCAGTGGCCGGAGGCGACCTGGTACGTCGCCCACTCGGTGAGCACGAGGCCGTTGCCGGCGGCGACGTAGTTCGCGATCGCCGTCTGGCCGGCGACCGGCATGTCGGTCTGGTACGAGGTCGACGCGGGGCCGCCGGCGAGGAGCACGACCGAGCCGAAGCCCGCGAGCGCCGGGTTGGTGCCGTTGTACTGGTACGACGGCACGGCGGTCTGCGTGACCGAGTAGCCCGCCGCGGTGAGCGCGGCGCCGAGCGTCGCGCTGCCGGCCGCGCTGTCGTCGGCGATGAGCAGGACCTTCTTCGAGCAGACGCAGGCGCCCGCGACGCAGGCCCCCGCGCCGCACTTCACGCCGCAGCCGCCGCAGTTGTTCGGGTCGGTGGAGGTGTCGAACTCGCAGCCGTTCGCGGGGTTGCCGTCGCAGTCGGAGAAGCCCGGCTTGCAGGCCCCGAGTCCGCAGGCGCTCCCCGAGCACGCGGGGAGCGCGTTCGGCAGCGCCGCGCAGACGTTGCCGCAGGTGCCGCAGTTGTTCGCGTCGGTCGCGAGCGCGACCTCGCAGCCGTCGGCGAGCGCCTTGTTGCAGTCGTCGTGGCCGAAGTCGCAGGCGCCGATGGCGCACGTCGCCGCGGCGCACGCGCGCGAGCCGTGCGCGACGGCCGCGCAGGGCGTGGTGCAGGCGCCGCAGTGATCCGGGTCGGTCAGCAGCGAGGTCTCGCAGCCGTCGGCCGTGCCGCCGAAGCAGTCGGCGTAGCCGGCGTCGCAGGCGCCCATCCCGCAGGCGAACGAGGCGCAGGCGGGCGCCGCGTGCGGCAGCGCGGGGCACTTGTTCGCGCAGACGCCGCAGTTCACCGCGTCCGAGGAGATGTCGACCTCGCACCCGTTCGCCGCCACGGCGTCGCAGTCGGCGTGGCCGGCCGAGCAGACCGCGCCGCCGCAGACGCCCGCGTTGCACGTGAGCGCGCCGCTCGCCACGGCGGGGCAGGCCGCGCCGCAGGCGCCGCAGTTGGCCGGATCGGTGCCGATGTTGGTCTCGCAGCCGTTCCAGCTGTAGCCGTCACAGTCGGCGAAGCCGGGGTTGCACGCGCCGACGCCGCAGACGCCCGCGCTGCACTTCGCCGCCGCGTTCGCGACGCCGAAGCAGGCTTTGCCGCACGAGCCGCAGTTGGCGACGTCGCCCTGCAGGTCGATCTCGCAGCCGTTCGAGGTGTCCTTGTCGCAGTCGGCGAAGCCCGACTTGCAGGCGGCGAGGTGACACGCGCCGGCGACGCACGACGGCGTCGCGCCGGGCGGCGCGGGGCACGCCGTCGCGCAGTCGCCGCAGTGGTTGACGTCCGAGCGCAGGTCGACCTCGCAGCCGTCGGCGGCGGTCGTGTTGCAGTCGGCGCGGCCGACCGAGCAGCTGCCGATGACGCAGGCGCCCGCCGAGCAGCGCGCGGTGGCCGAGGCGAGGGCGCAGACCGTGCCGCAGGCGCCGCAGTTCTCGGCCTCGCCGTCGGTGCTCACCTCGCAGCCGTTCTGCTCGGTCTTGTCGCAGTCGGTGAAGCCCTTGTCGCACGCGACGATCGTGCAGGCGCCGGCGGTGCAGCCGAGGCTCGCGTGCGTCGCGCCGGGGCACGCCCCGCAACCGCCGCAGTGATCGACGTCGTTCGTCGTGTCGAAGCAGGCGCCGCCGCAGCACGCCTTGCCGCCGTCGCACGCGTGCGCGTCGGTGCAGCCGGGCACGCACCGCTGGGCGCTGCACAGCTGCCCCGCGGGGCAATTCGCGTCGGCGGTGCAGCCGACACAGCTGTGCGTGGACAGGTCGCACGTCATCGCGGCGCCGCCCGCGGTGCAGTCGCCGTCCTTCTTGCAGCCGGGGACGCAGGTGCTCGTCGCCGTCGCGCACCACTGCCCGTCGGGGCAATCGGCGTCGGCGGTACACCCGCTGGTCGTCACGGGCGGCACGGTCTGGCTCCCGCCGCTGGTGCAGCCGACGGCGATCAGCCCCGCCGTCACGGCGAAGGCCGAAGACCAGGCGAGCGCGGCGCGGCGCGCGCGGTGCGCCCCCCTCCGCGGCGTCGCTTCGCCGTGTCGAGCCTTCTCAAGCGCCACTACACCCAGTAACGAAGCCAAGCGTTTCATGAGCTCCCTCACTCGTAGTGGAATTGCCTCGCGGCGAATAGCTTGCGCGTTGCTCTTCGCCGCCATGTGCGTCTCGGGCGGTTGCCGACGCGCGCGCGTTCGCCGCGCGCAGCACGCGCAGCCGCCGACGGAGGCGATGCTGCCGGTGGCCGCTTCGGCGTCGCCGGCGCTGCAGGAGATCGAGGACGACGAGGGGGCCGCGGTCACGCTGCACGCCGGCGACCTCGTCGCGCCCGCGCGCGATCTCCCCGAGCTGCGCTGGCGCGGCGCGATGGAGGGCGGCGAGGGCACGCGCTCGGGCGCGATGGTCGAATTCCGACGCAGCCAGAGCGGCGGCGTGTACTTCGGCTTCCGCCAGGACTTCGCGCCGCCGCTCCGGGTGCCGACCGCGCGCTGGATCTGCGAGCACCTCCGGCTGCGCGCGGAGCTCGCGACGAGCTGCGAGCGGACGCTCTGGCGCGCACGGAGCCGGGACGGCGCGGTGGTGGCCTGGCTCGCGCACGCCTCGGGCGAGACCCCCGTCGCCGTCGTCCGGCAAGGGAGGCTCACGACGGTGAACGTCGCGGACGTCACCAGCGGGCGCATCATCGAGCTCCCCACGGCGACGCTGCTGCTGCTCACGAGCCGCGGCGCTTCGGCCGACGGCAAGCTCTCGGGGAGCTCCCTGGTGCCGATCCGAATTTCGGGAGGCGCGCTCGCGCGGCTGCAGGCCATCCCGCTCGATCGCGTCGACGCGCGCGACGACGCGCGCGTGCAGTCGCGCCTCGTCACGGGCGAGGTCCGCGGCGACGTCGTGCGTGTGGTCGGCACCGCGCGCGCGGTGGCCCGCGCAGACGGGCGCGAGCTCGAGTCCAAGGCCATCGACGAGACGTACCGGCTCGCCGACCTGCCCGCCGAGCACTGACGCGCGCCGGTCGCGCCAGTCCGCCGCGGGAGCGGCCGCGTCAGGCGAAGAGCGCGCGATAGCGGCCGAGCATGGCGTCGAGCTCGGCCGCGCGCGCGTCGACCGCGGGGGACGCGGGCTTCCCGGCCGCGAGCAGGTTGTCGCGCTCGAGCGGATCGCGCGCGAGGTCGTAGAGCTCGCGCTCGCGCTCGTCGTAGCGGGCGTATTTCCAGGCGGGCGTGCGCACGCAGGTAAGGCGGCACGGCGACGCCACCGGCCCCTCGCCGATCGGCGCGCCGCGGGCGATCGCGCGCCGCACCTCGCGCTCGAACGCGCGGTTGCGGGCGCGGCGGAAGCCCCAGAGCGGCGCGGTGACCTCGTCGCTCGTGACGAAGAGCACCCCCTCGCGCGGCGCGCCGTCCACCTCGGTGACCGCGCTCGCCTCACCGCGCGCCAGAGCCGAGAGATCGGCCCCCCCGAGGCGCGCGGGGCGCTGCTCTTTCATCGCGGCCGCGAGGCGCTCGCGCTCGCGCGCGTCGACGCCGACGAGTCCGAGGAGCGTCGGGACGAGGTCGGCGTGGCTGGTCGGCGCGTCGATGCCGCGCATCGCCTGGCCGTCGGCGTTGACCAGCGGCGAGGAGATCACGAAGGGCACCCGGACGATCTCCTCGTACGCGGTGTGCCACTTGTGGATCATCCCGCCGTGCGCGCCGAGGTGGTCGCCGTGGTCCGAAGTGAAGACGACGATCGTGCGCTCGCGCGCGCCGCTCTCGTCGAGCGCCGCGAGAATGCGCGCGATCTCGCGATCGACGAGGTGACAGAGGTAGGCGTGGAAGCGCCCGTACGCGCGAAACCACGCGCGCGGGTCGGCCTGGAGCTGGAACGGCAGCGGGCAGAGCGGCCGCGCCGGCGCGGGCCAGCGGGCGCGCAGCGCGAGGCCGACCTTCCACGCCGCCTCGCGGTGGCAGCGGGGCTTGCTCGCGAGGTCTTCGTCGAGCGTCGGCGGCGGCTCGTAGCAGTCCTCCGGGAAGCCGTCGGGGTTGAGCTCGATCGCGCGCCCGCGCGCCAGCGGCAGCGAGCGCGCCCCCCGGCGCGGGATCGGCGGCGGCCGCGTGGGCCACCCGAGCGGCTCGACGCCCGGCCACCACGGCGCGGGGAAGCCGGAGACGTCGTGCGGGTTGACCAGCGAGGCGACCGCGAGCCACGGCTGCTGCCCGCCGCCGCGCAAGCCGCCGCGAGAGCGCAGGAACGCGATCGTGTCGTCGGCGAACCCGCGGTCGCGGTAGACGCCGAGGTTGCGTGGATCGGCGCCGTGCGGCTCGGGGTGGGAGCGCTCGCCGTCGGCGAACCCCCACGGCTCGAGATCGCCGCCCCGCGGGTGCGAGAGGTGCCACTTGCCGAACCAGTGCGTCGAGTGGCCGGCCGCGCGAAACCAGTCGCCGAGCGTGGGCACGCCGGCCGGATCGAGCCACGGAAACGGGCCTTCGTCGTCACGCTTGCCGAGGCCGCCGGTCTGCGAGACGGAGGTCTGCGTCGCGTGGCAGCCGGTGAACATCACCGCGCGGCTCGGCGTGCACGCCGCGGCGCCGATCGCGTGCTGGCGGAGCACGACCGCGTGGCGGCGCAGCGCGCGCAGCCCCGGGAAGAAGCGCGCGAACCGCCCACCGTCGTGCCCCTCCTCGAACCCGAGCATGGCCCGCAGCGCGGGATCGACGCCGCCCGCTTCGCCGTACGCGGCGGGCGGGAGCCCGAGCTGATCGACGACGAGGACGAGCACGTTCGGTCGGGCAGGTCGGGTGGAGCGGGCGGTCATGGGCGTGGGCCTCTCTGGTCCCTCTGATACGTTACGCCGCATGTCGATCCCTTCGCGCCCCCGCGTGGTCGTCACTGGCGCCGGCAGCGGCCTCGGCCGCGCGTTCGTGCTGGAGCTCGCCAAGCGCGGCGCGCGGGTCGTCGCGGCCGACATCGCGGTCGCGGGGGTCGAGGAGACCGCGCGGATGGCGCGCGAGCGAGGGGCCGAGGTCGTCGTCGAGAAGTGCGACGTCGCGAAGGCCGAGGACGTCGAGGCGCTCGCGGCCAGCGCCGAGCGCGCGCTGGGCGGCGTCGATCTGCTGGTGAACAACGCCGGCGTCGCGGTGGCGGGCGAGGTCGGCGACGTCGATCTCGAGCACTGGCGCTGGATCGTCTCCATCAACCTGATGGGCGTGGTGCACGGCTGCCACTACTTCGCGCCCCTCATGAAGCGCCGGAAGGCCGGCCACGTGCTCAACGTCGCTTCGGCCGCCGGGCTCGTCGCCGCGCCGGGCATGGCCCCCTACAACGCGACCAAGTTCGCGGTGGTGGGGCTCTCCGAGGCGCTCTATCAGGAGCTGCGTCCGCACGGCGTCGGGGTCACCGTCCTCTGCCCGACGTTCTTCCCGACCAACATCCTGGAGGCCGGCCGCGGCAGCGGCGATCCGCGCTTCATCAAGGTCGCGGCCAAGCTGATGAAGGCCTCGAAGCTCGATGCGAACGACGTCGCGCGCGCGGCCCTCGAGGCGGCCGACGGCGGCCACCTCTACTCGATCCCGATGGGCGACGGCCGCGTGATGTGGGCGCTCAAGCGGCTCGCGCCGGAGCAGTGGTACCGCCGCGTCGGCCCTGCGCTGCTCTCGCTGGCGCGCAAGCGATCGGGCTGACGGCGCGCCCGCCGCGCGCGAAAGGCTCGCCCTGCGCGCACCGCGCGCCCCGCGCTCACGGGAGCAGCGCGGCGCCGAGCACGCCCGCGCTGTCGCCGAGGGCGTGGCGCACGATGCGGGTGCGCAGCTCGTCGTTGAAGACCCAGCGCGCGACGGCGTCGACGCCGCGATCGTAGAGCGCGTCGAGGTTCGACACGCCGCCGCCGAGGACGACGACCTCGGGATCGAGCACGTCGATGACCGTGGCGAGCGCGCGACCGAAGACCTCGAGCGCCTCTTCGATCGTGGCGCGCGCGTCGGCGTCGTCTCCCGCGACGTCGCGCGCGGCGATCTCGGCGAGCGGGCGCGCGACCGAGGCGCGCCGCGCGTAGGCGCGCTCGATGGCGGGGCCGGAGAGGTACGTCTCGACGCAGCCGCGCCGGCCGCAGTAGCAGGGGGGCCCCTCGCGCGGTTCGAGCGCGACGTGCCCCCACTCGCCGGCGATCCCCTGCGCGCCGTCCCACGCATGCAGGCGCGCGCCGTGATGCCCGCGCGCGAGCACCACGCCGCCGCCGACGCCCGTCCCCATGATCACGCCGAAGGCGACCGCGGCCCCGCGCGCGGCGCCCCAGGTCGCCTCGGCGAGGGCGAAGCAGTTCGCGTCGTTCGCGAAGGTGATGGGGCGCGCGGCGGCGACGAGCACGTCGCGACGGAAGGGGCGCCCGTTGAGGCACGTCGCGTTGCAGTTCTTCACCAGCGGCGCCTCGACGTGCGCGCGCTCGGGCCCGCTGCCGGACCAGTGCGTGATCCCGCCGGGCATGCCGAAGCCGACGGGGAGCCCCGCCGCGCCGGCCTTCTGCTCGACCTCGGCGATCACGCGCGCGGCCCGCGCGACGACGTGCTCGTAGCCGTGATCGGCCTCGACCGGCACGCGCACGCGCGCGAGGACCTCGGGGCGCTCGCCGCCGGTGCGCACGACGACCGCCTCGATCTTCGTGCCGCCGAGATCGACGCCGATGCGGAGCCTGTCGGGCATGCGCGAGAGGGCAGCACGGCCTCGCGGCTCCGTAAACCGCGCCGTCGATGGCGCCGCGCGCGACGAATCCCCGCGCGAAGGTTGACGGAGCGCGCTCGCGTGCGCACGAATTGCCGGATGTCCTCGAAGTCTTCCTGCGGTCCCCACGTGGAGCTGACGTCGAACCCTGCGGTGCGCGTCACCCGCTGCTCCTGCGGGACGGTGCACCTCCACCTCAAGGCGTCGGGGGTGTCGCTGCAGATGGACGAGACCCAGCTCCGTCACGTCGCCAACGGCCTCGTGGGCGCCACGCGCCTGCTCGACGCCGCGGAGGCCGAGGTCGTCGTGACCAAGACGGGCGACGGCACGATGCACTGACCTGCGCGCACGCGGACGGGCGCCGCACGCGGCCACGCGGACCACGCACGCACACGCCCACGCGCAGCGCAGACACACGAAAGCCCCCGCCCCGCGCAAAGCTCGCGCGGCGCGAGGGCCGTGTTTCGTGGTGCGTGCGGCGGCTCAGCCCTTGCGCCAGTGCCCGGCGACGAGGTGGTACTTGCCGCCGAAGAGCTCCCAGTGCGCGTGCACCCAGACGTGCCCCTTCTTGTGCTTCTCCCAGTGGCCCGGGGTCCACTCGTGGCGCTTGGCGGCCGCGTCCCAGCGCCAGTGACCGGCGGCCCAGACGTACTCGTTCGGCGCGGGCGGCGGCATGCGCGTCTCGACCCGCGGCGGCGGCGGCGCGGTCGCGACGACCGCTTCGGCGCCGACCGGCGCGACCGTGACGGCGACGTGCGCGTAGGTCGGCTCGATCTCGGCGCCCCCCGCGACGGAGATGATCGTCGGCTGGGGCGGCGGCGGCGGAGGGGGCGGCGGCGGCGCGGCCGTGTTGCCGACGGCCGACATCGAGCGCCAGTGCCCGGGGATGAAGTGGTACTTGCCGCCGAACGCCTCCCAGTGGGCGTGCACCCAGACGTGACCGACGCGGTGCTTCTCCCAATGCCCCTGCACCCAGACGTGCGACTTGGAGCCCGGGTCCCAGCGCCAGTGCCCGGTGGCCCAGACGTACTCGTTCGACGCCGGCGGCGGCGGACGCGTCTCGCTCCTCGGCGGCGGGGGCGCGTTCACCACGACGACCTCGGCGCCGACCGGCGCGGCCGTGACGGCGACGTGCGCGTAGGTCGGCTCGACCTCGGCGCCACCCGCGACGACGACGTACGACTGCGGCGGGGGCGGGGGCGGGGGCGGCGGCGGCGTATTGGTGACGACCGCGCCGTTCTGCTGCCAGTGGCCCGCGATGAAGTGGTACTTGCCGCCCCAGAAGACCCAGCGCGACTGGACCCAGACGTGGCCCGGGCGATGACGCTCCCAGTGGCCGGGGACCCAGACGTGGTTGTTCGTCGGGGCGTTCCAGCGCCAGTGGCCGGAGATCCAGACGTGGTCCGCGGCCGGGGGGGGCGGCGGACGCTCGGCCTGCGGCGGCGGCGGCGCGGCGACGACCACGACCTCGGCGCCGACCGGCTCCGTGGTGACGACATAGTGCGCCTCGACCGGCGCGGGCTCGGCGCCCCCTTCGACGGCGACGTACGCCGGCGGGGCTGCGTTGGCGGGGGGCGGCGGCGGCGGTGCCGCGGCGCCGCGGACCTGACCGGACGCCTGGATGGTGCAGCCGGACAGCGCGAACAGCGAGCCCGCGACGATGGAAGCGAATTTCAGCCGATTGGACATGGAGCCTCCGCGAAGGACTGCGGTTCCGGAGCGACGCGACCGAGCCGAGGAGCGAGGGGCGTCAGGAGCGCCTGACGCGCGCGAGGCATGACCGCGCCCTCCTCATGCGGACGGCGGGGCCGGTCGTCGAGGCCCGAGGGGGCCCCTGCGGTCGAATTGGCCTCTCTTCTTTACGGCGGGACGCGCACGGCCGCGCAGGTCGCGGGCGCGTGGGCCCGAGACGCGCGTGGGACCGGAAGGAGCCCGAGAGGGGCCCCGCGATTGGACCGCCGAGCCCGGGCGATATTCAAACCGCTGGCGCCGAGGCGCTCGGCGCGGCGTGTGCGGCGTGTGCGGCCAGCGCGGCAAGGCTCAGGCGCTGGAGGATGGCCTTCGAGATGGGGCGCTTCGCCTCCCAGAAGATGCGCGCCCCGAGGAACTCGCGGGCGCCGGGCGTCTGCAGCAGCCCGCACGCAGCGCGCGCGCTCGGCTCGTCGTCGAACGGCAGGAAGTAGCAGGTGTCGTCGAGCACCACCGGCCGGCCCGCGAACGGTCCGAGCACCACGAAATCGAGGCGTTTGTGCAGCCCCGAGACGGCGACCTTCCAGGGCGCGAAGGCGTACGGCCCGACGCCGAAGATCGAGAACTCCGGTCGGCCGCGGTAGACGGAGCTCTTGCGCGCGCCGAGCCGGTCGCGGTGGGCGCAGAGGTATCGCCAAGCGAGCGGGGCGCGCCCGGCGAGCGTCGAGGTGTCCTCGCCGAGGGCGCGCTGGGGGACGAGCACGGCGCGCTCCACGGGGCGGCCCCCCGCGACGTCCGCGCCTTTGGCGAGCGGGTACAGCAGCTCGGGCTCGATCGTCACCCGCTCGCCGAGGCCGTTTCGCCAGCCTTCGCCGTCCCGCGACAGCTCCATCACCGACGCGCAATCGTGTTTGAGCCCGGAGCGCCAGGCCGGCGCGCAGTCGCCCGCGAGGTGCGCGGTGCGCGCGTAGGCCTCGGCGTCCGCGACCGCGACGCCGTCGACGACGACGAGGCCAGGAGCAGGCGTCGGGGCCGCGCGCGCGACGCGCGAGGCGCGTGACGCGTGGGACGCGGGGAACGCGGGGGGCGCGGGAGAGGGCAGAGCGAACGAGGGCCACGCGCGGCCTCGCGCCGCGCCGATGCCGAGCTCGCACACGAACAGCACGGCGCTGACCGCGGCGCCGAAGTGGCGCTGGGCGTCGATGGCGTACAGCCCGCCGGGCGCGACGTCCCAGCGCGCCGCGCTCGCGCGCTCGATCACGCGGCGAGCGACCGAGCCCTTGCAGAGCATCGCGAGCGTCGCGCGGCGCCCTTGCGCGCCCGCGAGCGCGCCGAGGAGGCGCAGGATGACCGCCTCGGCGAGATCGAAGTTGCTCTTGCCGGTGAGCGCCTCGAGGCCGCCGAGCCCCTCGACGCGGCGACGACGCGGCCCGTTCGAGGCGCCGAGAGCGCCGAGGGTCGCGGTGGTCACCCAGGGCGGGTTGCCGACCATCAGGAGCGGCCCCGGGTGCGCGGCGAGCACCCGCTCCCAGTCGACCGCGAAGAAGTCGGCGACGCGCACGGTCGCGCGACCGGCCGGCAGGCGCGCGCGCGCCCGCCGCGCGTACGTCGGGTTCAGCTCGTAGCCGAGCAGCCGCGCGCTCGGGTACGCGACCGCGGCCGCCTCCAGGAAGGCCCCCTCCCCGCACGTCGGCTCCAGCACGACGGCGGGCGCGTCGGGCGCGTCGGGCGCGTCGGGCGCGTGACGACTGGCGAGCGTGGCGAGTACCGCGTGCGCGAGCGCACTCGGCGTCTGCCAGTCGCCGCGCGCGCGCTTGCCGTCCGGGCCTGCTCGTACCATCGCCGAGCACGCTAGCGCAGTCCGCGCCCGTTGCGGGCGGCGCGCTTCACGCGTGGCGCGCGCGTGAAGCGTGGCGCGTCGCGCGCGTGGCATCGTGCAGCCGGACCCCACCATGCTCTTCGATCCCCTCGACGCCGTGGGCGCCTCGCGCGTCGTCCTCGTGCGCGACCGCGCGAGCGGGCTGCGCGCCCTCATCGTCATCGACTCGACCGAGCTCGGCCCGGCGGTCGGCGGGATCCGCACGTTCCGCTACGCCTCGGACGCGGAGGCGCTGGCCGACGCGACCGCGCTCGCGAAGACGATGACCCTCAAGTGCGCGCTCGCGGGGCTGCCGTGCGGCGGCGGCAAGGGGGTCGTGCTCGACGGGCCCGAGCTCGATCGCCCCCGCGCGTTCGCGGCGCTCGGAGACGCGATCGAGTCGCTGCGGGGCGCGTTCCTCACGGGCGGCGATCTCGGGACGACCGAGGACGACGTGCGCGCGATGAGCCGCCGCACCCGCTACGCGCACGCCGAGGGGCCCGAGCTCGACGTCTCCGGCTCGACCGCGCGCGGCGTCGTGATCGCGCTCGAGGCCGCGGCGCGCCACGCCGGCTTCGGCGCGCACGACACGCACGGCGCGCGCGGCGCGCACGGCGGGCCTGGCGAGGGTGGCGCCCTGCGCGGGCTCGACGTGGTGGTGCAAG
>CAIXWQ010000875.1 GCA_903923175.1 uncultured delta proteobacterium | reverse complement strand
CGGCTGCTCGGCATCGGGCGCGCGACGCTCTATCGACGGCTCGGCGAAGAGGGCTGGGCGCAGCGCGGCCAGACCGGCACCGGCTGACGCACGCGCGTCACGCGGGAAGCCGACCGCGCGCCAGGTCCGCCGGTTCGTCCCAATCGACGAGCGCCTCGCGTGCCGCTTCGTCGAGCGGGAGCTCCTCGACCTCGAGGCGCGCGAAGAGGCGCTGGAACGAGCGCTCCCCGGCCTCGAGCGCGGCCGCGAGCGCGGGTCGGACGCGCCGCGCGTCGTAGCGGGCGAACAGCGGCTCCCACGGCGCACCAGCCGCGCGGCGCGCCGCGACCACCGCCGCGCCCGAGGCGAAGCTCTCGAGCGCGCGCAGAGGCTCGGAGCGCAGGTACGGCAGATCGCAGGCGAGCGCGATCACGCGCGCCTCCGCGTCCTCCGCGTCCTCCGCGTCCTTCGCGTCCTTCGCGTCCTTCGCGTGGAGCGCTCGCATCTCGGCGCGCGCCAACAGCGCTCCGAGCCCGCCGAGCGGTCCGACGCCCTCGGGCACGTCGTCGAGCGCCTCGCACCCCGACGCGATCTCCGCGTAGGCCTCCGCCCGTCCTACCAGGACGACCTCGTGACCAAGCGCGCGCGCCACGCGGATGGCGCGCGCGAGCAGCGGCTCGCCCTCGCTGAGCAAGAGCCCCTTGGGCGAGCCTCCCATGCGTCGTGACGCCCCGCCGACGAAGATCCCGACCAGCACGCCACGAGGATCGCGCACCCCGCGCCGCGACGCGACCCGCGCGAGTCCGGAGCCCCGCGTTACTCCGCGATCGCCTGCGCCGTCGCCAGCGCCCCGCGCGCGCAGCCCGTGATGCCCGGCCCGTCGTACGCCGCGCCGACGAGGTGAATCCGCCCGAGCGCGCGGGCCCCTTCGCGCGCCTCCTTCACGCGACGCGTGTGCCCGACCTCGGGCTGCGGCGTCGCGTCGAAGAAGCGATGCAGGTGCGTCCAGCTCGGCTCGGGGAGCGGCAGGTAGCGCCGCAGCTCGCCCAGCACCGCGTCGAGCAGCCCCTGATCGCTCAGATCGAGCGCTTGGGGCGAGCGATCGCCGCCGACGAAAGCGCGGAGCACCATCAGCCCCTCGCGCACGCGCACCGGCCACTTCTCGGCGATCAGCGTCGCCGCCACGATCACCCCCCCGGCGCTCCGCGGCACGAGCACGCCACTCGCCTTCGGCCAGTCGCACGCCTCGCGCGGAAAGGCCATCACCACCGTGGCGCTCGAGGTCGTGCGGATGGCGCGCAGCGACTCGGCGAGCCCGACCGAGAGCGGCGCGAGCGCGAACGCGGCGGCCTTCGGCGGCAGCGCGAGCACGACCTGATCGGCCTCGAGCGGCTCGCTCCCTGCGCGATGGACGCGGATCACGTCCCCCCGGAGCTCCAGGTGCTCGACGTGCGACGCGAGCTGCACGCGCTCCTTGCCCACACGCTCGACGAGCGCCTCGACGAGGCGGATCATCCCGAGCCGCGGCGCGCGGAACGGCGACTCGCCCGAGGACTTCGGCGCCCTCGCCAGCGCGCGGATCCAGCTCCCCTTCAGCTCCGCGAACATCGGGATGGCGATCTTCGGATCGAGCTTGTCGATGTCGCCCGCGTAGATGCCGCCGACCAGCGGCTCCACCAGGGCGTCCTTCGCCTCCTTGCCGAGCCGCCGCTCGACCAGGGCGCCCGCGGAGAGCGTGTCGTCGTGCTCGGCGGGGATGAAGAGATCCAGGCCCGCGCGTAGCTTACCGCGCCAGGAGAGGAGCTCGGTCGTCGCGAGCTGCGTGAGCGAGCGCGGGATGCCGTACGCCATGCCGGCCGGCATCGGCACGAGCCTGTCTCCCTTGGCGAGCAGCACGCCACGCGAGCCCTCGTCCGGCGCGATCAGCTCGTCGCCGAGCCCGACCTCGCGGCAGAGCGCGACGCCGCTCTCGGGGCGGTTCACGATCGCGTCCGGTCCGACGTCGATGGTGCAGCCATCGATCGTGAGCGTGCGCACATTGCCACCCGCGCGCGGCTGCGACTCGAGCACCGTCACTTCGGCATCGGGTGCGAGCTTCTGCACGTACATCGCCGTCGCGAGCCCAGCGACGCCCCCACCGACCACGACCACGCGACGCGCGCTCATCTTCGCTCCTCTGCTGGAGGCCTCGCCACGAGGCCACGGCGCACTCACTCGGCTCAGCGGCTCGCGGCCATCAGACCGTCGCGGTCGGCGCGCTCGCCTCGACGCACGGACGCGGCGCCGAGAACGCGACCTTCACCTCGACGCCGGCCGCGCGGATCGCGGTCGCGATGGTCTCGAGCGTGTCGTCGTCGTACGCGCTCACGTGCTCGTCGGCGCTCCCGGGCGGCCGGTGCATCGTGGTGAGCGTGACGCGTTCGATCTTCGCGCCGTCCTGCAGCAGCCGCTGAACCGCGCCGCAGAGGCCGTGCGCGGTCTCCTCGACCGTCGGGCCATGGACGCGCTGGGCGGCGAGGATCTGCAGGGTGATCGGCGTCGTGCGGGCGAAGCGCGCGACGCGCGCCTCGTGTCGAGCCTGCCCGCGCGAGGCCCAGAAGCGCGCGATGGTCGCCTCGTCCCAGCCATCGAGCTTGATCCAGACCTCGCCCACGCCGCGTTCGACCAGCGTGTTGAGCGGATCACGCACCCGCTGCCAGTCGAGCGTCGCGCCCGACGTCATCACGCGCACCGGCACGCGCCCGGCGGCCACGTCGATCGCGACCTCGAGCGCGGCCGCGAAGTTCGGTGACCAGGTCGGCTCTCCCGAGCCCGCGAAGCAGATGTCGACGGCCCGCTCGCCACGCTCGACGAGCTCCGCGAACGCGGCCGTCAGCTCGATGCGGAGCCGCGCGAGCTCCACCCGGTCGATCGACGTGACCCTCTCCTTGCGCGGAACCTGGCAGTAGTCGCACGCGAGGGGGCAGGCGCCGGCGGGCGTCAGGTCGATGCCGATCGAAACGCCGCCCGAACGGCGCGAGCGCACCACGTAGACGTACGCGCCGCGCGGGTGCTCGAGCAGGTTCGCGCCACGCCCGGGCTGGGGCCGGTCGGCAAGGGACATCGACGCCCTCGGCTGCAGCCGACGTGCCGTCTCGCAACGGGCCGGCGACGCGGCTGAGATTCGAATTCGCCGGCGATTCGCCCCCTCACTCCGCGCAAGAAACCCGCCCGACGCAACTTCTGCAATTACCCGCACGGGGTGCGCGCGCTCGACGAGCTCAGCCACGCCCGAGAATCGCGGACATTACGCGGGTCGTCCGCGCCGCCGACACGCCGGTGCTGGGGCACACCCCCACACCGTGCAGCGCGTCGACCACCGTCTGCACGAGCGGCTGCTGGATGTGGACGGGGTTCGCGCTCGGGTGCGCGAACCGTCCGAGGTCGTTGGTCACCACGATCGGCTCGTCGCCGAAGGTCGACGTGCGCAGCTCGCCACGATCGCCCACGATCGCGAGCACGTCGCGGCGCGCCTCGGCGCAGAAGCACCAGTGGCCCGCCCCGACCACGCCGCTCGCGAACCGCAGCGCCGCGCTCACCGTGTCCTCGGCCGGGTAGAGCCCGGCCTGGTTGGTCGCGACGCCGCGCGCCTCGACGATCGGGCCGAGCAGCCAGTCGAGCAGATCGAGCGTGTGCGAGGCGAGGTCGACGAAGTGCCCGCCGCCGGCGATCTCGGGGCGCACGCGCCACGGCAGCGCATCCACGCACTTCGCTGCACGCTCGTCCGGGTGCACCGGCTTGGTGAGCGCGAGCTCGACCGCGCGGGGCGCCCCGATCGCCCCCTGTTCGAGCAGCCGCTTCACGAGCAGGAAGCGCGGCAGCGCGCGCCGGTAGTACGCCACGAAGAGCGGCACCCGCGCCCGCGCGAACGCGTCGTTCATGGCGTCGCACTCGGCGGGCGTGGCCGCCATCGGCTTCTCGACGTAGGCCGGCTTTCCCGCGCGCGCGACGGCCATCGCGAGGGGCGCGTGCGACGACGGAGGCGTCGCGACGTAGACCGCGTCGACCTGCGGATCGTGGATCAGGCGCTCGGCGTCGTCGTACCACCGCGGCACGCCGTGGCGCCGTGCGTAGTCCTCGGCCTTGGCGGCGTCGCGGCGCATCACCGCCACGAGCGACGAGCCCCGCGCCAGCTGGAACGCCGGCCCGCTCTTGGTCTCGGTGACGGCGCCGCAGCCGAGGATCCCCCACCGGATGGGACGCTCCCCCTCCCCCGCCGCGCTCATCGGGGCTCCGCGAGCAGCGCGAAGGCGACCTCCGATCGCTGCGCCCGGGCCTTCGATGCAACCTCCAACAACGGCAGATCGCGCACCCACCGGGCAGCGATCGGATCGCCAAGACTCACGATCGCCGGCTTCAGAGCCTCGATCAGCGAGCGAGCATCCGCGATCGCCCCACCAAGCGCGACGTGCGTGACCGCCGCGCGCGGATCGCTCGTCGCGAGCGCGCGGAGGGTCAGCACGAGCGCCGCCAGCCGCTCGATCACGCTCCGCGGCGCGCCGCCACGCCTAGCAAGCGCGAGCGCGTGACCGAGCAGCGCGGCATGCACGTGCACGTCCTCGACGGTGCGGAACGGCTTCACGTACGTCTCCCACGCCTCGCCCGGAAGGACCTGGTGCTCGCCGACCTCCACGGCGTCGAGCGAGAGCTCCGCGTGCGGGATCTCCGGCGTGAAAGGCGTGTCCGGCATCGGCTCGACGCGTACGCCAGGGGCGTCGGCGGGGACCCGCACGAGCACCAGACGTTTGCGCCCGTTCGCGTCCGCGCCGCGCGAGGCGAGCACGACCAGCTCGGACGCGCGCGTCGCCAGCGTCGACCAGCGCTTGCGGCCGTGCAGCCGCAACCCGCCGGCGGTGTCGTCGAGGCGGGTCTCGATGGCGCGCGGGTGCGCCCCGCCCACCTCGGTCGCGCACAGCGAGGTGAGCCCGAGCGGCCGGGCGTTCCCGAGCAGCGCGCGCAACGCCGCCTCGTACCCGGCGACGAAGGCGTACCCGAGCCGGTCGGCCTCGAAGCCGCCGAGCAAGGCCGCGTCGGCCGGCGCGCGCGCGGTGTTCGGCTCGTGGCGCGCCCAGAACTCGTCGAGCGTCGCGCACGTTCGCGCCTGCGGATCGGCCGTGAGCAGCGTTTCGAGCACGTCCATCGCAGATCAGTCCATTCGCTTGAGCTTGCGCTGCAAGGTGCGCCGGTCGATGCCGAGCAGCTTCGCCGCCTTCGCCACCACGCCACCGCTCTGCTGCATCGCCGCGGCGATGGCTCCCTTCTCGACCTCCTCGAGGTTCAGCGTCGCGTGCACCGGCGGCAGGTGCGCGCCGCCGCGCGGCTGCTCGATGACGTCGCGCGCCTCGCGCAGCAGGCGCTCCGCCTCGATCGGCTTGGTGAGGAACAGATCGGCGCCGCGCCGCATCGCCTGCACCGCGAGCGGGATGTCGCCGAAGCCGGTGAGCATCACGATCACCGCGTCGGGCGCCTCGCGCCGGTAGCGCTCGAGCCCCTCGAGCCCGTCGCCGTGCGGCATCCGCTGATCGACCACGATGAGATCGACCGGCTCGTCTTGCAGCGCGGTGGCCCCCTCGTCGACCGAAGCCGCGGTCCGAGCGCGCACGCCCCTACGCCGGAGCGCCGACTGGAGCGTCGTCCGGAAGGCGAAGTCGTCGTCGACGAGGAGCGCCGTCTCAATTCGTCGCATCGCCAGGCCCCTCGCCGCGGCGAACGTCCCGCAGGCCACGGGGGAACGTACCGTGCGCCAGCGTGAGCGTCACGCACGTCTCCTCGCCGTCGCGGCTCTCGAGCTCGAGCGAGGCCTGCATCTGCTCCGCGAGCACCGACGAGATGTACAGCCCCAACCCCGTACCGCCCGTTCCGGCCTTGGTGGTCCTGAACGGCTCACCGAGCCGCTGAAGGTCCTCGCCGCCGATCCCGTGCCCGTTGTCACGCACGCGGATGACCACGTCGGCTCTCTCGTTCGCGACGACGACCTCGATGCGCGGATGCTCGGTGTCGACGGTGGCCTCGACCGCGTTCTTCAAGACGTTCTCGAGGATCTGGCGAAGCGCCGCCCGCGCCCCCCACGCCGAGACGCGCGGCGCCGCCACCACGACGTGCTCTCCGCGGAAGCCGAGCCGACCGAGCACCTGCGGAACGAGCTCTCGCGCGAACGTAGAGACGTCGAGCAGCTCGCTCGACAACCCCGCGTGCACCCGGCCGCGGAGCAGATCGATCACGTCGCTCGCGCGCTTCGCCTCTCCCGCGAGCGTGCGCGAGAGCCGCTCGATCTCCGCGTCGCCGCGCTCGGCGCCGACCTCGACCAGCTCGTTGCTCGCGAGCAGGATGGTCGCCAGCGGCGTGTTGAGCTCGTGCGCGACCCCGCCCGCGAGCCTCCCGAGCACCGCGAGCCGCTCGTCACGCGCGTGCGCCGCGCGCAGCTCCTCGAGCCTGCGTCCGTAGACGTACGCCGACACCCCGCTGAAGAGGGCGAGCCCGAACAGCGCCGCCGCCATCGCGAGGCGCTGCAGCAGCGCGACCGGCCAGCGCGCCGTCTCCCACGGCAGTGGCGACGCGAACGCGAGCACCGTCACGATCGCGAGCGTGAGCAGCGTCACGAGCGCAGTCGTGCGCCCCGTGGTGAGCACCCCCGCGAGCGCGATCTGGAAGACGAGGAAGACGGCGAACGGATTGCCGACGCCGCCCGAGAACCAGAGTACCAGCCCCAGCGTCGCCACATCGCCCAGGATCTGCGCCGTCACGTGCCGCTCACGCGCGCGGGCGACGAAATGCCAGGCGACATTGGCGCCCACGAGCAGCACGAGGATCGCGCCGACCGGCACGACCCGCAGGCCGGGCAGCGCGACCTTCGCGAGCAGCGTCGTCGACCCCATGCCCAGCAGCGCGAGCCACCGCAGGCCGACCAGCCAGCGCTCGACACCGCCGGCGAACAGCGCCGAGCCGCCCGCGAGCGACACGACCGGACGCGCACGGCGGAGCGATGGGAACATGAGCGCCGCGGGAGCCTACTCCGAAGGGGGCGCCCGCGGACCGGAGCCAAGGATGCAGTCGCGGGCCGGTCGACGCTCCCGTCCGGCTCTCGATCGCAGCGGCGGATCGAAGGCGTCGACGCGCCGCGCGCCTCACGCCGGACCGCAAACCGCTCGCTCGTCACTGCGAGGCCATCGGTCGCCGCGTGCGCCAACTCCAGACAAAACGCCGACGGCCCGCGCGAGGCGGGCCGCCGAAGCGTCGCGCGGATCGATCAGGGCTTCTTCGCCGAGGCCGACGCCGAAGGAGCGACCGACGCGCTCGGCGCCGGCGTGGCGCTCGTCGAGCCGCTCGGCGCAGCGCTCACGGAAGCCGAGGGCGCGACAGTGGCGGACGGGACAGGCGCGGCCGAAGCCGTGGCTGCGGCGGACGCCGGCGCGGGCGGGCTCGGCCTCGCGACGTCCGCGGTGGCCGAGGAGATCGGCCCCATGTTCCTCATCATGTCGGCCTGCCGCTCCGAAGCCTTGAAAGGATTCCGGATGTCGGCCGGCTTCTCCCCCTCGATCGCCTCGGCCCGACCACGGTTCTCCGTGTCGAACATCGTGAAGGTGATGAAGATCGTGAGGAAGAGCACCGAGCTGCCGATGATGATCGAGTGGAACTTATGGTCGAACCACAGGTGCATGAAGATGAGGGCGACCGTCGCCGCCTTCACCGTCGCGATCACCATGGCGAGAATCAGGTTCCACGCCCCGAAGTTCACGTAGCTCGCGCCGACCGTGATGGCGGTCAGGAAGAGCAGCGTGGCGAAAGTGCCCAGGTAGACCGCGAGCGGAAGAACGTGAGGGACGTGGTCCTTCCCGTGGCCGCCGTGGGCGTGATCGTCGTGATCGTCGTGCGCGTGCGAAGCAGCGGACATCGTCGTCTCCGGCGTCGTCAGCCGACTAGGTAGAGGAGCGGGAAGAGATAGATCCAGATGAGGTCCACGAGGTGCCAGTACAGGCCCACCCCTTCGACCGGTGCGTAGTAGCGACTCGAGAACTCGCCGCGCATCGTGCGCCGCAAGATCCAGGTGATCAGGCACATCCCGATGACGACGTGGACCCCATGGATCCCGGTCATCATGAAGTAGATGGCGAAGAACACGCCCGGGTGCTTCGTGTGGAAGCCCTCCGCGCTGAAGTACTTCCCGGGGAGCAGCCCCTCGTGGAACTTGTGGCTGTACTCGACGTACTTGATGCAGAGGAAGGCGAACGCGCACGCCAACGTGATGGCGAGGAGGATCGCGGTCAGCTCTTTCTTGGACTGCTGCGCCGACCGCACCGCGAGCGCCATCGTCAGCGAGCTCGAGATCAGCACGACGGTGTTGATGCCGCCCATCACCTTGTCGAGGTGATGGTGAGCCTCGACGAACGAATCGAAGTACCAGCTGCGGAAGATCGCGAAGGCGCAGAAGAGCCCACCGAACAGCAGGACCTCGGTCACCAGGAAGAGCCAGATGCCCATCCGCCCCGCGTCGAACTGCGTGTCCGCGGAGTCGAAGTGGTGGGCGACGTGGAACTGCGGCGAGAGCTCGGTCTCCTTGCCGCTCTCGGCCGTGGTCTCGGCGGTGCTCATTGGTGCTCCGGGGAGAAGTCGTAGGGGCCGTGCGTGACCTTCGGGGTGACCTCGAAGTTCTCGGTGATCGGCGGCGAAGCCGTCTGCCACTCGAGGCTCTTTCCACCCCAGGGGTTCGCCGGCGCGCGCGCCCCCGACGTCAGCGACGCGAGGAGGTTGTACGCCATCACGATGAACCCGAGCCCGATGACCCAAGACCCGACGGTCGAGAACTGGTGCAGCGGCTGGAACTGGTCGAGGTAGTTGTAGTAGCGGCGCGGCATCCCGCGCGAGCCGAGGATGAACTGCGTGAAGAAGGTGGCGTTGAAGCCGATGAAGACGAGCGCGCAGGAGAGCGCGCCGAGCTTCTCGCCGTACATCTTGCCGGTCATCTTCGGCCACCAGTGGTGGAGGCCGCCGACGAACGCGATCACGGTGCCGCCCATCATCACGTAGTGGAAGTGCGCCACGACGAAGTACGTGTCGTGGATGTGCATGTCGACGGAGAGCATCCCGCAGAAGAGCCCCGTCAGGCCGCCGATCGTGAACAAGAACATGAACGACAGCGCGAACAGCATCGGCGTCGTGTACTTGATCGAGCCGCGCCACAGCGTGAGCAGCCAGTTGAACACCTTCACGCCCGACGGGATGGCGACGAGGAAGGTGAGGAACGAGAAGATCGTCGCGGCCATGTGGCTCTGCCCGGCGACGAACATGTGGTGACCCCACACGAGGAAGCCGATCAGCGCGATCGCCATCGAGGAGAAGGCGATGGCCTTGTAGCCGAAGATCCTACGCTTGGCGTGCACCGAGATGATCTCGGAGATGATCCCCATGCCGGGGAGGATCATGATGTAGACGGCCGGGTGGCTGTAGAACCAGAAGAAGTGCTGGAAGAGCACCGGGTCGCCGCCGAGCGCGGGGTCGAAGATGCCGATGTGCAGCACGCGCTCCATCATGAGGAGCACGAGCGTGATGCCGAGCACCGGCGTCGCGAGGATCTGCACCACGCTCGTCGCGTAGAGCGCCCACACGAGCAGAGGCAGGCGGAACCAGCTGACGCCCGGGGCCCGGAGCTTGTGCACCGTGACGATGAAGTTCAGCCCCGTGAGGATGCTGCTGAACCCGAGGATGAAGACGCCGAGGGTGACCTTCACCACCGCCCCGCCCGTCGTCGCCGAGTAGGGGACGTAGAACGTCCAGCCCGTGTCCAGCCCGCCCGTGACCAGCGACGAGAGCGTGAAGAGCGCTCCGGTCCAGTACAGGTAGAGGCTCAACAAGTTGAGCTTCGGGAAGGCCACGTCCTTCGCGCCGAGCATGATCGGCAGGACGAAATTGCCGATGGCGCCGGGAACGGCGGGGATGATGAAGAGGAACACCATCACCGCGCCGTGCAGCGTGAACGCCTGGTTGTACGTGGCGGCGTCCATGATCGTGCGCTTCGGCGTCAGCAGCTCGAGCCGGAGCATGAGCGCGAAGAAGCCGCCGAGCGCGAACGCGATGATCGTGCTCGCCAAGTACATCAGGCCAATCCGCTTGTGGTCCACCGTCAGGAGCCACGAGAGGATGCCCTTCTGCGCGTTGATGTAGTTCGTCCCGGACTGCTCGGGGATCGGGCTGTCTGCCACTGCTTGCGCCATGTTCACTCCGTGAAGGCGGCGGGGAGACCCGACCGGATCACTTCTGCTCCTTGATGTAGGCGATCAGTGCGTCGACCTGATCGTCCTTGAGCGTGTCCTTGAAGAGCGGCATGACGGGCTCGTAGCCCTTCACGACCTTCGCGTTGGAGACGAGGATGCTCTCGCGCAGGTAGTTCTCGTCCGCCTTCACGACCTTGCCGTCGTTCATCGTCTCGTCGCGGTTGAAGAGCCCCTTGAGCGACGGGCCGACCTTCCTGCTGCCGTCGAGCGAGTGGCACGTGCCGCACTGCCACTTCGCGAAGAGCCCTTCGCCGCGCTTGGCGGGCGGCATGTTCTTGTCCTCGCCGCCGCTCTCCAGCCACTGCTTGAAGGCCTCGGGCTCCACGACCTCGACGGTCGCGAGCATGTCCGAGTGGCCCTGGCCGCAGTACTCGGTGCACTCGAGCGTGTACTTGCCGGCCTCGGTCGCCTCGAACCAGATCGACGTGTACTGGCCGGGGATGACGTCGCGCTTGATGCGGAACTCGGGCACGAAGAACGAGTGGATGACGTCCTTCGACGACATGACCATCCGCACCGGCTTGCCCTTCGGCACGATCAGCTTGGTCGGCGAGATCGTCCCGTTCGGGTAGATGAAGGTCCAGAGCCAGCGCTCGCCCGTCACCTGGATCTCGAACGAGTCCGAGGGGGCCACCGCGGAGTTCATGAACCCGGTGAGGCCCACGAAGAACAGCGCCATCACGATGATCAGCGGCAGGAGCGTCCAGGCGATCTCCAGCCGGGCGCTGTGATCGATGTTGCTCGTGACGTCGTTCTCGGACCGGCGCTTGTACTTCCACATGAAGTACAACATCGTCCCGATCACCAGGACGAAGAAGAAGACGCAGACCCACATCACGATGTTCCAGGCGTTGTCGACGCCTGGCGCGAGGGTGCTGACGGCCTTCGGGAGCCAGAAGCTCCCCTGGTGGATCGGTTCTTGGGAAGCGACAGGCGCGGCGGTGTCGGGGGCGATCATGCGACGTCTCCGGCGGGCGTGACCGAGCGGGCCAGGTCACGGCGCCACATTCGTAGGAGCCATCCCCCGACGAGGAGCACGGTGAGGAGCCCCGCCAGCTGCATCAGGCGGATGCTCCACAACACGTAATTCCCCGCAGCGGGGTCGTAGTGGTAGCAGAGGAGGAGGATCTGATCCCAGGTGGAGCCGAGCTTCCCCTCCGAGGCTTCGGTGAGCGCGAGGCGCAGATCGCGCTCGGGGAAGTTGATCCCCTTGAGCACCTGCGAGAGGCGGCCATCGGAGGTGAACACGAACGCGCCCGCGGCGTGCGCGAACTGCTTCTGCTCCGCGTCCCAGCGGTAGCGGAAGCCGATCGCGTCGGCGAGCTTGCGCACGGAGTCGGGATCGCCGACGAGGAAGTCCCAGCCGCGATCGCCGACGAAGCGCCCGTACGACTTCATGTACGAGGCGCGCTTCTTCGAGGCCGCGTCCACCGTGTCGCGCGGATCGAAGCTCACGGTGACGACCCGGAACTCCTTGCCGGGCGCCCACGCGAGGTTGGCGAGCCCCGAGGTGAGCCCGTTGAGCACCAGCGTGCAGAGCATCGGGCACTCGTAGTAGGCCATCACGACGACCACGGGGTGCTGGCCGTCGAAGTAGTCACCGAACGCGACGCGCTTGCCGTCCTGATTCGTGAAGGAGAGGTCCTTCGGCGCGGTCGCGCCACGCCGATCGTCGATGTCGATCCCCTTCGCGGTCGCGGGCACCGCGGCGGGCGTCGGCTGCCACTCGTCGGCGCGGGCGCTCACGACCGAAGTCGCGAGCCCGAGTCCGACCAGTGCCGCTACCGACAGCCCGCGCATCGCCTCAGCTCCCCTTCGCCGAAGCGCTGGGGGCGGGAGCGACGCTCGCCGACGGCGCGGCGGAGGTCGAAGGTGCCGCGGAGGCCGACGTGCTGGGGGCCGCGGAGGCCGACGCGGGCGCGCTCGGCGCGCTGGTCGGGACGGCCGGGGCGATCGGCGCGGCCGGCGCGAGGCTCCAGTCGCGGAGCACGAGCTCCTTCGCGCGGGCGAGCGGGATGCGGACGACGCCGTCCTTCTGGCTGGCCCACTGATAGTGACCGAGGCGGCCGTCGTCCTGCGCGCGGACCTCGCGCAGCTCGTTGGCGCCCCCGGTGTTCTGGTTGACCTTCTTGTCGATCTCCGCGCTCACGGAGGAGATGAAGATCTGCCAGCCCGCGATCACCATGCCGACGATGGCGATGATGATCACGTTGACCAGCACGAAGATGAGCCGGGTGTCGGGCTTGTCGGCCTCGACAACCGCCTCGTCCGGCGCGTGCTCCGCGTCGTGCTCCGAGTGGGAATCTGCTTCGCTCACGGGCGTCTTCCTCTCGTCCTACAGATTCTGCAGCCGAATCGCTTCGGGCAGCCGCGGATCACCGACCGGGAACAGATTGCCCTTCGACGCGCGGAGCGCGATCGCGAGGGTCGCGACGCCGACCGGCCCGAGCAGCCCGCCCAGATCGATCCACGTGAAGTGCGCGCCGTGGTGATCGAGGTTGGGCATCACGAGCCAGTACATGTCGACGTAGTGCATCACGAGGCACCACGCGGCCGCGATGCCGAGCCCGAGCTTGTGGCGCTTGATGGTGCGCGGCAGCAGCCAGAGGAACGGGATCACGAAGTGGCCGAAGAGGAGCGTCATGCTCACCGTCTGCCAGGAGTCGATCCAGCGGTGCTTGAAGAAGATCGTCTCCTCCGGGATGTTCGCGTACCAGATCAGGAAGAACTGGCTGAACGCGATGTAGGCCCAGAAGACCGTGAAGCCGAAGAGCAGCTTGCCGATGTCGTGGCGGTGCTCGACCGTCGAGACCTTGGCGAAGAAGCCCTTGCCCTGGAGGTAGAGCGTCACGAGCGCGAGCAGCGCGAGCGACGACCAGAAGCCTCCGGCGAAGATGTAGACGCCGAAGATCGTCGAGTACCACTTCGGGTCGAGGCTCATCAGCCAGTCGAACGCCGCGAACGTGAGCGTGACGCCGACGACGAAGATCGAAGGGGCGCTCACGGCCGACATCTTCAGCGTGATCTCGCCCGGCTTCTTGGCGTCGTCCTGCGCGGCCGACGTCTTGGAGAACCACCAGGAGAGCAGCGCCCAGGCCGCGAAGAACACGGCCGCGCGCGTGAAGAAGAACGACGGGTTGAGGTAGCCGAGCTTCTTCGCGATCGCCTTGTCGGTGTGGCCGTTCGGGCCCATCCACTCTTCGTAGAGTGTGTGGGCCGTCATCGCGACGGGGACGAAGAGCGCGACGGTCCAGGGGAGGATCCCGGTGATCCACTCCATCTGCCGACGCGGCCCGACCGACCAGCCAGCGCGGACGACGTGCTGGATCAGCACGAACATCAGCGCGCCGAGGCCGATCGTCGTCACGAACATGAAGCCGACGAGGTACGAGAACGCGAAGCGCTGCTTGTCGGCCGCGAAGGCCGCGCCCGCGACCGCGAGGCCGACCACCGCCGCGACGGCGCCGAACGTGACGACCTTCTTGGCCTGCTCGGGGGTCAGCTTCGCGATGTCTTGGGGACCGCGCGCAGCGTGGGTGAGTTCCTTGCTCATGGATTCGCCCCCTCCGGCTCGATGTTGGTGCCGGGCGGGACGTCGGCCGGCGCGGCGTGCTGGCTGCGCTGGAGGACGCGCACCCAGGCCACGATCGCCCACCGGTCCGCGACCGGGATCTGGGCACGGTAGGCGGGCATCGTGTTCTTGCCGTTGGAGATGGTGTCGAAGAGCTGACCGTCCGGCGCGTTGCGCAGGCGATCGACGGAGAGGTCCGCGGCCATCCAGTTGGTGCGCCGCGGGACCATCCCCTTGCCGCCGCCCGTTCGGTCGTGGCACGCGCTGCAGAAGATGTTGAAGCGCTCCTCGCCGCGGGCGAGGGTCTTCTCGTCGACCTTGCCTGGCATCCGCGCGATGAACGCGCCGTCGCCTGCGAGGCCGCGGAAGTAGGCGTCGTCCTCGTCGAGGTGCCCCGCGGCGATGGTGCCGTCGACCGGCTTGCGCATCGTGCGGCCGTCGGAGAAGAACGCGCTCTCCGCCTCGGGCCGGTACTTCGGCTGCCAGTCCATGTCGGGCACGAGGTGAATCGGCGGATCGCTGCTCACCTGGCCGCGGCAACCCGCGACCAGCAGCAGGCCGAGCGCGGCGAGTAGGGTGGCCTTCTGGGTCACGGCTCCACCTCGGTCAGTTCCTTCGCTCCGAGCTTCTCGAGCAGCGCTCGCGTCCCCTCGGGGTCGTACTTCGAGTCCTTGGCCTCGACCGCGATGAAGAACTTGTCGTCGGTCGCGCGACCGAACGACGGGTGCTTCATGACTGGATCGTAGAACCGCGGCAGCCTGTTCAGCCCCCACATCCCGAAGAACGTGCCGAACGCGGAGCAGAGCACCGTGAGCTCGAACATGATCGGGATGGAGGACGGGAGCGTGAACGCCGGCTTGCCCGAGATGTTGAGCGGGTAGTCGACCCCGCCCATCCACCACTGCATCAGCGTGGCGCCACCGAGACCGAACGCCGCGCACGCGAGCACGATCCACGGGAGCCGCGAGGGCTTGAGCCCCATCGCATGCTCGAGCCCGTGGACCGGGAACGGCGTGTGGGCGTCGAAGTCTCGATACCCCTCGTCGCGCAACGTCTCGCACGCGTGGAACAGGTCCGCGGGCGTGTCGAAGTAGCCGACGAGGGCGTGCGCCTTCGACTTCTTCTTCGGCTCAGGCATGGACGGCCTCCGGATCCGACTCGTGGTGATCCTCGTTGCCCGTACCGCCGGTGAGCCCCTCGTGGGCCTCGTGACGGTCGTCGTGATGGTGCGGGTCGGCGGCGGGCATGACGCCCTTGACCTCGCTGATCGCGATCGAGGGGAGGAACTTGAGGAACAGCAGGAACATCGTGAGGAACAGCCCGAACGTCCCGAAGAACGTCGAGATGTCGATCAGCGTCGGCCGGAAGTAGCCCCAGCTCGACGGGATGAAGTCGCGGTGGAGGCTCGTCACGATGATGACGAAGCGCTCGAACCACATGCCGATGTTCACGAAGATCGAGATCACGAAGATCGCGGGGATGCTCGTGCGGATCTTCTTGAACCAGAAGAGCTGCGGGCAGATGACGTTGCAGCTCACCATCGTCCAGTAGGCCCACTTGTAAGGACCGAACGCGCGGTTCACGAAGGCGTACCGCTCGTAGTCGTTACCGGAGTACCAGGCGATGAAGAACTCCATCGCGTACGCGTAGCCAACCATGCTGCCGGTCGCGAGGATGATCTTGCACATGTTCTCGAGGTGCCGCTTCGTGAGCAGGTGCTCGAGGCCGAAGGCCTTGCGCACGATGATCATGAGCGTCAGCACCATCGCGAAGCCGGAGAACACGGCGCCTGCGACGAAGTACGGCGGGAAGATCGTCGTGTGCCACCCCGGCATCACCGAGACGGCGAAGTCGAAGGAGACGATCGTGTGCACCGAGAGGACGAGCGGCGTGCTCAGACCCGCGAGGATCATGTAGGCGCGCTCGTAGTTCAGCCAGTGCCGGTGCGAGCCGCGCCAGCCGAGCGCGAAGATCCCGAAGACGATCTGGCGCGTGCGCGTGGTCGCGCGATCGCGGAGCGTCGCGAGGTCCGGAACGAGCCCCACGAACCAGAAGAGGATCGAGACCGTCGCGTAGGTCGAGACCGCGAACACGTCCCAGAGCAGCGGCGACTTGAAGTTCGGCCACACGCTCATCTGGTTCGGGAACGGGAAGACCCAGTAGAGCAGCCAGACGCGGCCGACGTGGAAGGCCGGGTAGATACCGGCCGCCATGACGGCAAAGATCGTCATGGCCTCGGCCGCGCGGTTGATGCTCGTGCGCCACTTCTGCCGGAACAGGAAAAGGATGGCGCTGATGAGCGTGCCGGCGTGGCCGATGCCGATCCAGAAGACGAACCCGGTGATGTCCCAGGCCCAACCGACCGGGTGGTTGTTGCCCCACCGGCCGACGCCCTTCCAGACGAGATCGACGAGCGAGCCGCCGAGGATCGCGAGGATGCTCAGCGCGAGCCCGAGCAGCAGGAACCAGGTCTTCGGGGCCTTGCGCTCGACGATCGTCGAGACCGAGTCCGAGACCGTCGCGAAGTTCTGCCGCCCGAGGACGAGCGGTGCGCGAATCGACGGATCGTCGACGTCGGAGGTGACGGGGACGGGAGCGGCGCTCATTCTTTGTGCTCCGAGGCGGCAGGCTTGGCGGCTTCGAGCTCGGGGTGCGGATTGCGGATCTTCGCGAGGTACGACACGCGCGGACGCGTGTTGAGCTCCTCGAGAAGGACGTAGTTCAGGACCGACCAGGCCTTGTGGAAGACCTTCGACTTCGGGTCGTTGAGGTCACCGAAGGAGATGGCGGCGGTGGGGCAGACCTGCGCGCAGGCGCTGACGACCGCGCCGTCTTCGACGCGCTCCTTGCCCTCGCGATGCAGCGCGATCTTCGCCTGGTTGATGCGCTGCACACAGAACGTGCACTTCTCCATGACGCCGCGTGCACGCACGGTGACGTCCGGGTTGAACTGCATCTTCTTCTGTTCGGAGAGGTTCTTCTGGTAGTTGAAGTAGTTGAAGCGCCGAACCTTCCACGGGCAGTTGTTGGCGCAGTACCGCGTGCCGATGCAGCGGTTGTAGGCCATGTCGTTGAGCCCCTCGGGGCTGTGCGCCGTCGCGCCGACGGGGCAGACACCCTCGCACGGGGCGTCTTCGCACTGCTGGCAGGGCATCGGCTGCATGACCGCGCGCGGCTCGTCGGGGGTGCCCTCGTAGTACCGGTCGACGCGGATCCAGTGCATCTCGCGCGACCAGAGGACCCCTTCGCGGCCCACGGTCGGGATGTTGTTCTCGGCCTGGCAGGCGATCATGCAGGCCCCACAGCCGATGCAGCTGTTGAGGTCGATGGCCATGCCCCACTTGTGGCCCTTGGAGTAGTCGCGGTCGGTCCACATGGACTCGAGCGGCGCGTGCTCCTCGACCAGCTCGCTGACGAACTTCGGGTTCTTCTTGAACTCGTCGAGCGACCCTTCGCGGATCAGCGGGCGGCCTTCGGTGTTGAAGTGCTCCTGCGTGCGCGCGAGGACGCCCTTGTCACCCTGCTTGTCGACCTTGCCGGCCGCGAAGCCGAGGCCGTTGCTGGCGCGCAGCGGATAGCAGTCGACGCCGATGCCGGTCTGCACGCGCCCCTCGGCGCGACGCCCCTGGCCGAGCATCACCGCCACGACGCCGTCGGCCATTCCCGGCGCGATCAGCACCGGGAGCTTGACCGAGCCGGCGCCGACGGCGACCTGCACGACGTCGCCTTCGACGACGCCCATCGTCTCGGCCTGCTTCGGCGAGACCCACGCGTGGTTGCCCCACGTGGTCTTGTGCATCGGATCGGGGAACTCCTGGGTCCACCCGTTGTTCGCGAAGCTGCCATCCCACGCGTGGCTGTCGGGCTGGAACGAGATCTCGACGCCCTGCGGGGCGACCCACGCCTTCACCGCGGTGGCCGTCGGCGCGTACGTCGGCTTCACTTCCTCGGTGGGCATCTTCACGCCGGCGAGCACGCCGTCGTGGAGCATCTTGCGCCACCGCTTCTCGGAGTCGGCCGCCGGTTCGCCGTCGATCGCGAAGGTCGCGCGCACGAGCTCGTAGCCCTTGCGCACGTCGCCGAGGAGCTGGCGCACGAGCTCGAGGTCGGTCTTGCCGCCGTAGAGCGGCGCGATCATCGGCTGGATGATCGACACCTCGCCGGCCTCGGTGGCCGCGTCGCCCCACGACTCGAGCAGGTGCGCGCGGGGGATGTGCCAGGCGCACAGCGCGCTCGTCTCGTCGTAGTGCGTCGACAGGTGGATGGACGTCGGCACCTTCGCGATCGCGTCGGCGAGCTTCGCGTCGGCGGGCGCGTCGAAGGCGGGGTTTCCGCCGAGGATCAGCAGCGTCTGGATCTGGTTCGCCTGGATGGCGGCCGCAAGCTCGACGACGGCCTTGCCGCCCTCGGGGGTCGCCTCGTTCCAGGGCTGGACGTGCTGGACGGGCTTGCCGTCACCGACGTTGCCGAGCGCGAGGTTGATCAGATCGACGACCGCGTGGACCTCGGCGGGGAGGTTCTCGCCGGCGACGACGAGCGACGCGCCCTTGTTCGCGGCGAGATCCTTGGCGAGGACCTCCATGAACTTCTTGGCGGCCGGGCCCTGGTCCTTGCGCTGCGCGGCGAGCGCGCCGGTGAGCTCACCGAGATCGGCGCCGTGCGCCGTGGCGAGCTGGTGCGCGAGCGTGAAGGCGAACGAGACGATGTCGCTCGGCTTCAAGCGGAGGCGGTGGTCGGCGCAGGCGCCGGTGACCGAGTAGACGCTCTCGACCGCGTAGAAGCGGTTGAGGACGGTGGCCCCCTCGGCGGGGTGGCGCGGGTTGCGCCCCTGCGCCCAGCCGCGCGCCTGCTTGACCGGGCTGCCGTCGCGGAGGAACGCGTCGGCCTCGAGCGTCACGATCACGCGCGCCTTCGCCCAGTCGCGGACGGTGTCGTACGGCTTGCCGAACGCGAGGCGCGCGCCGTCACGACTCTGCGCGCGGCCGAACGGCGTCCAGCGGACGACGCGGGCCTGCGGCAGCTGCTTCTTGAGGTCGGCGAGCCCGGCCTCGAGCGACGGAGAGCGGTGCTCCGGCGTGAGGATCGCGAGCCCCTTGCCGCCGTCGGCCTTGAGCTTCGCGCCGACGTCGCGCAGGGCGACCGCGGCGTCGTCCCAGGACTTCTTGACGTTCCCCTTGATCCGCGGCGCGTCGCTGCGATCGGGATCGTAGAGGTCGAGGACGGTCGCTTGCGCGTACGTGTTCGTCGCGCCGAGGCTGTCGGGGTGGAGCGGGTTGCCCTCGATCTTCGTCGGGCGCCCCTCGTGCGTCTCGACGAGCAAGCCGATGGCGCTGCCCATCCAGGGGAAGGCGGTCGCGTAGAAGAGCGGGTTGCCCGGCACGACCTCTTCGGGGGCGCGCGCGTAGGGGACGATCTTCTCCTCGGGACGACGGCAGGCCGTCATCCCGGCGAGCGCCATCGCGGCGCCCATGATCCCCATGAAGCCGCGGCGCGAGACGTCGCCCTCGGGCGGCGCCTCGTCGGCGCCGGCGGGGAACTCGCGGTGCTGCGCTTCGAGGTACTCGGGGTCGTTCTGCTGCTCGGCGAGCGAACGCCAGTACTTACGCCCGGACAGGTCCTTGGCGTAGACGATCGGAAGTCGCTTCATCGGTGGCACCCGGAGCAGTGGGTCGGGGGAGCGACCTTGCGGCCGTTCGCGGCTTTACCCTCGTGGTTGGCCGCCTGTTCCGTGGAGGCGACCCAGTCCATCTTGGTGATCTCGTCGGGCTTGCGGAGGTTCGGGCCCGGATCCCGGTGGCACTCGAGGCACCAGCCCATCGTGAGCGGCTGGGTCTGGGTGACCTTCGGCATCTGATCGACGCGCCCGTGGCACGTGCTGCAGCCGACCCCGGCCGCAAGGTGCGCCGAATGATCGAAGTAGACGTAGTCCGGGAGGTTGTGGACGCGCACCCACTTGATAGGGGTGTCGTTCGCCCAGCTCTCGCGCACGGGCAGGAGCTTGACCGAGTCGGTCTTCACTCTGGCGTGGCAGTTCATGCACGTCTGCGTCGGTGGAACCGCCGCAAACGCCGACCGCTCCACGGTCGAGTGGCAGTAACGACAGTCCATGCCGAGCTCGCCAGCGTGGAGTTTGTGGCTGTAGTCGACGGGTTGCGTCGGCTGATAGCCCACCTCCAGGTGCTTTTGCGTGCCGTAGTAGGACAGTGCAGCCCCAGCGGACGTGCCTCCGCCGAGCACCAGAAGGGCTACGACGGTCGCCGCATGGTTCGACCACTTCGGGAATAGAAAGCGACCCCTGTTCACGGGCGCGTGTTGTAGATGCCCCGCTCCCGTTTCCGCAAGGATTAGATCGCCGCGCAGGCGCGGCATTCTGCCGCGAATTGGCCCCCATCGAGGCGTGCCGGCCGCGAAATGCGTGCGTTTGGGGTCACAAAACGCACGATATTCGCCCACCCTCGCGGCACATTGGCCCGACGCGTCAATTGCCGGCGGCGGAGATCGCTACCCGAGGCGCTCGAGGATGGCGACCACGTGCTCGGGGCTGCTCTCACCGAGCGAGCGCAGAAGCGCCGCGTCGAAAAATGCGATGGTGGCCCCTGCGCGGGCCACGGCCGTCAACGGGGACGGAATCTGGTGCATGGCATCGCGGACGCCGAAGAAGGTGTCGGAGCCGATCACGGCGCGGGGCGGCCTCGAGAAGTCGTCCCCCTCGAAGAGCGCGAGCTCGCCGCGCGCGACCAGGCACGCGACCTGAGGGATCTCGCCCGAGGCGATGGCGACCGCGTCCTCCTCGAAGGTCTCGATGCGCTGGAGGCAGCCGAGCATCTGGTCGCGCACCTGGACGTCGAGCTGCCCCATCGTCTCGTGCATCGAGAAGAAGGAGTCGATGCGGTGGATGTGCTTGGTGGCCGCGATCCGCTCCGCCAGCGGCTGGTTCTCGTGCATGATCTCGCGCAAGATCATCGCGTCGATCACCCAGACCTCGGTGACGCGCTCGGCGCGTAGAGACGCGGTGCAGCGAGGGTCGTCGTCGACGAGCACGCTCGACTCCCCGAGCAGCCACCCGGGGAAGCAGCAACGGATCATGCGCGGGTCGTCGGTGCCCGTGTCGAGGAGCACCGAGACGAGGCCGCTCTTGATGACGAAGACCGCGCGCGAGGGCTCCCCCTCCCGCACGAGGAACTCGCCGGGCGTGAGGGTTCGCAGCTCGGTGTTCATCTTGAGCCACGAGCGCTGCTTCTCGTCGACCGAGGAGAAGGTCGGCAGGTCGAAGAGGTTCGCGATCGGGCGCAGCCGCGCGCGCCCGAGCTCGAGGAGCTGGTGGATCGGCGACTCCGGGAACGCTTCCTTGCCGAGGAGCCGGAGGGCGGAGGCGGCGCAGCGCTCGAGGGACGGGATGTCGAACCGATCGGCGAACTCGCGAGCGGCGGCCTCGAAGTAGTTGTTCGCGAGCTTCGGCTCGCGCAGGTTCATCTCGAGCTCGCCCATCTTCATGAGCGTGACGCCGCGACGGTCGGCGTCGGCGAGCAGCCTCGGCATGAGGTCGCGGGCACGCCGCAGCGAGTCTTCGTCGCCGGCCGCGAGCATCCGGTCGACGCGGGTCCGGAGCTGCTCCGGGCGCTCGTGCGACACGGGCTCGTGCGTCGACTCGACCAGGCCGTCCATGAAGTCGTCGGGCATGCCTCCCTGGGCAGAGGGGGCCTCGACCGCGCTGCCGCGGATCGCCGCGACGAGCTCGTCGATGCCGAGCGGCGTGACCGGCACGCCCTCGTCGTCGATCTCGGTGTCGGGGAGGACGATGTCCCCCTCGCGGGTCGGGATCGCGAGCTTGGCGAGCCAGCCGTCGCCCATCACGCGCCGCACGCGCGAGAGCTCCCGCACGCGCAGGATCGGCCCGAACCGGAGCTGCAGGTGGCGCCCGAGGGCGCCGAGCACTTCGTCGCGCGACACGGCGAGATCATACCATCGACCGCGCACGCGTCGGGGCGTCGAACTTCTGCCCGCACAGGGTGACCTTCCCCTCGACCGGCGGTCGTGGGAGAAGCCGCGCATGCTGCCACCTCGCACGGCGACGATCGTCCGCGCGCGCACGCTGGCCCCGGCGGTGCGCGAGCTCACCTTCGAGGCCGGCGCGCCCCTCGCGTTCGTGCCCGGGCAGTGGGTGAACTTGATCGTGCGCGAGGCGAACGCGGCGCCGGGGGCCGAGCCGCTGAAGCGGTCGTACTCGATCGCCTCGCCCCGCCGCGCGGACGCGACGTTCGACCTCGCGATCACCCGGGTCGAGGGGGGGCCGATGAGCGAGCGGCTGCACGCGGCGCGCGTGGGCGATCGCTTCGAGATGTCGCACGCGCAAGGGTTCTTCACGCTGACGCCGCCCCGTCGCAACGTGCTGCTCGTCGCCACCGGCACCGGCGTCGCCCCCTTCCGCTCGATGCTCCACGACCTCGAGACGCGGGCAGCGGCGCAGGAAGAGGGGGCGCGGGTCGTGCTGCTGCTCGGCGCGCGGACTGCCGAGGAGCTGCTCTACCGCGAGGAGTGGGACGCGCTCGCCGCGACGTGGCCGGGGTTCGAGTTCGTGCCGACGCTCTCGCGCGGCGACGGAGGATGGACCGGGCGGCGCGGGTACGTGCAGGCGCACCTCGCGGAGCTGGTCGCGGCGCTGGGCGGCGGGGACGCGGTCGATGCCTACGCGTGCGGGCTGCAGAAGATGGTCGGCGAGGTGCGCAAGGTGCTGCGCGAGGCGCTCGCCGTGCCGCGCGAGCGCATCCATCACGAGCGCTACGACTGACGCGCGGGCGGCGCGGGGGGCTACTCGTCCTTCGGCTTCTTGCTCGGCAGGAACCCGGCGAAGACGGTGCGGGCGAGCGAGGGGAGGCCGACGAGCGATTTCGCCAGCGAGAGCGCGAGCGCCAGCGGCGTGGTCCCCTCGGCCTGGATCGCCACGCGCTGGTCGAGGATCTTGTCCTCGGCCGCACCGCGCGCGATCGTGCGGCGGCCGTCGGACCGGATCTCGATCACGAGGCGCGCGACGACCGGCGGTTCGGGCTCGGCCTGGGCGAGCGGGCGCGACGAGGCGGGGTCGGGTCTCGCCAAGAAGGCATCGTCGTCGCTGCGGCGCTCGGTCACGGGTGGAGAGCGTAGCAGGCGCGGCGCCGAACCCCGCCTCTGGTGTGGCGCGGGACCGGAATCGCCGGACGCGCGCGTGCGGCGGCGCGGGCGTGGGCTATCCTCGCCCGATGCGCCTCTCGATCTTCGCCGCCGCGATCGCCCTCGTGACGAGCTTCGCCTTCGTGGCCGCGGCCGACGTCCCTTCGCCCGACCAGAGCGCTTGCCAAGGCAAGAGCGTGGGCGCGAGCTGCACGCCCGCCGCGGGCGGGAGCGGCAGCTGCCAGAACCAGACCTGCAGCAAGGCGCTGCCCGACGGCGACGGCGGCGTCACGACGACCAGCTACGCGTGCGTGCTCTGCACGGCGGGCGACGCCGGCACGAGCCCGCAGGACGCCGGCGCCGATGCGGGCGCGGGCGCCGTCGGCGGCGGCTCGAGCTCGAGCGGGTGCAGCGTGGGGCGCACCGGGCCGATGCTCGGGGCGTTCGCGCTCGCGCTGGCGGTGCCGCTGCTCGTGCG
>CAIXWQ010000874.1 GCA_903923175.1 uncultured delta proteobacterium | reverse complement strand
TGCACGCGGATGAGCTTGTTGATCGTCTCGATCATGTGGACCGGGATGCGGATCGTGCGCGCCTGATCGGCGATCGCGCGCGTGATCGCCTGCCGGATCCACCAGGTCGCGTAGGTGCTGAACTTGTAGCCGCGCTTGTACTCGAACTTGTCGACGGCCTTCATGAGGCCGATGTTCCCCTCCTGGATCAGGTCGAGGAACTGCAAGCCGCGGTTGGTGTACTTCTTCGCGATCGACACCACGAGGCGCAGGTTCGCCTCCACGAGCTCGGCCTTCGCGCGCTCGGCGTGGTGCTCGCCCTGCCGGATCTCGCTGTAGGTCGCGCGCAGCTCGCGCACGTCGACCTGCAGCTCCTCCTCGACGGCCTTGAGGTTCTTGGCGGCGGTGCGGAGCGTGTTCTCGATGGCGAGGAACTCCTCCACCGTCATCACGAGCTTCTTCGCGTAGCGGCGCTGCGCGGCGCGATCTTCCTTGGAGTCGCGCACCATCGCCTTGATCTCGTCGAGCGGCACGCCCGTCTTGCGCTCGAGCTCGTTGGCGTGCGCGCCGGCGCGCTCGACCTTCTGGATCAGCGACTTGAGCTTGGTGACGACCTTGTCGATCGTCTTCTTGTTGAGCCGCATGTCCTGCAGCGTCTCGACCATCTTCTCGCGGGTCGCGCCGACGTCCTCGGAGACCTCGCGCTTGGTCTTCTCGCCGGCGGCGACCGAGGCCCTGAGATCGAGGAGCTTCTTGTCGAGGCGCTTCACGTTCTCGATCGCCTTGATGATGCGGCGATCGGCCTCTTCCTCGTCGAACTGCTGGTCGTCCTCCTCGCCGTCGCGAATGATCTCCTTGACCCGGATCTTCCCCTTCTTGAGCTTCTCGCCGAGGTCGATGATCTCGCGCACCGCGATGGGCGAGCCGAGGATGGCGTCGAGCACGCGGTGCTCGCCGTCCTCGATGCGCTTGGCGATCTCGACCTCGCCTTCGCGCGTGAGCAGCGCGACGGAGCCCATCTTCCGCAGGTACATGCGGACCGGGTCGTTCGAGCGCGAGTAGATGTCGTCGTCGCCCGCCGCGACCTCTTCGCGCTCGACGTGGACGAGCGCCTTCTTCTCTTCCGACTCGGCGATGGCGAGGCGGGCCGGAGCGATCTTCACCTGCGTGGCCGCGTCGACGATCTCGATGTCCTCGTCGCCGAGGATCGACATCACGTCGTCGATCTGATCGGCCGAGACCACGTTGGCGGGGAGCGCGTCGTTGACCTCTTCGTAGGTCAGGTAGCCCTTCGACTTACCAAGGTCGATCAGCTGCTGGACGCCGTCCTTACGCTCGGGCTTCTTCATCGGTGGCGTATCCCTTCGTCGGGTCTCGGGGGGCGGGGAGTCTTGGGGCACCCTCGGGCGTGGTGCAAGCGGAGCCAAGGCGGGGCCGATCGGCGCGAAACGAGGCGAAACGAGGCGAAACGAGGCGAGTCGGGGGGCGTGCCAGGCGGGGGGAGTCGAAACGAGCACGGCCCCCGATAGGGGGCCAAATGGTCAGTGGTGGCTCACGCCTCGTCTTCGGACTTCGCCGCGAGGAGGGCAGTCCGTGCGGCGGCGAGGAGGCGGGCCTTCTCGGTCAGGAGCGTCGTGGCGCGCGAGAAGTCGCCCGAGGCGTCGGCGCGCGAGATCTCGCGATCGAGCTCGCGGCATCGCTCCGAGGAGACGATCTTGGCGAGGTTGGCGCCGTTCGTGCGGATCACGGTGCGGACCCTCGCAGCGGCTTCGCTCGACGCGCCCTCGGAGACGCCAGGTCCATCAGCATCGGTCGCCTCCCCCCCCGGCAGTCCCCCCGCCGCTGCGCCCGCTCCGGCGGACGCGAGGGAAGGCGCGACCAGCGTGGCCGCGGCGAACTTCTGGATCGACTCGGGCAGCCGTGCAAGCAGCGCCGAGCCGTCGATCGGCTGATTTTCTCGGCGCGACTTTCGCATTTCCTCCCGCAGCTCGAGGACGCCGAAGGCCCAGTCGCCGGCGACGAGCGTGAGCGCGGGCTGCACCGCGGGGTCCTCCACCAGCGCGGGGACGGCGAAGAGCGCCTCGACGATCGCGCGCGAGAAGACCTCCTCCTCGCTCGCCTCGGCCGGCGCCTCGGGCGCGCGCTCGCCGGGTGCGTTCATTTTCTGAACCGCACCGCCGCCCGACGCCCCGCGGATCACACGCCAGAACGTGGGGAGATCGAGCCCGAGCTGCTGGGCGACGCGCGTGGCGAGCACGTTGCGCAGCGAGACCTCCTGGTCCTCCAGGAGCGGCCGGACCTTCTCGAGCGCGACGCGCTTGGCCTCCAGGTTGGCGCCCGAGCCGACGCCGGCGAGCACGTCGTCGATCAGGGCCTCGTCGAGGCTGCGGGCCGCCCGGAGCGCGTCGAGCATCGGCTCGGCGCCGCGCGCGCGCAGGAACTCGTCCGGGTCCTTCCCCTCGGCGAGCCGCGCGACCTTGGCGGCGATCCCCGCCTCCTTGAGCGTCGCGCGAGCGGCCCACGTGGCCTTTCGGCCGGCGGTGTCGGCGTCGAAGAGCAGCGTGACCGTGGAGGCGAAGCGCCGGAGCAGCCGCGCCTGATCGGCGGTGAACGCCGTGCCCATCGGCGCGACGACGTGGTCGATCCCGCGCGCATGCATGGCGATGAGATCGAAGTTCCCCTCGACGACCACCGCCTCGCCCCGCGCGCGGATGCCGTTGCGCGCCTGGAACAGCCCGAAGAGCGTCTGCCCCTTCGCGTAGATCGTCGACTCGCGCGAGTTCACGTACTTCGGCGGCGGGCCGCGCGCGGGGTCTTCTTGCTCGCCCGGCAGGCTCGGCAGCACACGTCCGCTGAAGGCGACCACCTTCCCGGAGACGTCGAGTACGGCGACCATCAGCCGGTGACGGAAGGCGTCGTAATACCCACTCCCGGTGCTGCGCGGCGCGAGCAGACCGACCTGCTCGGCGAGGGCCGGCGAGACGCCATTCTGGCGGAGGAACACGGCGAGCCCGTCCCAACCGTGCGGGGCGTAGCCGACGCGGAACGCGCGCAGCACGTCGCCCGAGAGCCCGTCGAAGCCGAGGCCGCGCCGCTCGAGCTCCGCCCTCGCGATCTCGCCGAGCGGGTGCTCGTGCAGCATCCGCTCGAAGTACCCCGCGGCGATCGCGTTGACGGCGGTGAGGTCCTCCTTCTGCTTGCGCTGCCGCTGGTCCTGGGCTCGGTCGACGTCGCTCCGATCGTCCTCGAGCTCGATGCCGGCGCGCTCGGCGAGCTTCTTGAGCGCGTCCATGAAGCCGACCCCCTCGGTCAGCTCGACGAACTTGAAGACGTCGCCCGACATCTTGCAGCCGAAGCAGTGAAAGAGGCCGCGCTCGTCGCTGACCGTGAAGCTGCCGCTCTTCTCCTGGTGGAAGGGGCAGAGGCCGACGAACGAGCGGCCGCGACGGGTGAGCTTCACCGTCTCGGCGACGAGGGACACCAGGCTGGTGCGGGCGCGGACGCGATCGATCGTCTCCCGGCCGATCATCCGAGCTCCTGCGGCTCCCCGGCGACGGCGCGTCGAGGGGGTCGGTTTGGGTAGAAGTTGATTCTCGAGAAGTCAAGCACGAATCTCGCTCCACCACGGGGCTCGGGCTGGTCCCGCTGCGCCCCGCGCTCGCCTATGGTTCCTGCGTTCCGTGACGCCTTCGCTCGCCAAGGTCTACGAGGCGCTGGTCGCGCGCGCCGCCGACTTCTCCTTCGAGGGGATCGTCGCGATCGTGCGCGAGCGCTTCTGCGCGCGGGTCGGCCCCTTCTCGCCGGCCGATCCGTGGTTCGAGGAGCGCTCGGCCGCGCTCTGGGACCGCGTGCTCTGCGAGGTCGAGCTTCACGCGCGCCTCACGCTCGAGAAGCGCAGCTCGTTCTCCCCCGAGGAGCTGGCGGTGCTCGCGGCGCTCCTGCGGGCGCAGCGCGGCCTCTTCGAGGCGAGCTGCCCCGCGCACGGCGAGGTCGATCTCACCTGTCTGGTGACGGGCGCGGCCTTCCGGCTCTCGAAGGCCGACGACGCCGCGCAGAGCCTCGCGCGCGCGGGCGAGGACGGCGCCGCGCTTTCGGGGCTGCTCGACGCGCACGTGGTCGCAACGCCGGAGGGGGTCGCGCTCCTGCCCGGGATGCTGGTGCACCCGCCCGAGGCGCACGAGCCGATCCTGGCGTGCCTGGCGCGCGCCCGCGCCCGCTCGCAGCCGCTCGCGCCCACCGACGTGCTCGATCGGCTGCTCGCGATGCGCCACCGGCTCGGCGCCCGCAGCCGCGTGAAGCCGCACCAGGTGTACCGCCCCGAGGAGCTCGATCGCTGAACGCGGTGAATGGGCCTATTTTCCAGGCGCGGCCGGCGCGGTCGGCGCGGCCCCCGCGACCACCGTGGCCTTGGTGATCACGTCCCCCTCGGCGAGCGCGCTGACGTCGACGAGGTCCGCGGCGCCGGCTGCGCGCGCACGCCCGAGCCACGGATAGCTCCCCTCCAGGTGCGGCGTCGGCGCGAGGGTCACGAAGAGCTGGCTCGAGCCGGTGTCGCGCCCCGCGAGCGCGAGCCCGACGTCGCCGCGCGCGAAGGGGATGGGGGCCGTCTCGCAGCGCAGGGAGCTCTTGGCGCCGCCGTAGCCGTCGCCGCCCGGATCCCCGAGCTGCAGCACGAACCCGGGCACCACGCGGTGGATGACGACGCCGTCATAGAAGCCCGTGCGCACCAGCTCGACGAGCCGCGCGACCGCGACGGGCGCGAAGCTCGGATCGAGCTCGAGCTCGAGCGGCCCCGCGTCGGTCTCGAAGCGCACGGTCACCCTCGCGCGCGCCTCGAGCGGGTCGAGGAGCGGCGAGGCGGGGGCGACCTCCTTGGGTACGTCGCAGCGGGGGGCGACCCCCGGCGGGTCGAGCTGCTCGAACGCGCGGCGCGCGGCGTGGCGGAGCGCGTAGGCCCGGCTCTCGCACATGCGCACGAGGAAGCCGCGCCCCTTGGCGTGACGGAGCGCGCCGATCGCCGAGGCGAGCGCGAGCCGGGCCTCGTCGTCGGCCTCTTCGTACGGCCGCGCGAGCGCGCCTTCGAGCGCGGCCGTGACGGCAGGGTCCAGATCGAGCGGCGGCGGCGCGACCCCCGCGTCACCCGCGTCCCCCGAGAGCCCGGCGTCCGAGCTCTGCGCGGCGGTCACGCCCGCGTCGACGCCGGCCGGCGAAAGCGGGAACGGCGGCGCTTGCTCGTCCTCGCGGGCGCGCTCGAGCTTCTTCTTCGCGCGGTTGGCGAGGCTCGGCCGCTCCGCGATCGCCTCGGCGGCGGCGGCGACGAGGCCGATCTCCTTGGCGCCGAGCGCCCGCACCAGCAGGTCGGGGAGCTCGCCCGCCTCGGGGTGCTTGGCGAGCATCGTCAGCGCCCGCTCGCGCACCGGCGGCGAGGCGTCGCGGGCGAGCCGCGCGCCGAGCTCGCGCTTGTCGCCGGTGATCGAGGCGCCGTCGAGCGCCGACAGCCGCGCGTCGTCACGGATGCGATCGAGCCGCGCGGCGAGCTTCGCCTCGACGGAGGCCGGGTGCGCGGCGCAGCGGAGCACGTCCGGATCGCCCGGGGCGCCTGGGTGCAGCGCCACGGCGGCGGCACAGCGGAGCATGGCGATCCGGCGCACGAGCGGGGCCGAGGCCGCCACGATCGGCACCTCGCCCGTCGGGACGACGACGCGCAGGCTGCTCTTGGTGGTGGCCGTGGGCGCGTGCTCGCCGAGCAGCTCGATCGCGGTGAGCAGCGCGCCGAAGAGGGGCCCGCTGGTGGCCGCGAGCTTGGTCGCGTCGCCGGTGCCGTCGGGAGGCGGCGCGTTGCGCGTCACGAAGGCCGCGAGCTCCGCGTCGCCCGCCTCGCCGAGCCGGTGCAGCGCGCGCAGGGCCTCCACGCGCTCGGCGGGGAGCGCCTCGGCGACCAGCAGACCTCGAAGGTCGTCGACCTTGGCGCCATCCGCCCGGCCATAGGCGCGGATCGCGAAGATCCGCCCGGGCGACGCGGTGGTCAGCAGCGCGCGCGCGACCTCGGCGAGCTGCGGCGACGGTGGTCGTCCGCGCCAGTCGCCGCGGCCGAACGGGTACAGCGCCTCGGCGAGCTTCGGGTGGGCGCCCGCATCGCCGGCGCCGCCTGCACCGCCTGCACCGCCGCGCGCGGCCTCGAGCAGCCGCGCCACGACGTCGTCCTCGAGGCCGTGCTCGCGCTCCGCGATGCTCCCCAGCGCGATCGCCGCCGCGCGGGCGCGGGCTCCGTCCGACGCGAGCCACGGTGCGAGCAGCTGCGCGGCGTCGGCGCCGCCGCACCGCCC
>CAIXWQ010000873.1 GCA_903923175.1 uncultured delta proteobacterium | reverse complement strand
GTCGGGGCCGACGAGGTCGACGCCGTGCGCGCTCACGCGGGCGCTGCCGCCTTCGATCGACCAGCGGAAGGTGGTCGGCGCGCTCGTGTCGTGCAGGACGCGCAGCTCCTCGACCCCCTCGACGGCGCTCGCGACCACGAGATCGGTCCCCGGCGCGACGCCGGCGAAGACGCGCGCGGCCCCCTCGCTCTCGCCGGCGACGTCTTGCAGATCGAGCGGCGCGATGGCGAGGCGCCCCCCTTCGTGGTCGACGCGGATCGGATCGACCGAGCGTCGCGGCAGCACGGCCCGCAGCGCGCCACGCAGGCTCGCCGCGTCGGAGACGAAGCCGTCGTCGACGGCGCGCAGGCGCGCGGTGCCGAGCCGCTCCGCGAGCTCGGCGTGCGCGCGCACGACGGCGAGGGGCGCGTTCGCGACCGACGCGGCCCGTGCGACCGACGCGGGAGCCGCGGCCGCCGCGAGGACGAGCCCGGCGTCGGCCGAGGAGGACGGCGCCTCGCGGGAGGCGCAGGCGACGAGCGGGAGCGCGAGCCACAGTCCGGTCGTACGACGCATGAAACCTCCAGCGCGCGGGGCGTCCCCCCGGCGACAGGCGAGACTTACGGCGCTCGCGCGCCTCCGTCACGCACAAGTTGGCGCGAGGTCGTGGGCGCAGCGCGCGGCGAACGCCACGTGTCGTCGTCAGTCCGCGCCGAGCGGCCACCGCGCCCGCTCGAGCAACGGCGCGATCGCCCGCAGCCCGTCGCGGAGCGTCGACGCCGTCGGCCGCTCCGCCGCGCTCCTCCGCAGGCACGGAGACAGCCAGTCGGCGATCGCCCCGTATCCGCCTCGCGTGAGCCGCTCGAGGCTCGCCGGGCGGCCGTCGTGATCGAAGTGCGCCGCCATCACCGCGAGCATGTGGTCGCCCGCGAACAGCAGCGTGCCGGTGAGCAGCTCGAACGCGACGCACGCGAACGAGTACACGTCCGCGGCCATCGGCGTCGCCGTGACGCCCGGCTCGGTGTGCCCCCACACCTCTGGCGAGGCGTACGAGGGGGTCGCGCAGCCGACGCGCAGGCGCCGCCCGGTCAGCCCGAAGTCGACGAGCACCGGCTCGCGCTCGCCGCGCAGCACGATGTTCCCCGGCTTCAGGTCGAGGTGGCCGACCTCGGCCTCGTGCATCGCCTCGAGCCCCGCGAGCACGCCGTCGAGGATCGCGTGCACGCGCGCGGCGCCGAGCGCGCGGCGCTCGAGCAGCGCGTGGCAATCGGTGCCGTCGACCAGCTCCATCACCAGCAGCGGCTTCGGCCGCGCGCGGGCGTCGAAGGTGACGAAGCCCGCGAGGTTCGGGTGCTCGGGGAGGGCGAGCAGCGCCCCGGCCTCGAGCTTGAAGACGCGCAGGTACTCCGCCTCGGAGACGCTGCGGGCGGCGACCGCGTCGTAGTGCGGCACCTTGAGCGCGTAGCGGGGCGCGTCCGGCTCCTCGCGCTCGTCGGCGCGCACCACCACGAACACGCTCCCCGCGCCGCCGTCGCCGAGCGAGCGCACCAGGTGGAAGCCGCCGAGCACGCGGCTCGCGGGGATCCAGTCGGGGAGCGCCGCGACCGCGGGCTTGGGCGCGGAGCTCGCCGCGTCGACCGGCAGCTCGCGCACCTCGCCGAGCACGCGCGCCACCGTGGCGAGCACCGCCGAGGGGACGAGCGCGCCTCCCCACGCGATCCACGCGTCGATCGTCGCGCCGAGCGTGACGCGCGACGCCTGCGTCTCGCGCGCGGCCTCGACG
>CAIXWQ010000872.1 GCA_903923175.1 uncultured delta proteobacterium | reverse complement strand
CGGCGGTGCGGGCGGGCGCGGAGGCGGCGGGCTTCGGCGCGTCGGGGTGGCGGGGCGTGGGCGGGCGGAAGCCGCCGGGGCGTGACATGCCGCCCACCCTAGCGCGGGGCGAGCCCCGACGGTCGCCGACCGTCGCAGGCAACAGGCCGACCGTCGTAGGCCACAGGCCGACCGTCGTAGGCCACAGGCCGATCGTCGTAGGCAACAGGCCGATCGTCGTAGGCCACAGGCCGATCGTCGTAGGCAACAGGCCGATCGTCGTAGGCAACAGGCCGAAGCTCGGGGGCACTTCACCGCTTCGACCGCGCGGCTCGTCCGGGTGGCCGCGCGGCGGGCGGGTGCTATACGTCCGTTCAGTGCGTCCGCTCCCGCTCTGGAACCCGCCGAACCCGTGGGCGTCGACCGAGGTCGAGTGGCTCGAGCCGCCGCCCGACGCGCCGCTGCAGGTCTTCGAGGAGGACGCGCGCAGCATCCTCTCGCGCAACGAGAGCCCCGACGTGCCGATGAAGTGGAGCCTCAACCCGTACCGCGGCTGCGTGCACGGCTGCGCCTACTGCTACGCGCGCCCGTCGCACCAGTACCTCGGCTTCGGCGCCGGGAGCGACTTCGAGCGGAAGATCGTCGCCAAGCGCAACGCGCCCGAGCTGCTGCGCGCGGCGTTCGACAAGCGCGGCTGGCAGGGGGAGGCGATCTCCTTCTCGGGGAACACCGACTGCTACCAGCCGCTCGAGGCGTCGTATCGCCTCACGCGCCGCTGCCTCGAGCTCTGCGTCGAGTACCGCAACCCCGCGTACGTGATCACCAAGAGCGCGCTGGTGCGGCGCGATCTCGACGTGCTGGCGACGCTGGGCCGGGTCGCGAGCGCCGGCGTGTGCGTGAGCATCCCGTTCGCCGACGACGCGATGGCGCGCGCGATCGAGCCGTACGCCAGCGCGCCGAGCGCGCGCTTCGAAACCGTGCGCGCGATCGCCGAGGCGGGGCTCGAGGTGACGGTGAACGTCGCGCCGGTGATCCCCGGGCTCAACGACGCGCAGATCGGCGAGATCCTCGAGCGCGCCGCGGAGGCGGGGGCGTCGGGGGCCGGGATGCAGCCGGTGCGGCTCGCGGCGGAGGTGCTGCCGGTCTTCTTCGAGCGGCTCGCCAAGGCGTATCCGCAGCGCGCGGCGAAGGTCGAGAGCGCCATCCGGCAGGTGCGCGACGGCAAGCTGAACGAGGGGCGGCTCGGCGCGCGCATGACGGGCGAGGGGCCGCGCTGGCAGGCGATCGAGCGGCTGTTCCAGGTGCAGCGCGCGCGCTTCGGGCTCGACGGGCGCGACCCCGAGCGCGCGCCGCGAGACGAGGCGAAGACCTTCCGGCGCCCGAAGGCGCAGGGCGATCTGTTCGACGGGCGCTAGCCGCCCGCGCGGCTGACATTTCCCGTCCGGCGCGGCGGGGGCGATCGCGTACCCTGCTCGGCCTCCATGGATCCCCGCGGCGGCGTTGGCGAGCGGCTGATCGCGTGCGGCGGCGCGCGCGTGCGCGAGGCCGATCTCGAGCTGCGGCTCGACGGGCGCTCGCCCGACGTGCAGCTGCACCTCGGTGGCCTCGGGCGCGAGGCCGCGGCGCGCGTGCCCGACGTGCTGATCGACGCGCTGGAGATCGCCGCCTACGCGTGGGCCGCCGACCTCGCCGTGCCCCGCCCGCGCGGCGAAGGGCGCGGGGGGCGGCGCGCGATCCGCTTGCTGGTCCCCCTGCGCGAGCCCGAGACCTTCGCGCGGCTCGACGTGCAGCGAAGGCTGCGGGCGCTGCTCGCCTTCGTGTCCGACGACGACTTCGAGATCGAGCCGGTGGCAGCGACGCGCCCGACGCCGCTCGCGCGCAGGGTGGACGCGCGCGCGCCGGACGACGAAGCGGGGGCGCTCGACGAGGTGCTGCTCTTCTCGGGCGGGATCGACTCGACCGTCGGCGCGGTGGAGGCGATCGCGTCGGCGGGGGCCGGCGTCGCGCTGGTGACGCACGCGCTCGCGCCGCGCACCGCAGTGCGGCTCGCCGCGCTCGTCGAGCGGCTGCGGGCGCGGGCGCGGCCGGGCGTGCAGGTCGCGCACGTGTCGGCCTGGCTGCAGCCGCGCGCGGAGCTGCTGCGCGAGCGCGGGCAGGGGACGCGCGCGTTCTTGTGGGCGGTGCTGGCGACCATCGTCGCCCAGGCGCGCGGCGCGTCGAACACGCGCTTCTACGAGAACGGCGTGGTCGCCTTCGGCCTGCCGTTCTCGGCGCAGGTGCTCGGCGCGCGCGCGCAGGTCGGCAACCGCACGGCGCACCCGCGCGCGCTCGCCCTGCTGACGAAGCTCTTCGAGGCGCTGGGCCCGCTGAGCGCTCCGGGGGCGCCCCGCGCGCCTCGCACCGCGCCGATCGAGAACCCGTTCCTGTTCGAGACCAAGGCGGAGGTCGTCGCGCGGCTGCGCGCGCACGGCGCGCTCGAGCTGCTCGCGGCGACGCTGAGCTGCTCGCGCTACGCGCGCGTGCTCAACGCCGCGCGCCACTGCGGGCTCTGCGCGGCGTGCATCGATCGGCGGCTCTCGACGCTGGCCGCCGGCGCACAGGAGCACGATCCGCTCGCGGGCTACGAGATCGATCCGCTCGTCGGCGCCCGCCCGCCGGGGCCGTCGCGCGCGCTCGCGGAGGCGTACGTGCGCGCCTCGCTGGAGCTGGGCGAGCTCGACGAGACGACCTTCTTCCAGCGCCATCCCGAGGCGATCGACGCGCTGCGCCTCGTGTCGACGACCCAGGGCCGCAGCGTCGCGGACGTGTCGGCGGCGCTGGTCGCGCTGCACCATCGGCACGCCGAGGAGGTGTCGTCGGTGCTCGACGACGGCATCCGTCGCCACGCGCGCGCCCTGCGAACCGGGCGCATCGCCAAGAGCAGCCTGCTGCGGGCCTGCCTGCCGGGCGCCGCCGACGCGAAGCCCGCGCGCCCTGCGAACCCGGCGCCGCGGGTGACCCTCCCGCGCCGGCCCGAAGCCTCGAGCCCGCCGCGCGCCGAGCCCGCCTCGATCCGCATCCTGCACCTCTCCGATCTCCACTTCTCCGAGCGGCGCGGCTGGGATCAGGATCCCGTGGTCGCGGCGCTGGCGCGCGACGTCGCGGGGCTGCGGCGCGCGGGGGCGATCGATCTGGTGGCGATCACCGGCGACGTCGCCGATCGCGGCGCGCCGGCCGAGTACGCGCGCGCGCGGCGCTGGCTCGAGGAGGCGCTCCTGCCGGCGGCGGGGGTCGGGCCCGAGCGGCTCGCGATCGTGCCCGGCAACCACGACGTCGATCGCGGCGCCGTCAACCGCATGGTGCACGCGCTGCAACGCGAGCTGCTGCGCGGCGAGAGCCACGAGGCGATCGCCGAGTCGCTGGTCGATCCGGCCCAGCGCGCGGCGCTGCTCTCGCGCCACGCCGCGTTCGACGCCTTCGTCGCCGCGCTCGGCGCGCCGCGCGGCGAGGGCGCGCCGTGGTGGTCGCGGGTGTTCGAGCTCGGCGGCCTGCGCGTCCACGTCGCCGCGCTCGACACGGCGTGGGTCTCCTCGAGCGACGAGGACAAGGGGCGGCTGCTGATCTCGCGCTTCCAGGCGCACGCGGCGCTGCGCGACGTCGAGCGGGCCGACGTGGCGATCGCGCTGATGCACCACCCGTGGGACGATCTCGCCGAGTTCGACGCGCGCGAGGTGCGCGAGGCGGTGCTGCGCCGCTGCCAGCTCGTGCTCCGCGGCCACTTGCACCAGGCCGAGGGGCGCGCGCTGCACCGGCCCGATCTCGCCGCGCTCGAGCTCGCGTGCGGCGCCTGCTACGCCGGCAGCAAGTACGCGAACGCGTATCACCTGGTGGAGCTACGGCTGCAGGCGCGCCCGGGCGCCTCCGGCGTGGCCGGCGCGCGCGCCGCTCAGGGGGAGCGAGTGCAGGTGCAGCAGGCGCGCGTGCACCTGCGCACCTGGGACGGCCACGACTGGATCGCGGACCGCAACGCCTACCGCGGCCAGGCGCCCGACGGCGTCGCCACGTTCTCGCTCGGCGCGCGTCGCTAGCGCGCGGCGCGGCGTCACCGAGGCTCGGAGTCGGGCTCCGGGTAGAGCCGCTCGAGGCAGTCGGGGCAGAGGCCGTGGCTGAACTTCGCGTCGGAGTGCTTGCTCAGGTACTCCTCGATCGCGCGCCAGTAGCCGGTGTCGTCGCGGATCTTCTTGCAGCCGCAGCAGATCGGCAGGAGTCCGTGCAGCGTGGCGATCGCCGTCGAGGCCTCGCGCAGCTCCTCGACGGTGCGTTCGAGCTCGGTGGTCCGCTCGCGCACGCGCAGATCGAGCGCGTCGCGCTCGACGCGCAGCGCGGCCTGCGCCTCGCGCAGGTCGAAGTGCTTGCGCGCGTGCAGCAGCGCGAGCGCGATGGCCTCGGCGAGCAGCGCGCCGATCGCGACGTAGTGCTCGAGGAACTTCGGGAACGCCACGCGCTCGACGCGCAGGAAGCCGAGCGTCTCGCGCTCGCCGATGCGCATCAGGAGCGAGCGGCCGTCGGCGGAGCTCGCCGCGCGCCGCGAGAGCGCGAGCAGCTCCTCGCGCTCGCCGGGCGCGAACTGCGCGTCCTCGGGGCTCGCGCGCGGCGCGCGGGCGAGCGCGTCGACCACCGGCACGAACAGCACGGCCTCCGGCGCGAAGAGCGCGCCGCACAGCTCGGCCGCCCGCGCGAAGACCTCGCTCTCTTCCACCGTGCTCGCGACCTGCGCGGTGAAGTCGAGCACCGCGCCGTAGTCGGCGAGCCGCCGCGCCTTGGCCTCGCGCTCGGGCGGCCGGGAGCGGCCTGCGGGCTCGCCGGCGCAGCTCGGGCCGCTCGGGCCGCATAGGCGCAGCGCGAGGTAGTCGAGGCCGATGGGGAGCACCTCGTAGGGGAGCGCGAGGAACTCGCCGAGCTCGCGCAGCCGCGAGGCGGCGCCGGGGTCGACCCCGGTGTCGAGCAGCACGAGCCGCGTGGCCGACTCGGCGAAGATCTGCCGCGCGGTCTCGCGGTCGAGCGCCCACGCCTTCATGGCCTGCTGCCACTGCGCGAGCCAGCCCGGCGTCACGAGGTGCGCGCCGCGCGCGATCAGGTGCTGCACGAGCGTCGGCGGCGCCAGGAGCTCGAAGCAGGTCGGCTCGACGATCAGCGTGAGACTCCGGTGCGTCGCCACACCCGACGCGCCTGACTCGCCCACCTCGCAGAGCGTCGGCGCCTCGACGCCACGCAGGCAGCCGCCGCCGAGCACGATCGCGGGGGGCGCTCGCTCGGCGCGGTGCGTGAGCGCCTCGACGATCACGTCGCGCTCGCCGGGCGAGGGATCGCAGGGGCGCGCGAGCGTCTCCAGCTGGGCCCCGAGCCGGCCGGCGGCCCGCAGCGCGTCGACCTCGCGTCGCAGCAGCGAGCAGACGACGACGGCGAGGTCAGGCATCGGCGTCTCCGTCGAGGCCGCCGTAGCGTCGCAGGCCCTCGGCGAGGCGCACGAGCGTCTCGAACGGGACCTGCAGCGGGATCTCGCCGTGGTGCTCGGCGACGATCACGGGCCGGCCGCCGCGGTGGCGCGCGACGAGGGCGCGCACCTCTCGGTCGACGTCGTCGGCGCTCCAGCCGCGCATCGCCACGCCGTTGAGGTTGCCGAGCACCGCGGCCCGGTCGCCCGCGGCGCGCCCGACCGCCGCGAGATCGTCGCCCTCGGACGCGTAGAGCAGCGCCGCGCCGGCGTCCGCCAGCTCGCGCGCGACGCCGAGGATCGGCGCCGAGGCGGTGGAGACGCCGCACGGGCCGCCGAGCCCCGCGAGCATCCGGCGCAGCGCGGGGAGCCCGAGCGCGCGAAAGAGGGGCCGTGAGGTCATCGTGGGCGAGGCGAGCGGCTCGAACGCGAGGATCACGGAGGCGCCGGCGGCGAGCTGCGCGCGGCCGAAGGCGACGCAGTGCTCGACGTTCACCGCGAGCAGCCGCTCCGCCTCGCGCGGCGCGTCGTGGAGCAGGTCGAACCAGGCCGGCAGGCCGAGCTGCATCGCGGGGAGCGAGAAGGGGGCGACCAGCGCGCCGACCACCGGGATGCGACCGTCGACGCGAGCGACGAGCGCGCGCGTCACCTCGAGGCGGATCGCCAGCGCGGGGTGCGCGAGCGAGGGCGCGGTCAGCGCGCCGAGCGAGGCGGCCGTGAGCGGCGGTGCGCCGGCGTTCGGGGGGCCGTCGTCGAAGTAGATCGCCTCGCCGCCGAACGCCTCGACCTCGCCGGCGGCGTGCGTGAAGCTGGTCACCAGATCGTTGCCGAGGCGCTGCTGCACCGCCAGCGCCCCCTCGACGGCGAGGTCGGCGCGGCCGAAGAGCTCGCGGATCGACGCGCCGACCAGCCCCGCGCCGTGCAGCCCGGCGTTCAGGAAGTACGCGATCCGATCGGCGCGCTCGCCACGCACCACGCAGCCGATGCGCTCCGCCGGCGTCAGCCGCTCGGCCCGCGCGCCGATCACGGCACACCTGCCCAGTCGTCGACGACCTCGGCCACGAGCCGGAGCGCGTCGGTCGCGCTGCGGCCCCAGCCGCTGGCGTGCACCTCGTCCGCGAGCTTCGGATCGAGCCGGAAGGGGGCGCCGCCGACCAGCACCGGGAGCATCGGCCCGCCGTCGCGCGCGAGCATCGCGACGAGCTCCTTCACCCGCAGCGCGGAGCGGAGCATCAGCACCGAGACCAAGAGCACCTCGAGCCGCTCCTCGCGCGCGCGCCGGGCGAGCGCCTCCGCGCCGAGGCCGTGGCCGAGATCGATGGGCGTGTGGCCGGCCGCGCGCAGCACGCTCAGCAGGATGCGCTTGCCGAGCACGTGATGGTCCTCGAGCACCGCGACGCCGAGGCGCGGTCGAGGGGCATCGCTCGGGCGCGCTCCCGAGCGCAGCTCGTCGAGGAGCGTTTCGCAGACGCGACTGGCGATGTACAGCTGCGAGAGCGCGACCTCCCCGCGCTCGAACGCACCGCCGAGTCGATCGAACGCGGGGACCACGAGCCCATCGGCGAGCTGCGCCACCGACCAGCCCGGCAGCGCCTGCAGCTGCCGCTTCGCGCCGGCCGGATCGGCGTCGACGAGGGCCTCCTCGAACGCGGCGATGGCTTCGTCCGAGACCGCGGGAGCCGCCATGACAGGACGGTACGGCCCGCGGCGCCGCCGCATAAGGGTCGCGTAAGGCTTTCCCGAAGTGCGCGGAGCGATTCGCGCGCGCGCCCACGCTCGCGCGCGGCTCGCTACGCCGAGGCGGTCGGGCCGTCGTCGCCCTTCGTGGAGGTCGCGCGCGGCGGCACGCGCTTCTCGAGCGACTCGAGCCGGGCGCTCGCCTCGGAGCGGAACTCGCCGAGCTCGCGCAGGATCGACTCGATGTTCACCTCGTTCTTGAGGTTCACCTTGAAGTCGGTCTCGGCCGTGGCGCGGTCCTTCAAGCTCTGCCGGTTCTGGCTCATCACGATGAGCGGCCCCTGCAGCGACACCAGGATGGCGAGCAGCAGGTTGAAGAACACGAACGGGAACGGATCGAAGCCGTTGAGCTTCCCCGTCTCGTCGGGGCGCGCGATGTGGAGCATCACCGCGATGTTGGGGAGGTTGACGATGGCCCAGAGCACCGTGAGCCCGAGCAGGATGAGGATGAACGCCCAGGAGCCGTTCAGCTCGGCGACCTTGTCGGCGAGGCGATCGGACCACGAGAGGTTCTTCTCGATCTCCTCGACGACGTTCTTCGCCGCGCGCTCGGAGATCATCTTGTTGGTCTCGCGCAGCCGCTCGGCGATGGTGCGGAGGATCGCCATCGCCGCGCCGGGGCGGCGCGTGAGGTAGCCGGAGAGCGTCTCGCGCGCGAGCTCCAGCATCGTCGCGTCGGTGGTCGCGAGGGCGCTGGCGCTGCGGGGCTTGGAGTCGAACAGCGCGAGCTCGCCGAAGTACTCGCCGCGCGTGATGTCCTTCAGCGACACCCGCCGCGAGGCCTCGCCCGGCAGGTGGATGTTCACGTGCCCCTCCGCGATGATGTACATCGCGTCGCCCGGATCTCCCTGGTTGAAGATCATCGCGCCGGCGGCGTAGCGGCGCTCCTCGAGGGTGCGGGCGAGGGCGTCGAGGTCCTCGTCGCCGAGGCCCTCGAACATGGGGATCGTGCGGAGGAGGGCCTGTCGGTCCATGGCGCGAGCGCCAGCATAGCCCGCGCTCCGCGGGCCGGCGCGTCAGTTTCGTGAGGGGGCCGGTCAGGCCTCGTCGCCGAAGCAGACGCCGATCGCGCGGGCCGTGGAGACGAGCTGCTCCGCGGGATCGACGCGCTTGTTGCCGGCCGAGGCCTCCTCGATCGACACCGAGGTGATCTTGCCGCCGCGCAGCGCGACCATCCGCCCGAACTCGCCGCGCTCGGCGAGCTCGGCGGCGGCCTGGCCGTAGCGCACGGCGAGGACGCGGTCGTAGTTCGACGGGCTGCCGCCGCGCTGGATGTGCCCGAGCACGGTGACGCGCAGCTCGGCCGCGATCATCGGGCCGAGCCGCTCGGCCACGCGCATCCCCGCGCCCATCAGCCGCGGCATCGCGCCGGCCTTGTGCTCGCCGATGCTCGCCTCGCCGTGCGCGGGCTTCGCACCTTCGGCCACGACGATGATCGAGTAGGTCTGCCCGGCGGCGCGACGCTGCTTGATCATCTCGGCGATCGGCTCGAGCCGATAGGGGATCTCGGGGAGCAGGATGGCGTCCGCGCCGCCGGCGATCCCGGCGTGCAGCGCGATGAAGCCGGCGTCGCGCCCCATCACCTCGACGACCATCACGCGGTCGTGGCTCTCGGCGGTGTCGCGCACGCGATCGAGCGCCTCGGTGGCGATCTGCACCGCGGTGTCGAAGCCGAAGGTCTGGTCGGTGCAGGCGAGATCGTTGTCGATCGTCTTGGGGACGCCGACGATCGGGATCCCCTTGTCCATCAGGCGCTTGGCGATCCGCATCGAGCCGTCGCCGCCGATCGAGATGAGCCCCGAGAGGCCGAGCTTCTGGAAGTTCGCGACGACCTGATCGCTGACGTCGATGGTCCCCTCGGTGCCGTCCGCGTTGCGCACCACGAAGTTGAACGGGTCGGAGCGGTTCGAGGTGCCGAGGATGGTGCCGCCGCGCGAGAGGATCCCGCGCACGCTCTCCTCGGTGAGCCAGAGGTTGCCGTGCGGGAAGCGGTACTCGAGGTCGATCAGGCCGCGCGTGGCGTCCTCGACGCCGAGGACCTCCCAGCCGAAGCGCCCCGCGCCGACGCGCACCGCCGCGTAGATCACGGCGTTCAGCCCCGGGCAGTCGCCGCCACCGGTCATGATCGCGATGCGCTTCTTCGCCACGTGCACCTCCAGGCCCGGCCTCGAGCCGAGCCCGGAGACGCTAACGGGCCCGCGGAAGCGACGGCAAGGCCGGCGCGCGCGCACACCCGGGTGTGGTACCCGGCGTCCGCGACGCGCGCGACGCGCGCGACGCTGGGCTCAGTCGACCGTGATCGACTTGCTCACGTTCTTCGGCACGTCGGGGTGCACGCCGTGGTCCGCGATCCCGAGGCGATCGAGGTAGTGCATCTTCAGCAGGCTCATCTTGAGCGCGAGGCGCTGCAGCACGAGCGTCGCCGAGAAGGTCGTGAGCAGCACGTCGTCGGTGCGCGGCAGCGCGATGAACACCGATTTGTACGACGGGTTGTCGATCGGCGCCTTCTCGGCCGCGCCGCGCAGCGACGGGTGATCCTCGGCGATGACCACCGTGCTCGCCCCGCGGATCTTGTGCGTGTTGATCTGCGAGACGGTGAGCGCGACGTCGCGCTCGTCGGGGCCGGTCACGAAGAGCAGCGGGTAGTCGGAGTAGAGCGACTGCACGAGCGCGTTGCGCCCCGCCTCTCCCACGTGCGCCTCGAAGATCGCCTGCGCCTGCGGCGTCAGGGCGAACGGCGTCGAGCGCGCGGAGAAGACCGCGTCGGTGGTCGCCTGCGCGAGGCCGATGAGCGACTCCGGCCCGAGGTGCTGCGCGACGGCGTCCTGCATCAGCTCGCGGAGCGTGCGCCCGAGGTTCTCGAGCATGCGCCCGACCTCGGCGGGGCCCCAGATGGTGTTGAAGCCGAGGATGGTGTTGGGGCCGTGCTTGAACTCGGAGGCCTCGAAGCCTTCGGCGTGGTTCAGCACGACCTCGCGGATCTTGAGCGCGCCCTCCTTCGCGACCGCGGTGAGGCGCGTCGCGAGGATCTGCATGCTCGGCTTCAGGTAGAGCAGCCGCGCGGCGAGCTCGGTGTCCGCGTCGGTGGCCTCGAAGGTCTCGCGGAGCAGATCCGGGATGCGGTGGAACGTCTCGCGGCGGAGCTTAAGCGCGGCCACGGCCTTGGCGCGCGCGGCCGGCTCCTCGATGTCGGCCGCGCGTCGCTCGCCGAGCGCGAGGGCGAGGCAGTAGAACGCGAGCAGCTGGTTCATGAAGCTCTTGGTCGCCGGCACCGCGACCTCGGGCCCGCAGCGCAGCGGCACCACCACGTCGCTCTTCTCGATGGCGAGCGTGGAGTTCACGTTGTTCACCAGCGACACGCGCGCGATGCGCTTGCCGGAGGCGATGACGTCGTTCATGACGTCGATGAGGTCCTTCGTCTCGCCGCTCTGGCTCACCGCCACGAAGACGTCGCCGTCGCCGATGGCGCGCGCGTACTGGCCGCGGAACTCGCCCGGCAGGATCGGGATGAGCTCGGTGCGCGCGAGCTCGTTGAAGAAGAGGCAGCCCGCTTTGGCCGCGTGCTGCGAGCTGCCGCAGCAGACGACGTAGAGCCGCCCGCCGTGGGTGACCGCCTCGGCGCAGATGTCGACGACGCGCGCGACCGCGGCCGCGTGCTCGCGCACCTCGTCGCGCTCGAGAATGGCGTCGAGCACGGCGACCGCGGTGACGTCGCGTGACGCGCGCGCCATGCCGATCAGGTCGGCGAAGAAGCCGGCCTCCGAAGAGGCGAGGCGCTCGGCGAGCCGCTCGGCGGGGGCGTCGGTCACGCCGGTCGCGCCCTTCGCGGCGTCGAGCAGCGCGGCGAAGGCGGGAAGGTCGACGAGTGCGTGGAACGCCGCGGCGATGTGCGCGTCGTCGTAGAGGTCGCGCAGGGCGTCGATGCCCGCCTCGATCTGCGCGAGCGCGTCGGCGCTCAGCCGATCGAGGGCCGGCGTGAGCGCGCGCAGCGCCGGCGAGCCGCCCGAGAAGAGCGAGATCACGCTCCGGCAGGCCTGCTCCTGCGCGAAGATCTCCTGGTCCATGAAGGTCTCGAAGGGGGGGACCAGCGCGGTGTCCTTCGCGCGGAGCCGGCTGCGCACGGGCTCGCGCTCGAGCGCCTCGCCGGCGCGCACGGATCGCGGTCCGGCGGGCGTCTTCATCGCGCGGTCCTCGACCGCGTACACCGTGTGACGGCCCGAGTCGTACTCGACCATCTCGCCTTCGGAGAGCGGCAGGAGCACGCGCGTGAGCTTGAGGATCGACGAGAGATCCGAGGACGCGATGCCGAACCGCTCGCCGTCGGGCGTGGCGCCGAAGCCGAAATACAGGCTCGAGCCCTTCTTGATGGCCCAGAGCGTGCGCGTGACCGGATCGACGATCACGGCGGCGAACGAGCCGATCAGCTTCTTGTTCGCGGTCAGGATCGCGCGCCGCATGGCCGCGCGGCGCGCGTCGGGCTCGCGTCGGCTCGCCTCGGGGAGCGCGTGCAGCTCGCCCGCGAAGTAGTGCTCCACGGTGTGCACGACCATCTCGCCGTCGTTGTCCGAGAGCACCGCGTGCCCCTCGGAGGTGAGCCACGCCTTGAGCTCGTCGCAGTTGGTGACGTTGCCGTTGTGCGCGCCGTAGAGGAACGTCTTGCAGCGCACGACGTGCGGCTGCGAGTTCGCGTCGGTGACGGCGCCGAAGGTGGCCCAGCGCACCTGCCCGCAGAACACGCGCCCCTCGGCGCGCGTGATGCCGAGCTGATCGACCATGATCGACGGCGCGCCCACCCCCTTGGCGAGCCAGACGTCCTCTTCGGCGCCTTGGATGGCGGCGCCTGTGGAGTCGTAGCCGCGGTACTCGAGCGTCTTGAGCAGCTCGGCGGCGATGCGCCCGAGGTCCCCACGATCGTTGCCGAACACGAGACCGATCACGCCGCACATGCGAGAGCCCTCCTCGACGCGCATTCCCGTCCGCGCGCGCGAGGCCCGGCGTTAGCAGATTCGCGCGAGGAAGGCTGGGGGCAAGCCGCTCAGAAGGCGAACGTGGCCTCGACGCCGGAGGGGAACGACCAGCGCGTGAGCTGCGGCAGGCCGCTGCTCTCCTTGTAATGCACCAGCGTGGGGTTGAGCGCGTAGGCCCCGAGGGCCCACCGCTCGCTGATGCGGACGCGCAGGCCGAAGACCAGCTTCACGTACGCGCTCACGTCGCCGCCCGCGCCGAAGTCGATGGCGAACGGGAGCGCGAAGCGGCGGTGCGCGTCGAGCTCCGCGTTGATGCCGATCCGGCCGAAGCCGATGACGTCGCCGCGCCGCGCGCCGCCGTCGGCGCTCGGGATCGACGAGAGCCAGCGCACGCCGGCGCCGAGCTCGATGAAGTCGTAGAGGCGCAGCGCCGCGGCGAGCGAGAGGTGGTCGCGCGCGACGGCGGACATGTCGCGCTCGACGTCGAAGGTGCCGACCACGCGCACGATCGACTGCCGGCGCGCGCCGTCGTCGAACAGCGGCTCTGCGTGATCCGCGCTGATCGGCTCGGCCGAAGGATCGCCGAGGGTCGCCGTCTCGCCCCCCTCGCTCGGCTCGCTCGCAGCCGACGCGGCCTCGTTCGCGGGCGCGCCGGCGCCGGCGGGCGACGTCGCGGAGGGCTCGCCGCCGCAGCGCTCGCCCGCGCAGCCGCTGCTCCCGCTGCCGGTGTTGATGTTCAGGCTGCCGTTCACGCGCAGGTGGCCGACGCCGCGCGCCACGCCGCGCGTCGCGTTCAGCGCTCCGCGCCCCACGCCCTGGGCGACGCGGATCGGCGCCGCGCCGAGCTTGGGCAGCGGGAGGTTCAGCTTCCCCTTCGAGAGCGCGATCACGGTCACGAGGCCGATGACCGCCGCCGTCACCGCGACGACCGCGACCGCCGTGGTGCCGTGGTTCAGGTTCTTCACCTCGGCCGAGGCGATGTCGTCCCAGCGCAGCCCGTCGGTGACGCGCACGCCCTGCTTCTCGACGTCGCCGAGGGCCTTGCCCGAGAACGGGCCGACGTCGGGGCCGAGGTGGAACGTCCAGAGCCCGGGGACCGCGCCGAGCGAGGCGCGCAGCGCCTTCATCCACCCGCCGAGCCCCTTGCCGTCGTCCTGCAGCCAGACCCTGTCGTCGCCGGTGCGCTGGAACGCGGCGTACTCCGGCTTGAGCCGCTCGAACGCGCCGATCATGTCCGGCGAGAGGCCGGTCACCGTGGCGGCGTGCAGCTCGCTCGGGGCGACGTCGCGCAGCAGGAAGACGCCGTCGTCGCTCACGTACAGATCGCGCACCGAGAGCCACGGCGAGAACGTGCCGTCGACGCGCTCGAAGCGGATCTCGGAATTCGGATCGAGCTTCACCGCCTCGCCCTTGGCGGTGTAGACGACGCCACCCTCGGTGTGATCGCCGGCGTGCAGCGGGGCGAGCCCCGCCTTGGTGACGATCGTCGACGAGTAGCACCCGCCCAGGCCGAGCGAGGCCGAGAGCACGAGCGCGAGCGGGGCGGCGAAGCGAGGGGGGCTGAGGTTGGGCACGCGCGCGCGAGCTGAGCAACGGCCGTGCCTCGGCCGCGCGGCCTGGTGCGGGCGTGAATCCCCGGATCACGGGCGGCGCGCGCGAACGCCGGTTCACGCGGCCATGGCGGCGCGATCGTCCGGCCCTCGGCCGGGGTCGCGTCGCCGCGTGGCGCTACGCGCCGAGTCGGTGTGCGAGGCGCTTGGTCGCCCCCGCGAGGCGATCGACCGCCCGGGTGACCTTCTTGGCGGCGTCACGGCGGGCGATGCCGAGCGACTCTTCGAGCGCGCCCGTCACGATGTCGGCGTTCGCCTCGTTCACGCCACGCTCGTCGCCCATCAGGCGGGCCCAGGCGCGCTTGGCGCGGCCGCGGAGCTGCATCCAGCGTCCGTTGAGGATGTCGCGGTTCATGGGAGCTCTCCTGGCTGACACGGTGATACGCTGTGACTCATGGTGATACATGAGGCCGAGGCGGACCGCTGTCAAGGCGTGCTCCGGTGAGCCAGGGCACGCACGCAAGGATAAGGCGCGAGGCTCTTCAGCGCGGCAGGCCCGGCTCGAGCTCGAGCCAGAGCGCGGCCAGCCGATCCGCCCACCGGTGCGCGTCGTCGTCGTGCTCGATGCCGTCCTGGCGGATCTCGAACGCGGTGTGGAGGATGCCTCGCCGCTCGCCGTGGACCGGGATGGTGAAGTCGCTGTCGTCGCTCACCTGGTACGGCTCGTTGTCGCCGACGAGGAGCGCGGCGTCCCGGCGCAGGGCGTCGCGGAAGCGGTGCGCGAGGCGCGGGTCGCGTCCGTAGAGCAGCGAGATGGGCCACGGGCGCGCCTCGCCCTGCAGCGAGGGGGTGAAGCTGTGGATCGAGAGGAGCACCGGCGCGTGACCCTCGGCGACCAGCCGGTCGAGCGCGGCGCCGATCGCCGCGTGATACGGGCGATGCAGGGCCTCGACGCGCGAGGCGCGCGCGGCGTCGTCGAGCCCCTCGTTGCCGGCGATGCGCACGCCGCCGCTCGAGACGGGGATCGCGCTCGCGGCGCTCGGCGGCCGGTTGCAGTCGACGACGAGTCGCGAGTAGCCCGCGAGCACGAGCGGCGCGTCGAGCCGAGACGCGAGGCGCCGGGCGACCACGGCGGCGCCGATGTCCCAGCCGATGTGCGTGGCGCGGTCGGCGTCGCTCACGCCCAGCGAACCGAGCGCGGCGGGGACGCGCCGAGAGGCGTGATCGCAGCAGAGCAGCACGCGCGCGCGCCCGGTCGGGTTCACGATCTCGAAGGGCCCGGGCTCGTGCGGCGTCAGCATCGTCGACGAGCGTGGCGCGGGCCGTGGCGAGCGTCACGCGCTTCACGCGCTTCACGCGCCCGTCACGCGCCTCACGCGGAACGCCGCGCGGCGTATACGCTCTCGCCTCGTGGCGTCTCCGAAGCTCTTGCGCGCCCTCCTGATCGCGGCGGTCGCCTGCGCGGCGCCGGCTGCGCTCGCGCTCGATCTCGTCGCTCGCCATTTCGTCGTCGGCGGCCAGCCGGCCGACGTGCAGCGGTTCCTGGCCGTCGAGATCACGCGCTTCGCCTGGTTCGCGATCCCTGGCCCTGCCCTCGGCGGGCTGCTCGGCTTCAAGCTCTACCCGCGCCTCTACGCCAAGGCGCTGGCGCGCGCGCGTGGCCCCGTCGCCGCGGAGGGCGCGGCGGCCGCGGAGGCCGCGGAGGCCGCGGGGGACGCGCGCGACGAGCTCGCCGAGCAGCGCGCCGATCTGGAGGCGGTGCTGTTCGCGACCACGCTCGCGCAGCTCCCCGCGCTGCTGGGCGATTTCAGCGTGATGCTCGGCGCGCGCCTGCCGCCGGCGCTCTGCACGACGAGCCTCTCGACGCTCGCCGTCCTCGCCATCGGCGCGTTCGCGCGCCCTTCGCGCTGAGCGTCGGCCCGCCTCGCTCACTCCGCGTCGGCCAGCTCGCCCCCGAGGCCGTCGGTCACGAGCAGCGCGTAGAGCACCGGGCGCGCGACGTCGACGGGGAAGCGCTCGCGCTCGAGGTGCTCGGCGAGCGGCGCGCGCACCCTCGCGATGGCCTCGAGCACGTGACGCTCGGCCTCGGTGGGCGCGAGGCGGGTCGGCTCCGCGTCGGGCGCGAGCCTGAGCTCGCCGGGGATCCTGCGCAGCGCGGCGTTCATCGCGCCGCGGGCCTTGGTTCGGCGCGCCGCGACCAGGATGGCGCAGCGCGGATCGATCGCGACCGGGTGCTCGGCGTCGGCCGCCTGCGCGAGGACGTCGCGCCCCGCGTACCACTCGAGGGTGGTCGCGGGCGGCAGCGACGCGATCGCGCCGATGCGCGCGGCGGTGCGGGCGCCGAGGGCGCGGGCGGCCCCGCGGGCGTCGATCGTGCCGTCGTCGATCAGCACGTCGATCGCCGAGCGCCCCCTCGCCGCCGCGCGCGCGAGGGCGTCGCGCACGAGCGCGGGCGACAGGCCGCACGTCGTGGTGAGCGCGTCGCCGAGCGACGGCGAGCGGTGCGCGCGCGCCCGCACCGGCGCCCCCTCGGCGAACACGATCGCGTGGCGCGTGCCCGCCGGATCGGTCAGCACCATCGAGCCCGAGAAGCGCCGTCGAAAGGCCTGCGCGAGCAGCGACGGAAGCCCCTCGCCGTCGAGCGTGCCCGCCGCGATCGGCGCAGGCCCCCCCGCGAGATCGAGCGACGGCCGGCCGTCGCGCTCGGCGTGAGCGTGCCCGAGCAGCGACGTGTCGACCTCGGTGAGCGAGGCGGGCGCGAGGTCGCCGGCCGAGCCGCGCGCCTCATCCCACGCAGCGGCCACGACGCGCGCTTCGGTGGTCACCGAATCGAGCCGCACGCCGGCGCGTAGCCGCAGCGCCTCGTACGCGATGACCGCGACGGTCTCGCCGCGAGGCTCCGCGCGCGCCATGGCGAACAGGCGCCCCGCCGCCGCGTCGATCTCGGGCCGGCCGTCGACGCGCTCGGCGATCGCCTGGAGGAGCGCCGCCGCTCCGAGCTCCGCGCGTGAGCGCCGGCTCGCGCCGAGGCGCTGGGCCAGGGCGATGGCGCCGAGGGCCCCGCGCGCGGCGACGGCCGCGGGATCGTCGAAGCGGGTGTCGACGAGCACGTCGGCTTCGTCGCCCCCGCCTTCGCCGATCCGCGTGAGCGATCGGGCGACGTCGATGGCGAGGCCG
>CAIXWQ010000871.1 GCA_903923175.1 uncultured delta proteobacterium | reverse complement strand
CGCGCGGGGCGCGCGGGGCGCCAGGAGCGGCGGGGCTCGTCTCGGCCCCCGGCGCTGGATGGTCGGCGTCGTCCACGGGTCGGGTCATCGGCAGACACACGGGTCATAGCAGGCGCGAGGGCGCGCGTCGGTGGGACGAGCGGCGGGAGCAAATGCTGCAACGCGCCCCGCGCCTCGCCCCTTCCGTCGCGTTCTTGGTCCCTGGCGGCCGCGCGGTCTAGTGCTCCAGGCCGAACGCCGGCGACGCGGGCTTCCAAGGACGAGTTGCCATAGATTCGGCTCGCCGAACGTCTCACCTCGACGACTCGTCGCATCCGAACGCCGCCCCCGCTCCCGACAAGGAACCCCATGCGCAAGCCCGTCTTCCTCTCCGCCCTCGGCGCCTCGCTCGGCCTCACCCTCGCCCTCGCCACGTTCGGTGCGCCGCTCGCCCAGGCGGAGACGAAGGACGCGCGCGACACGAAGGACACGCCCAAGACGACGACGGCGCCGCCGCCCGAGAAGATCTCCAAGGCGAAGGAGCTCTCCGAGGCGGTGATCGCGGTCGCCGAGCGCGTGTCGCCGTCGGTCGTGCAGATCGACGTCACGGTGCGCGACGAGTCGGCCGAGTCCGCGTGGTGGCTGAAGAAGAAGAACGACTCGGTCATCCACGGCAACGGCTCGGGCGTGATCATCTCGGCCGAGGGGTACATCCTCACGAACAACCACGTCGTCGAGGACGCGATCACCATCACGGTCCGCACCAAGGACGGTCGCTTCATGGCGGCGAAGGTGAAGGGGCGCGATCCGGCCAACGACCTCGCCGTCATCAAGGTCGACGCGACGGGGCTCACCGCGGCCAAGCTCGGTGACAGCGACGCGCTGCGCGTCGGCGAGTGGGTCGTCGCGGAGGGCTCGCCGTTCGGCCTGAGCTACTCGGTCACCACCGGCGTCGTGTCGGCCAAGGGGCGCGGCGGGCTCGGGATGAACGCGGTCGAGGACTACCTGCAGACGGACGCGAGCATCAACCCCGGAAACAGCGGCGGGCCGCTGGTGAACCTGCAGGGCGAGGTCATCGGCATCAACACCATGATCGTCGGCCGCGGCTCGGGGATCGGCTTCGCGGTGCCGTCGAACATGGCCAAGCGCGTGTCCGAGCAGCTGATCAAGAACGGCAAGGTCCAGCGCGCGTGGCTCGGCGTCGGCGTGCAGGACCTCACGCCCGATCTCGCCAAGGCGATGAGCGTGAAGGCCTACGACGGCGTGCTGATCAACGACGTCGCGACCGGCGGCGCGGCGGCCAACGCGAAGATCACCGCGGGGGACATCGTCACGAAGGTCGCCGGCAAGCCGGTGCACGAGTCGCAGGATCTGATCCGCGAGGTCATCAACCACGACGTCGGGGCGACGATCACCATCGAGGTCATGCGCGGCGGCAAGACCTACGCGACCAGCGCGACGCTCTCGGCGCGCCAGGAGCCGCCGGTCAAGCCGACACCCTCGGAAGAGGTGAAGGCGCCGGCGAACGTCGGCTTCGGCATCACGATGAAGGCCATCCCGGAGGAGTCGCTCAAGAAGTACGCCCTCACCGGCAAGGCGCAGACGTACATCTCGTTCGTCGAGCCGAACTCGCCGGCCGATCGCGCGGGCGTGCAGTCGGGCGACGCGATCCTCGAGGCGGGCGGCGCGGCGAACCCGACGTCCGAGCAGGTGAAGACCGCGGGGGCGAAGGGGACGTTGCTCCTGCGCCTGCAGCGCAAGGACGCGCACTTCTTCGTGGCGATCACGAAGTGAGCGCGACGACGCGCGGCTAATCGGAGGACGCGCCCGCGACGCTCGGCTCGCCGGGCGCGACGG
>CAIXWQ010000870.1 GCA_903923175.1 uncultured delta proteobacterium | reverse complement strand
GGCGCGGGGGCCGCCGCCGCCGCCGCGTCGTCGCCGCTCGGCGAGGGATCGGGCGACGGAGGCACGCCGCCGGCGTCGCCGGGTGCAGGCGCTGCGGGCGCGGTGGGGGACGTCGATGACGTCGGTGAAGAGGCCGGAGGGGACGCGGCATCGCCGTTCGAGCCGGCGTCGTGGATGACCATCGTCTGTTCGCCGGCGTCGTCGCCGCTCGCAGCGCAGCCGGTCAGCGCGGGGGTGAGCGCGCAGGCGGTCGCGGCGATCGCGACGAGCCCGAGCGTGGACCAAGGGAGCCGAGGCGTGGACTGCATGCTCGGCGCCTTCGGCCCGCGCGCGACCGCCGCTAGCGTGTGCACGTGGGCGAGGGTGCGCGCGCCGCGCAGCTCTCCCGACCGAAATCCGACCGCGCGTGAAAGCTACAGCGCTCTGCCCGCGCCCGCGCCGATCACGTCAGGCGCATGCGGACCCAGCAGTGCGGCTTCTCGCGCGGCGCCGACGCCGAGGTGAACGCCCCCACCGCGTCGGCGCCGATCGTCGCGTCGCCGCGCGCGAACGTGCGCAGCGCCACGCGCGCGACGTCGCCGGCGAAGCACGGCTTGCGGAACGCGATCTCGTACGCCGACGAGAGCACCCGCGGGTCGCGCCCCCGCGCGACGAGCCTTCGAAGCGCCGCTTCCTCGAACAGGCGCGGGTAGGCGAGCGAGTTCACGTGCTGATTCGAGTCGGTGTGGGCGAGGCCGAACGCGATCGGCGCGACGTCGTCCTCGAGCGCGTCGTCGAGCGGGCTCGCCCCCTCCGGGGCGTCGAGCAGCCGCGCGGGGTCTCGCCACGCCCAGCGCGTCTCCGGCACGCGTGGAAGGCCCGGGAAGTCGAACGCGACGACCTTGCGCTCTCCGGGCGGCGCGAAGAGGCGCGTGAACACGTGCTCCGCGAAGACGCGCCCCACGCACACGCGCTCGCCCGCGCCCTCCGGCGGCGGGCCGTAGGTCCGCGCGCGCTTGCCGTAGACGTCGGCCCAGAGGTTCATCACCAGGCGATCGACCTCGCCGTGTGCGTCGACCGTGTGCGCGAGCTGCCAGAACCCCTCCGCCTCGACGGCGTGGTTGACCGAGATCGGCCCCTCGCCACGCTCGACGATCATGCGCGACAGGATCGGGATCACCCCCTGCGCGCGCGACAGCTTCGCCGCCGGCGTGCGCGAAAGGCTCGCGCGCCACACCGCTTCGCCGAGCGCGGGGGGCATCGCCTCCAGCATCATGCGCCCGTCCTGCGCGACGTCTTCGTAGCGGAGCGGCATCGTCGCGCGCCCGACGTCGTCGGCCGGCGTGTCGGGGCGCGGAGGGATCGCGATCATGGCGACGAATCTAGTACCCGGCGCGGCGCGGTGTGCCCCGGTCGCGTCTGCTTGGAAGCGCGCGGCGGTACCTCGCTCTCGGGCGGCGATCTCCTCGCGATCTCCTCGCGATCTCCCCCCGTCGTCCGTGACTCCGGAAGCGGAGTGAAGCTCCGACACGCAACCCGAATCGGCGTCAAGGTGCGGCAATGTGTCCGCGGACGCTTTCCAGTCTACTCAACCTTGACACCAACCCGTCACGGTCCAATCTGGCGCGCCTCGTAACGCGTGCAGCCGTCGGGCGATGCACGCGAATTCGAGGAATCGAGAAGTGCGGGTACGGAGATGACAGGGTCCCGAGGGGCTCGGTGTCGCTCGTCTCGTCGGCGCGGGTCGCCGGCTCGGACCGAGCCATCCACCGACGGGCGAGCCGGCCGAGCGCCGTGCCCTCCCATCCCCCCGGGGCCGTGGCGTATGCGCGCGAGTGATGACGTTCCGGTCCGAAGTGTCGAGGGTGCGAACATGAGCGGTTTCGGTCTTCAGCGTTGGGGCTTCGTCGCGGCGGTCGCGGCGCTCTCGGGGTGCGCGGTGGCGGCCGACAACGGCACGCCGGGGACGGTGGACTCGGACGTCGTCGACACGGGCTCCCCCCCTCCGACCGACTCCGGCGGCGTCGACACGAACCCCGCGGACACCGGCACCAAGCCCGACACGGCGGTCGCCCCGGACACGGCGGTCGCCCCCGACACCGCGGTGGCCGACACGTTTTTCGATCCGGACGCCAAGCGCGACGGCGAGAGCTGCGCCGCTCCGACGTCGGTCACCTTCGGCACGACGGCGACCGTCACGCTCACCGGTCAGTCGACGCACGGCTACACCGAGGACGGGCAGGCCGCAGGGACGCTCTGCGCCGGCGGCAGCGCCGGCGACCACGTCTTCGAGGTCAAGGTCCCCGCGGGCAAGAAGCTGGTCGCGACGGCCTCGCCGACCGACGCCACGTTCGACCCGGTCGTCAACCTCGTGGCGGGCCCCGCGGCGAGCTGCGGCGCGAGCGGCGCCTGCGTCGTCGCCGGCGTGAACACCGGCTTCAGCGGCACCGCCGAGACGATCGCCTGGGAGAACGGCACCGGCGCCGACGCGACGGTCTACTTCGTCGTCGACAGCAACCAGGTCGACGCCAGCGGGCAGGGGACCTTCGACGCGACGTTCGTCCTGAAGGACCAGCTGGTCGGCGACACCTGCTCCAACGCGGGCGCCATCACCGTCACCGGCACGACGGCCAAGGTCCTCTCCGGCGAGACGCTCACGGGCTACAACGCCGACTACAAAGACGGCACCAACTGCTCGTCCGGCACCGCCGGCGCCGATCACCTCTACAAGATCGACGTCCCGCCCTCGCAGCGCCTGACCGCCACGGTCAAGCCGCTCACCGCCTGGGACCCGTCGCTCGAGCTCATGGCCGCGGCCGCCTGCGCCGCCACGCCGCGCGTCTGCCTCGTCGGCAGCGACGCGGGGCTCTCGAGCACCGCCGAGACGGTGAAGTACTCGAACACCACCACGACCACGCAGTCGATCTTCGTCGTCGTCGACACGTACTCGACGACCAAGGTCGGCGACTACGATCTCACGGTGCAGCTCACGGCGCTGCCGACCAATGACACCTGCACGTCGCCGATCGCGGTCACCCCGGCGGCGGCCGTCACGGGCGACACGACCGCGGCGAACAGCGACTACACGGGCGGCACCGGCTGCCTCGGCGGCGCGGGCAACGACGTCGTCTACACGGTCGACGTCCCGGCCGGCAAGCAGCTCTCGGCGCTGATCGCCTCGACCACGACCGGCTTCACGCCGGTCATCGACATCGTCGACGCCGCGGCGTGCGGTGGCACCGCCGCGCGCGCCTGCCTCGCTTCGATCGGCACCTCGACCACGGCCACCGCGGCCACCGCGCGCTGGACCAACGGCGGGACCACGACCAAGACCGTGCAGATCGTCGTCGACTCGGCGTCGGCCACGAACCTGGGCGCCTTCAGCCTCTCGGTCGCCTTCGCCGATCCGCCGCTGGGCGACACCTGCGGCAACGCGTTCACCACGCTCGTCCCCGACGGCACGACCGTCCTCATGGACACGACGGTCGGCGCCACCAATGACTACGCCACCGGCAGCGGCTGCGGCGGCGCGGCGGGCCCCGACAAGGTCTACGCGGTCACGATCCCGCCAGGGAAGGTCCTGGCGACCACCGTGTTCGGCACGGGCGGCTTCGCGCCGTCGCTCAGCTACGAGAGCGGCGCGCAGTGTTCGACCGCCCCGCGCGTCTGCTCGGGCGGTCTCACCAGCACCACCACCTCGCCGACCGGCACGCTCCGCTACGCGAACGAGTCGACCACCGCGAGCGAGACCATCAACGTGATCGTCGACTCGACCTCGGCGACCGGCGGCGCATACAGCATCTACGCCGGGCTCACCGACACGCTCGCCGGAGACACCTGCGGCAAGGCGCAGGCGATCACGCTCGGCGGGGTCACCTCGGGGCTCACCACCACCGGCTTCTCGAACGACTACCAGGGCGGCACCGGCTGCAAGGCGACGACCGGTCCCGATCGCGTCTTCTCGGTCGTGTTGCCGGCCGGCAAGGAGCTCTCGGTCCTGGTGAACCCGGTCGCGACGACCTTCGACCCGGCCGTCACGCTCATCGCGGGGACGCCGGCCAACTGCGCCGCGCACGTCTGCGACGCGAGCGTCGACGCCGTCGGCGCCGGCCAGCCGGAGACTGCGAAATACAGCAACCGGACGGCCGCGGATCAGACCGTCTACATCATCGTCGACTCGCAGAGCGCGACCGCCTCGGCGGGCGACTTCTCGCTGCTCACGACGGTCGCCGACGCGCCGCCTCCGATGCCGACCGCCGGCGACACGTGCGGCGTCGCGCCGATGCTGGCGACCAGCGCGACGCCGCTGGTCATCACCGGCGACATCGGCGCCTACGCGAGCGACTACGACGGAGACTCGCTCGACTACACGTGCGTGTACGACCCCGGACCGGACGGCGCGTTCGCGGTCACCATTCCGGCCGGCATGACGATCGACGCCAGCCTGACGAACTCGCTCGGGAAGGGCTTCGATCTCAACCTGCTGGTCGGCCCCGCCTCCGACTGCGGCGCGATCGGCAGCTGCGTCGATCAGAGCTACTCGAGCAGCACCGTGACCGTCAGCTACACGAACTACGGCACCACCGACGAGACCGGCTTCCTCATCTTCGACGTCTACTCGTCGTCGACGTTGCCGCCGTCGATTCCGTACCAGCTCACGGTCACGGTCCACTGACCGAGGCCGCTCCCCCTGCTACGCTCGTGGGGCCCATGCTCCACGAGCGCCGCCGCACGAACCCTTCGCTCACGATCGCCGCGCTCGCGCTCGGCCTCGTGGGCGTCGTCGTTTCGTGCGCGGGCGGCGGGCGCGATCTCGCCTCGACGAGCGGCGCGGCCGACGCCGGCGGCCTGCAGGCGGGCGATGGCGGAGTGGTCGCCGACGACGCCGCCTCGATCGGGCTCGAGGCCGGCGCGGCGTACGCGGTGCTCGGCGTGCAGCCCTCGCACGGGCCGTTCCTCGGCGGCACGCGCGTCGAGGTGCGCGGGCGAGGGTTCTCGAGCAGCTCGCGCGTGCTGTTCGGCGCCGTCGAGGTGCCGGCGAGCTCGATCGTCGTGACCGACCCCTCGCACCTGCAGGCGGTGACCCCTGGCGGCGATCCGGGCGTTGCCGACGTGACGGTCATCGACACCGTCAGCGCCGCGCACGCGACGCTCACCGGCGGCTTCACCTACGACGACTTCTACGCCTCGCCCGACAACGGCGCGACGTCCGGCGGCACGCACGTCGCGCTGATCGGCCGGGGCACGACCTGGGGCGCCGGCACCACGGCGACCATCGACGGCAAGGCGTGCGGCGATCTCGTGGTCGACGACGCCACGCACCTGCGCTGCACGGCGCCGGCAGGCACGCCGGGCGTCAAGGCCATCACCATCCAGACCGCGGACGGCACCGTCGACACGGCCCGAGACGCGTACACGTACGCCGACACCATCGACGGCTACCGCGGCGGGCTCGACGGCGCGGCGCTCCCCGGCGAGCTGCGCGTCCTCGCGCTCGACGCGTCCGGGATGCTGGTGCCGGGGGCGACGGTGGTCGTGCGCGGCGCCGACGCGGTCGTGCAGACCAAGCTCACCGATCCGGGCGGGCTCGCCGACTTCCCCGCGCCGCCCGCGGCGCCGCTCACCGTCACGATCAGCGCGAAGTGCCTGCAGCCGCAGACGTTCGACGGCGTGCGCGTGCGCAGCGTGACCGCGTACCTCGACGCGGTGCAGTCGGTCGCGTGCGTGCCGCCCGAGGGGCAGCCGCCGCCCACCGGCGGCAAGAGCTGGACGTCGCCGACCGTGAACGGCGAGCTCGTCTGGCGCAAGGGCTCCGAGTTCATGCGCGCGCCGTGGGACGGCATCGCGGCGGCGAACGGCCCCTCGCAGCGGCGCGCGGCCTACGTGTTCGTCGCGTACGGCGACGCGCTCGCGCGCTTCGTGCTCCCCGATCCGTCGGTGGCCGTGACCGAGACGAGCCCGGGCACCATCGGCTACCAGTACTCGCTCGGCGCGCCGCCGGGGAACCTCACGCTCTACGCGGTCGCGGGCGTCGAGACGCACCCCGACGGGGGCGCGATCAGCTTCGAGCCGTGGGGGTTCGGCGTCGTACGCGGCGTGGCGGTGGCGCCCGAGGCGGTCGTCGACCGCGTGATGATCCCGATGGACGGGGCCTTCACGCGCGGCGTGCGGCTGACACCGGCCGGAGCGCCGTTCTCGTCGCGCGGGCCCGACCGGCTCGAGACCTCCATCAGCGTGGATCTCGGCGGCGTCTTCATGCCGATCCCGTACGGCGCGCGCGAGGATCTGCTGCCGATCGCGGGCGATCTCTCGTTCGTCGGCGTGCCGCCGCTCACCGGCGTGCTCGCGACCTCGTCGTACTCGCTCTCGGTGCAGGACGTGAACGGCGGGCTCGGCGGCGCGCCGCTCTCGGCGCTCGTGCGCGTGCCGACGCGCAACGACTCGACCCCCATCGCGGTCGGGCCGTTCGTGCCGATCCCGCACGTGACGACCCCGTCGGCGACCTCGGCGTGGGACGGGCACACGGTGACCGTCGCCGTCGACCCCGGCAGCCCGTTCGATCTCCTCAAGGTCACGCTCACGTCGGCCGACGGCTCCACGACCTGGACCGTCGTCACGCCCGGGAGCACGCGCTCGATCGAGCTCCCGATCCTGAGCGGTGATCTCGGCCTGCCGAGCGGCTCGCTCAGCCTCGGGGTCTGGGCCGCGCGCGTCGACGGCCTCGACTACGGCCGCGTCCGCTACGGGCAGCTGTCGCGCTACAGCTGGAACGCGTACGCCTACGATTTCGGCTTCGGCCGGTACTGACGCGCGGCGCGCCCCTTCACGAGACTTCACAGCGTGCCGCCCGCCCGGCGCGCGAGGATGCGACGTCGCGTCAGGCGCGCGAAAAATCGCCGCGCGACGGCGAAGGTCCGCGGGCGGCGCGCGGAGCACAGGGAACGCGATCGCGGCGCGCGGACCGCGTGGACTGCGTCGAGCGCGAGGGAGAGTCGATCCATGGGGCCAAGAGCGTGGCGCGCGCGCGCGGTGGGCGGGGCGGCGATGGCCGTCGCGCTGCTCGCGTCGATCGAGGCGTCCGCGCAGAGCAAGGCCGTGCTCGTGCCGCCGAAGCTGCACGACGCGACGGCGGCCGAGGGGGCCCCGTTCCCCGACGAGGCGCAGAAGGACGGCGCCTCGGGCTCGGTGCTGCTGCAGCTCGACATCGACGCGACGGGCGCGGTCACCGACGCGCGCGTGCTCGAGCCCGCGGGGCACGGGTTCGACGAGGCGGCGCTCGGCGCGGCGAAGAAGCTCGCGTTCGACCCCGACACGAAGGACGGCAAGCCGATCGCGGCGAAGCTCAACTACCGCTTCACCTTCACCTGGAAGGCGCCCGATCCGCCGCAGAAGCCGGCCGAGGTCGCCAAGCCCGTCCCGACGGTCGGCGCGCTGCGCGTCACCGTGAAGAT
>CAIXWQ010000869.1 GCA_903923175.1 uncultured delta proteobacterium | reverse complement strand
GCTCGGCGGGGAGGCGCGCGACCGGCGGCTTGCGACGAGGGGGCTCGCTCATGCGCCGACGCAGAGCACGCGCCGCGCCAGGCGCGGCCCGCGGAAATCGCCGCGCGTGCCCCGGCGGCGACCTCCCTATGGCGCGACATCGCGATCGCGGTTCCCCCCCACCGACGACGCGCGCCGGCGGTATCTCAGAACATCGCCGAGGCCTTCGCCGCGTCGCTCTCCTGCCGGGCCTTGCTCGGGCCGCCGAGCTCGATCCCGACGGTGATCTGGCCGCCCATCCCCCACTGGATCGACTGCGCATCGCCGCCGAGCGGCAGGAACACGCTCGCTCCGAGGCGCACCGGGCTCAGGCGGATGCCATAGCCGGCGGTCACGATCGGCGCCCACCCCTTCGTCGTGATCTCTCCGCTGCTCGAGGTCGAGTCTGTGAAGCCGTCGTTGCCGAAGGTCGGGTGGAACGCGAAGCCGCCGAACAGGTGCCCGTACGCGCCGCGCGGGCCGAACGCGTGCGACAGGAGGACCGAGAGCGAGAGGAGCCAGGCGTCCTGCGAGCCCGAGCTCGCGAGCGAGTAGTACGTCGTGGCGCCGCCGGTGGTGCTCCCGTCGACGAAGCACTTCGGCCCGGCCGTGCACGACTGCGTGCGGCTCCAGGCCGCGGTCGGCATCGTGTAGCGCATCAGGTTCCACGCGATCCCGAGGGCCCACTTGTCCTCGTGATCGAGCGAGATCGTCGAGCGCATCTCGGGGCCGACGCCCACCATCGAGGGCTGATCGGGGAGGGGCGGGGTGCCGCTCGCCGTCTGCTGCGTCTGGCCGTAGCGCGCGAACGAGAACCGCAGGCCGAGCTCGACGTGATCGTTCACCGCGTACGCCGCCGCGCCTTCGACCGTGACCTCGGGCACGTGGAGCGCGGTGTCGTGCAGCTCCGGGAAGGCCGTCTCCTGCACCACCTGCCCGGTCACGCTCCCCTCGAGGCGTCCGGTGCCGCGCTCGGCGGTGCGGCCGTCGAAGGGGATCGGCTTCGCCGCGGGGACCATCCCCGTGTAGCGGTACTGCGAGACGGGGCTGCAGCCGGCGGTGGCGGCAGCGGCAGCGACGACGGCGACGACGAAGAGGGAGCCGAGGTTCGAGAGCGAGCGCATGCCGACGCTGACTGCAGCGCGCGTGCCCGCGACGATCGGACGTGAATCCTCGGTCCATTCACGTCGGTGTGGTCGATTCGCAACGCCCGCGCGCCTCGCGGCACACCCACGCGCGGTCACGATCCAGCGCACGTGCGCTGGCTCGCTGGCTCGCCGTTCGAAACGACGAAGGCCGAAGGCGCTCGCTGCGCCCTCGGCCTCGCGTCACCCGTCCGCGGGGTCGCTCAGCGATCGTCGCCGAGCGGCTCGGCGACCGCTTCGATCGTCTTCTCGTCGGTCGTCGTCGCGACCTGCTTCTAGCCCTTCGCCTCGGGGAGGGGCGCGGCCTTCGTGTCGCTCTTGTCGCTGTCGCTGGCGCCGCTCGGGTCGGTCTTGTCGCCCTTGTCGGCCTTCGACGCGGGCGCCGCGGGGAGCGGCGGCGGCCACGACTTCACGTACACGGGCTTCTCGCCCGGGCCGCTCGCGTCGATCCAGTAGACGTGCCCCGAGCCGGTGGGGCGCACGTCGACGTGCACGAAGAAGCTGTTCGGGTAGTAGCCGCAGCCGGTGTCCTTCATCGTCTTGCAGAAGGCGACGAGCGTCTCGTTGGTCACGCCGTCGACGCGGATGTCGAAGGCCTGCGCGGAGGCGTGGAGGCTCCCCTTGGAGGCGGGGCGGTAGCCGGAGACGAGCGTGATCGTCTTGCCCGGGAAGCGATCGGCGACCGCCTGCAGGCGCATCACCAGGCCGGCGTCGACGCGGCGCACGCCGGGGGCGAGCTCGCCCTTGGTGGTCGCGAACGCCTTCTGCCCCTTCGGGCTCTTGGAGATGTTGCTCGCCGGCATCAGCTTCGGCGCCGGGACGTCGTAGGGGCGCGCGAGGACGGAGAGGCTCTCGATGGCGATCGTCGTCGGCTTGCCGTCGCAGGTCGTGAGCGGGAACGTCGCGTCGGAGGCCTGCCCCATCCGCGAGAACGACACGGTCGGGTGGAAGCAGGTCTTCATCTTCATCTTGGCGGCGAGGGCGCCCGACTTCGGCGCGCGGCCGAAGCTCACCTCGGGGCGCTTCTTCTCGTCGTCGTCCTTGGCCGCCTTCGCCTTCTTGGCGTCGGATTTCTTGTCGGCCTTCTCGGCTTTGTCGTCCTTCGAGTCGGCCTTCTTGTCGGCCTTCTTGTCGGCTTTCTCGGCCTTCTTGTCGTCCTTCTCGTCCTTCGAGTCGCTCTTCTTGAGCTTCTTGTCGGCGAGCTTCGCCTGCGGCAGCGAGCCGGTCAGCTCGGGCGGCGGCTCGTCACCCTTCTTCTCGGCCTTCTTCTCCGAGGCCTTCTCGTCGGCCTTCTTGGCCTTGATGGCCTTCTCGTCGGCCTTGTCGTCGAGCTTCTTGGGCTCGGCCTTCTTCGGCTCGACCTTGGTCGTCGGGGCGGGGAGCGGCGGGAGCTTCTTGCTCTTGTCGCCCTTCTTCTCGCTCTTGAGCAGAGCGACGATCTTCTTCTTCGCCGCGTGCTTCTTGGCTTTGTCCGCCGCTGCCTTCTCTTTGGTCGGCTTCGCGGTGACCGCGGGCTTCGCGGTCGAGTCCGGCGTCCCCGCATCGGCCGTCGCGACGGTCGTTACGGACGCGAGGAGCAGCGTGGCGAGGGTGGCGAACGAACGCGGCAGACGAAGCATGGGACGGACCTCCGAAGCCTCTCCGGCACATCGACGGGGGGGCTGCGGCGACTAGAACTACGAGCGGGAGCCGGGGGCCAAATAACGCGCCACACGCCCGACGCATTCGATCGCTACGATGGCGTCATGTCCGACTGGCTCCACGCGACGCCGAGCGCATTTCGCGGCAAGCGCATCCACCGCCTCGGCCTCGCCGCGAACTACGGGATCGACGAGGCGGGCGTGCGCGGCGCGATGGATCGCGGCGTGAACACGTTCCTCTGGACGATGCGCTCCAAGGGGCTGAAGAACCCGCTGCGCGAGGCGCTGAAGGCCCGCCGCGACGAGGTCGCCGTCGTCGGCTACGCGAAGATCGGTTGGTTCGGCTGGGGCGTCCGCCGCGGCGCCGAGGCGCTGCTGCGCGATCTCGGCACCGACCACCTCGACGTCTACCTGCTCGGCTGGGTCGGCGTCGGCGCGGCGCTCACCAGCGCCACCGAGCGCGAGCTGCTGCACCTGCGCGAGAGCGGCAAGGTGCGCTCGATCGGCGTCAGCATCCACGACCGACCGCGCGCCGGCGTGCTCGCTGCGAGCTCGCCGCTCGACCTGCTCATGATCCGCTACAACGCCGCGCACCCGGGCGCCGAGCGCGAGATCTTCCCGCACAGGCGCGGCGCCGATCCCACGATCCTCGCCTACACCGCGACCTCGTGGCGCAAGCTGCTGAAGGCGCCCAAGGGGTGGACGGGCCCGACGATGAGCGCGGGCGACTGCTATCGCTTCCAGCTCTCGAGCCCGCACGTGGATCTCGCGCTCACCGGCCCGGCGAGCGCCGCGCAGCTGAACGAGAACCTCGACGCGCTCGAGAAGGGCCCGCTCACCGACGACGAGCGCACGTGGATGCGCGACTACGGCAAGGCCGTGCACGGATGACGAGCGACTCGTGAACCGCTCCGTCTGGCTCGCCTGCTTCGCCGCGTTCGTCGCCGCGCTGCTCTTCGCCCCGCGCGCGCCCGCGCACGAGCTCGGGCTGTCGCGCGGCGAGTACGCGCTCGAGGGGGGCGTCGTCACCGCGCAGCTCACCTTCGCGTGGCGCGACGTCGCCTTCGTCGTCCCCACGATCGACGCCAATCGCGACGGCTCCCTCTCGGCCGACGAGCTCGCCAGCGCGCGCGCGACGCTCGGCACCGCGTTCGCTGCGCGGCTGCTCGTGCGGGCCGACGGCGCCACGTGCCTCTCCACGCTCGCCGACGCCGCACCCGTCGAAGAGGACGGCCTGCGCCTGACCCTGCGCGCGCGCTGCGACGGGAGCCCGCGCACGGCGGCCGTGGAGCTCGGGTTCTTCGGGCTGCTCCCGTTCGGCCACCGCCACCTCGCGCACCTCGCGGCAGGCGAGAAGGGCGCGTCGGGCGCGAGGGGCGGCAGCGACCTGCTCCTCTCGCGCACGCAGCGCTCGTTCACGCTGGCGAGCACGTCGGCGGGGCCAGGCGTAGCGCCGTCGTCGCCGTCGTCGTCGTCGTGGCAACGGCGCCTCGGGCTCTTCGGGCTCGGCGTCGAGCACATCCTGACCGGCTACGATCACCTCGCGTTCTTGCTCGGCCTCGTGCTCCTCGGGGCCGCGCGTGGCCGCCTGCGCCAGCTGCTGCTCGTGGTCACCGCGTTCACCGTCGGGCACTCGATCTCGCTCGCGATCGCCACCTTCGGGCTGTGGACGCCGAGCGCGCGCCTCGTCGAGCCCGCGATCGCGCTCTCGATCGTGTACGTCGGCGTCGAGAACGTCGTCGCCTGCTCGCGCGACGGCGAGGCGCCGCACCGCTGGCGCCTCACGTTCCCCTTCGGCCTCGTGCACGGCTTCGGCTTCGCCACCGTGCTGCGCGAGATCGGGCTGCCGCGCGCCGAGCTCCCGGGCGCGCTCGCGCGCTTCAACCTCGGCGTCGAGGTCGGCCAGCTCGCCGCGCTCGCCGTGGCGCTGCCGCTCGTCCACCTCGCGCGCCGACGCGGCTGGCTCCGCGAGCGCGGCACCGTGGTGCTCAGCCTCGCGCTCGCGCTCGCGGGGCTCGTCTGGTTCGTGCGGCGCCTGCTCGTCGCGTAGGTCGCCTAGCGCGTCGTCGCGCACGCATGCACGCGCGCGCGCGCGCTCGAGAGGGTCGCTTCGAAACGAGCGAGGCCGCCCTCGCGGCGGCCTCTCACGCTGCCCGAGGGGCGGTTCAGTTCTCGACCGCCGGCGGCGGCGGCGGCGTCTCCTCGCCCGGCGTCTTCTTGGCGCGGGCGACCTTCTTCTTCAGCGCCGGCGCGATCGTCTCGAGGTCGCCCTCGTTCCAGCGCACGTACGCGAGCGCCTGGCGGCAGGCGTCGTACGCCTCCACCAGCAGCCCCAGCGCCTTCGCCTTGACCTCGTCCGGGTCGCCGAGCTCCGCGAGGTGCACGAGCTGCTCCTGCGTCGCGATCGCGAGCAGGAGCTCCGCGCCGAGCTTGCTGGCGCGCTCCGCTTCCTTCTTCTCGACCGGCGTCTTGCCCGCGATCTTCGCCCAGCCCGTGAGGTAGAGCTCGCCGAGCGCGACGAGATCGGCCGCCATCGACGCGTCGCCGAGGCGGATGTCGGTGAGCTTCGCGCGATCGAGCAGATCGCGGTGCGCCAGCGGCTCGGCGGCGATCAGCAGATCCTCGCGCAGGCGCTTGCCTTCGATCTCGAGCGGCGCGACCTCGGTCTTCGCCCCCTGCGCGTGCACGGCGAGCAGGTTCGCGTGCCACGCGGCGAGGGCGCGATCCTCGAGCCCGTCGAGCAGCGCGATCGGGTGCTTCGGCAGCGCGGCGACGATCGCGGCGCGCTGCTCCACGAGCGCGGGCAGCGCGGCGAGCACCGTCGTGACCGCGCTCGACAGGTCCAGGCCCGCGAGCGTCTCCGCGTCGACGCTCGCCGTCACGAGCTGCTTCTCGAGCCTCGCGAACGCCTCGCCGGTGCCGGTCGGAACCCCCGAGCCCTTCTTCTTCGTCGCCTTGGCCGCCACGCGCTCACCCTTCGTTTCCGCCTCGATCATGGTCGCGCGACACTGAACGAATGCTGCGTAGTGGTCAAGGGCAACCCGCGCTCACGGTGTCGTGGACGGCGGCGTCTGCGGGGGCGGTCGCGGCGACGCGGTCCCGCCGCGCCGGAGATCGCTCCCGCCGATCAAGCCCCCGCTGGGCGGCCACGTGTCCGCGGGCCCGCCGAGCTCCCAGAGGTCGCCGCCGGCGCCCTTGGAGGTGGTGGTCGGCGTCGCGCGCTCCTTCCCGAGCGCGCCCAGCATCTGGATATCGAGATTGCCGAGCTCGGCCGCGAGCCGCGCCTTGCCGTCCCAGCACGGCGACAGCCCGCCGAAGTCGTTCCCGCTCGCCGCCGCGGTCGCGCTCCCGCAGCCGTCGTACGACGCGATCGCCCAGCCGACGTCGTCGACGAACTTGGTCCGCTCGATCTTCGGCGCCGAGTGGAAGCGCACGACGACGATGGCCTCGGGCATCGTCGCGGTCGCGCCCGCGCCGCCCGGCAGAGCTGGCGACGCCTTCGTGCCGGCGTGCGCGACCGTGCAGTCGACCAGCTCGCTGCCGAACGCGTCGCGCAGATCGAGGCCCGGCCAATCGCCCGCCGCGGGCTTCGCCTCGGCGGAGTCGAAGCGGACCTTGTGCGCGATCAGCGTGCCGCGGCCGACGTCGCCGACGTAGACGCGGTGACCGCGGCCGACGAGCAGCGTGGTCCCCTCGGCGAGCCGCAGCGTGGTCGCGGGGCCGGTGCCGTTGCCCGCCAGCATCAGCCCGGTCGGCGCCTCGATCGGCGCGTCGAGCTTCGGCCACGTCGTCGGGCCGGTGACCAGCGGCGCCGTGAGGCGCACGGGCGCCGCGACGTGGGCGCTCACGACGCTTCCGAGCGCCTGCGCGCTCAGCTCGATCGACGGCTTGCCGGCGACCTCGGGCGCCTCGAAATCCAGCCCCTCCGCGCTCGCGAGCCCGCTCGTCCCCGGCGTGCCTGGCGCGCTCGGCAGGCCCGTCGCCGTCTCCACACGCAGCGAGGTCGGCTCGCAGTGGCGCACCCGCACGTTCGCCAGCGTCGTCCCCTCGGCCCCGGACTGGACCTCGATCGCGGCCTTGGGCACCGCCGGCGCGCCCGCCTCGGCGCCGACGTCGCGCACCTCCACGCGCTCGAGCCGCGAGCCCTTCGCGAGCGCGCCCTTCTCGAGCACGACCCCCATCCAGCGTTTGCTCGCGGCGCGGAGCACGATGGTCGCGGCCTCGGTCCCGACTGCGCGCAGCTCGCCGCCGCGCACGACCAGCTGCCCCTCGGGCGCGAACGACAGCTCGACGCCCGCCTCGATCAGCAGCGCGCCGCCCGCGTCCACGAAGAGCCCTGCGCCCGCGATCGCGGCCTTGCACCCGGCCGGCAACGTCAGCGACTTCGCCACGTGGCCGTCGGCGGGAACCGGGCAGGCGGTGAGGTCCTTCGGCGCGGGCGTCGTCGCGACGTCGTCGCGCCGGACGGCCTCGCCGCGGCGACACGCGAGCGGCGAAGCGAGCGTGAGCACCGCGAGCGCGAGGCGGGAACGGCGGGGGCGCACGCGACGAGCGTACGCCCCGCCGACCTCGCGGCAATCCACCCGCTCGGGTGGCCTCGCCGCGCGGCGCCTACGGCCTCGCGACCGGGGGCGCTTCGTCGTCGTCGTCGTCCTCGGGAGGCGGCGGCGGCGCGATGGACGTCGGCAGCACGACCGGCGGCAGCAGCACGTGCTCCAGCACCTCGCTGACCTTCTTCACGCAGACGATCTCGAGCTCGTCGCGGATCTCCTTCGGGATGTCCTCGAGATCGCGTCGGTTGCGCTCCGGGATGATCACCTTCTTGATCCCGGCGCGGTGCGCCGCGAGGATCTTCTCCTTCAGGCCGCCGATCGGCAGCACGATCCCGCGCAGCGTGATCTCGCCCGTCATCGCCACGTCGCGGCGCACCGGGCAGTTGGTCAGGCGCGAGACGAGCGCGGTGAACATCGTGATGCCCGCGGAGGGGCCGTCCTTCGGCGTCCCGCCGTGCGGCACGTGCAGGTGCACGTCGAGCTTCTGCTGCTGCTCGGGCGTCATCTGCAGCCCGTCGAGGTGCGCGCGCACGTACGACCACGCCGCGTGCGCCGACTCCTGCATCACGCTGCGCAGGTTGCCGGTGAGCGTGAAGCCCCCCTTGCCCGGCATCGACGAGCACTCGATGAAGAGCAGATCGCCGCCGCTCGGCGTCCACGCGAGCCCCGCGACGAGCCCCACCTGGTCGGTGCGCTCGGCGAGATCGGGCACGTGCCGCGCCGCGCCGAGGATCTTCTCGACCAGCTCCGGGGTCACCTTCTCGTGCAGATCCGTCCCCTCGGCGAGCTTCACCGCGCCCCAACGGCACACGCTCGCGATCTCGCGCTCGAGCCCGCGCACGCCGGCCTCGCGCGTGTAGCTGTCGACGATCGCCTCGATCCCCTCCAGCGTGAAGTCGAGCCGCTCCGGCGTCAGCCCGTGCTCCTGGAGCTGCTTGGGCGCGACGTAGTCCATCGCGATGTGCTTCTTCTCCTGGCGCGTGTACCCCGCGATGTCGATGACCTCCATGCGGTCGAGGAGCGGCCCGGGGATGGTGTCGCGGTTGTTCGCGGTCGCCAGGAACATGACCTTCGAGAGGTCGAACGGCAGATCGAGGTAGTGGTCGGTGAACGTGTCGTTCTGCGCGGGATCGAGCAGCTCGAGCAGCGCGGCCGACGGATCGCCGCGCCCGTCGGTGCCGAGCTTGTCGACCTCGTCGAGCTGCAGGATGGGGTTGTTCGTCTTGACCTTGCGCAGCCCCTGGATGATGCGCCCGGGGAGCGCGCCGACGTAGGTGCGCCGGTGGCCGCGGATCTCGGCCTCGTCGCGCACGCCGCCGAGCGAGATGCGGTGGAGCTTGCGGCCGGTGGCGCGCGCGATGCTGCGGCCGAGCGAGGTCTTGCCGACGCCGGGCGGGCCGATCAGGCAGAGGATCGGCCCCTTCTTCGAGGGCGCGAGCTTGCGCACGGCGATGTACTCGACGATGCGCTTCTTGATCTTCTCGAGGCCGTAGTGGTCCTCGTCGAGGCAGCGGCGAACGTCGGCGACCTCGAGCTTGTCCTCGGTCGAGATCGACCACGGCAGGTCCGCGATCCAATCCAGGTAGTTGCGCCCGACGCCGAACTCCGCGCTCTGCTGCGGGATGGCGGTGAGGCGCGCGAGCTGCTTCTTCGCGATCTTCTCGACGTCCGGCGGCAGCTTGGCCTTCACGAGCCGCTCGCGCAGCTCCTCGACCTCGTCCTCCTCGCCGCCCTCGCCGAGCTCCTCGCGGATCGCCTTCAGCTGCTGGCGCAGGATGAACTCGCGCTGCGACTTGCCCATCTCCTCCTGCACCATGGAGGAGATCTCTTTCTTGACCTTCAGCAGCTCGAGCTGCCGCGTCACGATCTGCAGCACGAACTTCACGCGCGCCTTGACGTCGAAGGTCTGCAGCACCTGCTGCTTGTCGTCGATCGACGCGGTCTCGGTGGGGAAGTTCGAGGCGATGAGATCCGCGAGCGCGCCGGGCTCGCGCACGTTGTCGAGGATGCCGACCGTCTCGCGCGGGATGCGCGCGTCGAGCTCGAGCACCTCGCGCGTGGTCTCGCGCAGCGTGGTGCCGAGCGCGTCGAGCTCGACGTCGCGGTCGAGCCGATCGTGCAGCCGCTGCACCCGCGCGCGCATGTACGGCTCGAGCCCGAGCGGCTCGAGGATGCGCATGCGCGAGGCGCCCTGCAGCACCACCGAGTACGACCCCGCGCTCATGCGGATGACCTTGACGATCTTCGCGAGCACGCCGACCTCGAAGAGATCCTTGAACGTCGGCTCCTCGATGTCGGGGCGGCGCTGCGCCACGATCGCCACGTACGGGCGATCGCGGCCGAACAGCTCCTCGATCAGGCGGACGCTGCGCGGCCGCCCGACGTTGATCGGGACGACCTGCGCCGGATAGAGCACGGCGTTGCGCAGCGGAAGCACGGGGAGGACCTCGAGGTCACTCGCGTCGCGGCTGCCGGAGTCAGGGGTCTTCGGGTCGTTCGACATGTCGTTGCGCCTTGGTGCGCGGGCGCCCTTCGTGGGCGGGCGGCGTCGGGGGGACGGGGACGTTGTAGCCTATCAGGGCGCGGAATCTGCTTTCGAGGAGGGGCGTGACGCCTGGTTGCGCGGCTCGACCTCGGGCGATCGCCGCTCCGCCTCTACGATCGATGCCGCGACCGAGCAGGAGGTGAACGTGCCGGCCGCGGCGCGATGACGCAGGTGCGTTGCCGTACCTTCGGCGACACTGCACACATGTGCGCGAAATCCCGCAGAAATTTGTGGTCGTGCGCTGGACTGTCGAGGCCGACGCCCGACACAATGCCCTAGGGAGGTTGGATGAAGCGCGGAAGTCTCATCACGCTCATCGCCGGGGGGGCCGCGCTCGCCGCGGTCGTCGCGAGCCCGAACGCCGCGCACGCCGAGCGCAGCTACACGCGGCTGACCAGTCCGATCTCGGTGGAGCCGGTGCTGCGCACCACCATCGACGTCCACGTCCGCTATCTCGATCACGATCGGATGCGGAGCGACCCGGCCACCCGCGGGCGCAACCATTTCTCGTATCTCGCTTGGCTGCCGTCGGCGGAGTCGACCAGCGTCGAGCTCGATCCGCGCCCGGTGCTCCGCATGCTCATCGGTCGCCAGCTGGTCGCGGAGGACGGCTTCAACCTCTACCTCTTCCGCGGCAGCCACCTGTTCCGCGCCGAGCTCGGCAGCACGAGCATCGGCATCGCGCCCAACGGCTTCTCGCTCCGCAACGGGACGACCCTCACGCTCGCCGCCGTGTTCTAAGGGAACGAGGCGCGCCGTCCGGGCGCAGCGACCGTCCTCGATGCACGACCTCGATTCGCAGAGACCGCGACCCGAGCCGACGATCCCGCCGGCCCCCGTGCAGCGCTTGGGCTCCGTGCTCGCGGAACGCTACCGGCTCGATCGCCTCCTCGGCGAGGGGGCGATGGGCGCGGTCTACCTCGCCGAGCACGTGCACATGCGCAAGCGCTACGCGCTCAAGCTGCTCCACGCGCACGCCACCGCGAGCCCCGAGCTGGTCGCGCGCTTCGAGCGCGAGGCGATCGCCGCGGGGAACCTGAGCCACCCGAACGTCGCGGCCGCGAGCGACTTCGGCCGGCTCCCCGACGGCGGCTTCTTCCTCGTCCTCGAGTACGTCGACGGTCGCTCGCTCCGCGACGTGCTCGACGCCGAGGGGGCGCTCCACCCGCGGCGCGCGCTCGGCATCGCGCGCCAGGTGCTGTCGGCGCTCGGGGCGGCCCACGCCAAGGGGATCGTCCATCGCGACGTGAAGCCCGAGAACGTGATGCTCGTCGAGCGCGGCCGCGCGACCCCGACGTCGACGCCGTTTCCGGGCGCGCCGTCGCCGGGCGAGCCGCTCGTGAAGGTCCTCGATTTCGGCATCGCGAAGCTCGATGCGAACGCGACCCTCGGCGCGGACGCGACCGCCGGCGGCACGCCGCTCACGCGGGCCGGTGCCATCTACGGCACGCCTGCTTACATGGCGCCCGAGCAGGCGGCGGGCGGCGCGATCGATCACCGCGCCGATCTCTACGCCGTCGGCTCGGTGCTCTACGAGATGATCGCCGGCCGTCCGCCGTTCGAAGGCGAGACGATGCAGATCATCGCGCAGATGCTGGTCGACACCCCCGAGCCGCTGACGTCGACGGTCGCGCCGACGCTCGTCTCGTCGGAGCTGCGCGCGCTCGTCGCCGAGCTCCTGGGCAAGGAGCGCGGGGCCCGCCCCGCG
>CAIXWQ010000868.1 GCA_903923175.1 uncultured delta proteobacterium | reverse complement strand
CGCTCGACGTCGCGTTCGCGGTCGACGGGCCACGCGGCCCGTACGGCGCGGTGCAGCCGGGCGCGCTCGCCTGCGCCCGGCACGTCCACGGCGTGCTCGTTCCGATCGGCTCCGCGTGCGCGCCGGCCAAGTCGTTCGAGCGCGCGTGGGATCGCTTCGCGCTCCCCTGGCCGTTCGCGCGCGCGGTGGTCGTGGTCGGGCCGGAGCTGCCGGCCGAGACCGACGCGAGCGTGCTCGCCGGCGCGATCCGCGACGCGAACGCGGAGGCGGGGCGAGCGCTCGGCTCGGGCGCGTGAGTCACGCGCGCGCGGCCGCGCCTACGGCGAGCCGCACACGATGGCCGCGGTCCCCTGGCGCGTCACCACGACGTCGAGGCCTGCCGTCGCCTGCGCGCACTTCAGGATCCCCTCGAAGCTCGCGATCGGGTACGTGAGCGACGAGGTCGTCGACGCGGCGGTCGTGAACTCGTGGAACACGAGGATGCGCCAACCCTTGTAGGTCGCGGCCTCGGTGAGCTGCGCGCAGACCGCGCTCACGGTCGAGTCGCTGAACACGCCGTCCGCGTTGAGCTGGTAGACGTCGGTGCCGACGTAGTTGAGCCCGGGGTTCACCGTGCGGTGCGACGAGTAGTAGCGCTTGATCAGCGCGATGACCGAGTCGTTGTACGACCCCATCGGGCTCGCGAACGACTCGACCGGCGTGCCCACGTTCGTGAGCAGGTACTGCTTCGAGAGGTTGAGCTCGTCGATCACCCCCTGCGTCGAGAGCGAGGTCAGATCGGGGTGCGTGCGCGTGTGCGACGCGATCTCGTTGCCGTCGGCCGCCAGCGCCTTGGCCGACGGCAGCAGCCCGTAGCTCTCGAGGTTGTAGGTGATGTGATTGATCGTCGCCTTGAAGCCGTACTTGGCGAGGAGCGGCCGCGCGAGCGTGTTCTGCGACTCGTAGGAGTCGTCCATCGAGAAGGTCACCAGGCCGCGCGTGAGCGGCTTGCAGCTCGAGGTGCTCGGCGTCCCCTTGCACGGGTCGGTGGCGGGGGCCTTGTCGACCAGATAGCGGTACGGGAGCGTCTGCGCGCTCGCGCCAGTGGCGTCGGTCGCGTGCAGGATCACCGTGCTCCCCGAGGCGACGCCGTCCAGCCCGCCGGCGAAGCGCCCGTAGGCGAAATCGAGGGGGTACAAGCCCTTGCCGACGACCTCGAGCGTCAGGGTGCGCACGACGCTCCCGCCGCCGGCGACCTGGTACTCGGCCCACCACGTCCCCGCGTTGGAGGTCTGCAGCCAGAGCGGGCTCCACGGCGCGACGCAGCCGCTGACGCAGGCGCCGGCCGAGCAGGCGGTGCCGGTGGCGCAGGTGCCGCAGCTCCCGCCACAGCCGTCGTCGCCGCACTGTTTGCCAGTGCAGCTCGGCACGCAGGCGCACGCGCCGTGGCTGCCGCCGCAGCCATCCGGTCCACAGGTGTTGGTGTTGGGGTGACAGCAGGTCAGGCTCGTCAAGCACACCGCGCCGGTCGCGCACGCGCACGTGCCGCCGCAGCCGTCGCTCCCGCAGGTATCGGTGGGGCAGCTCGGCACGCAGGCGCACGCGCCGTGGCTGCCACCGCAGCCGTCGGGGCCGCAGGTGTTGGTGTTGGGGTGACAGCAGGTCAGGTTGGACAGGCACACCGTGCCCGTCGCGCAGGCGCACTTCCCGCCGCAGCCGTCGCTGCCGCAGGTGTCGGTCGCGCATTTCGGCGCGCACGCCTGGCAGTCGACGACGGGCAGTTGCTGCCGATACGGGAACCAGGCGCTGTTGGCCGTCTTGCCGCCCTTCGCGGCGGACTGCGTCGCCAGCAGGCGGATCAGCGTGCCCGCGGCGACCGGCGCGTTGCCGGTGCCGCCGGTGAACTTCACGTAGCCGCCGCTGATGGCGAAGCGGCTGCCGAGCTTCAGGATCCGCGAGCTGGGCGTGCCGCTCACCTCGACTTGCATGGTGCTGGTGCTCGAGTCCTTGACCGAGAACTCGAACCACCAGTCGCTCTGATAGGAGCCTTGGGTGCCGAATCCCGGATCCCACGCGCAGGTCGTGCTCACGGCCGACTGGGTGCTCTCCACGCGCTCGGGATCGGGATCGGCGCCGCCGACCGGGGTGTCGAGCTGGCCGCATCCCGACGCGACCAGCAGCGAGGCGACCACGATCGAGAGCGCCTCGGGGGCGCGGCGCAGCGACCGCGTCAGCACCGACTTCGCGGCAGCGGAGCGCGCGCACAGGGGCTCGGTTCGGCGACGAGCGTTCGCTGGAGACGAGGACATGACTGCCTCCGTTCTTCGGAACGACGCGACTCGTTCCCAGCATCGAGGCAGCATACGGCGTACCGAGCGCCGCTCCCGGCACGCGCGCGCGTCGAGCCCGGTGCGCGCGCGGGCGCGCGGGCGCGCGTCGCGACGGCGCACGCGCGACGACGCTCGGCGACGCAGGGCGACGCAGGGCGACGCAGCAGATGTAGCGCGTGGTGTACGGAACGCTGCGCGGATCGGAGCGCGGGTGCTCCCCCTCGCCTCGCGCCGCGCCCGCCGCTAGAAGCCGTCGATGGCCGCGAAGCGCAAGTCGAAGCGCCCGAGCACCGCTCCCGAGACGCGCGGGAGCGCGCCGCCGGGCACACGCGACACGCGCGAGGCCCCGCCCCGCCCCGCG
>CAIXWQ010000867.1 GCA_903923175.1 uncultured delta proteobacterium | reverse complement strand
TGGACTCGCTCCGCGCCTCGGGAGGCCGCATCGGGTACGAGGACGCTCGGCTCGCCCTGGCGCGGCTGCGCGTCGAAGGGGCCGACGCGCGCGCGACGGCGGTCCGCAAGGCGACGCGCATCAGCGCGATGGCCCTCGAGGTCGAGCGCGTGGGCGTGTGGCTCTTCGACGAGCCGCGCGGCGCGCTCCGATGCGTCTGCCAGTATTTCCGCTCGCGCGACGCGTACGACGTACGCGAGGCGGGCGAGGAGCTCCTGGGCGCCTCGATGCCGCGTTACGCGCGGGCCATCCACGAGCGGCGCGCGCTGGTCGCCGACGACGCGCTCCACCACCCCGACACGAAGGAGCTCGCCGAGTCGTACCTGAAGCCGCTCGGGATCGTCTCGATGCTCGACGCGCCCATCCTGCGTGCCGGCGAGGTCGTGGGCGTGGTCTGCCACGAGCACGTGGGCGCGCCGCGCGTCTGGCTGGATCGCGAGGTCGACTTCGCGGGCTCGGTCGCGGACATGGTCGCCATCATCTTCGAGCAGTCCGAGCGCGCGGAGCTGGAGGCGACGCTGAAGCTCGAGCGCGAGTCGCGGCTCTCCGAGGCGAAGATGGAGGCGCTCGAGCGCCTCGCGCGCACCGTCGCGCACGACATCGGCACGGTGCTCACCGTCGCGAGGCTGCACGGCGACGTCCTCGAGCGCAGCGACGATCCGGCGCTCGCCCTGCGCGGCCGAGAGATCGTCGAGGCGGTGCGCTACGGTACGAGGCTCGTGCGCCGGCTCTCGGCGTTCGCCGACCCCCAGCTCGCCGACCGTGGCCCGTGCGACCTCGCGGCCACCGTCCGCTCGCTCGCGCCGGTGCTTGCCGCGGGGCTCCCCCAAGAGGTGACGCTCACCATCGACGCGCCGCCCTCGGGGGCGTTCGTCGACGCCCCGGTCGCCGAGATCGAGCAGCTCGTGCTGAACCTCGCCTTCAACGCGCGCGAGGCGATCGAGGGGCCGGGGAGGATTCGAATCGCGGTGCGCTCGGAGGCGGGGCCGCGCGAGGGGCTCGTCCTCGAGGTCGAGGACTCCGGCGTCGGGATGGCCGACGAGGTGCGCACGCGGATGTTCGAGCCGTATTTCACCACGAAGCCGAACGGCACCGGGCTCGGGCTCGCCGCCGCGTACGGCGTCGTGCGTCGCGCCAACGGCGAGGTCGTGGTCCGCTCGGCCCCGGGGCAGGGGACCACCATCGTCGTGAGCTTCCCGTGCCATCCGGCGCTGCGCGGCGCGGCGCCCGAGCCGGAGACCGCGTAGCGCGTCACCCAGGCGCGCGGCAGCGTGCGATCGCCGCGACCGAGTGGCACATCGTGGCAGGGCGCAGGGTCGCGATCTGCGCGAGGAGCGCCGGCGGAGCGGACGCGAGCGAGGCGGCACGCCCGCTGCAGAAGCACCATCCCGCTGCCCACCGTCACGCCCCCCGCAGGCTCGCGCGCGCGTCCGACGGCAGCATGGAGCCGACGTGCGACCGACCTCGCTCGAATCCGCAGGCCCGAGAGCGTACCGAAGGGACCGGCGCGCGCCCTCGCGGACTTTCGCCGCGCTCGCCGCGCTCGCCGCGCTCGCCAGCCTGACGCTCTGGGCGTGCTCGAGCGCCACCGACGAGCCGGCCTCCGCTGCGCGATTCCCTTGCGGCGCCGCGACGTGCGCCCTCGCCACCGAGTACTGCCTCGAGCCGCGCGGCCCCGGCTTCTGCCCGACGGGCGACGCGGGCGGCTGCCTCGCGGGGTGCCCTGGCTGCCCGTCGCTGCCGCCTCCGTCGTGCGCGCCGATCCCGGAGGCGTGCGCGGCGTCGCCGACGTGCGCATGCCTCGGCGCCGCGGCCTGCGGGACCACCCCGGCGATGTGCGACACGAGCACGGGCGGTCCGCGCGTGGATTGCCTCAGCTCCTGAGCGCCCTGCGCGCGCGCGACCTCAGATCGCCGGGCACTCGCTGCCGAGCGCGGGGTCGGGGTTGCAGTAGAGGAACCCGCCGCCGCGCGTGCGCGTGAGGATGATGATGGTGTCGGCGCGGAGCGTCGCGCCGATCGCCGGCACCACCCGCTTCGCGCTCGCCTCGGCCGCGTCGTCGGCGACGAAGACGTGGAGGATCTGCTTGACCCAGCGGTCGGCCGCGAGCACGCGGACCGAGCTGCGGTTGACCCCCTCGAGCTTCTTCTCGATCAGGGCCTGCACCTCCGCGTCGGTCATCGTCAGCGGCGCGGGCTTGTACGCGCGCGTGACGCTGACGCCGACCTTCTTGCCGGCGATCTCGATCTCGTAGTCGCTGATCGTGCTGGCGCCCGCGTCGTCGGGCGCCGCGTAGAGGATCTGCGTCTCGGTCTTGAGCAGCGTCGCGTCCTCGCAGTAGTGCAACAGCTCGAAGCTCATCACCTCGGACTCGCCCGACGAGCCGCCGGCGTTGGCGGTGTCGAACATCGTCACGCCCCCCGGCGTGGAGACCGAGCCGCGCCCCCAGGTCTCGCCGGCGACGAAGTCGAGCTCGCCGATCTGGAGCGACGGCGTCGTCTTCGCGAGCTCCGCGGCGAGCCCGCCGCAGCCTCCGGACACCGTGCCGAGGATGTCGAACTTGCCGGCGCCGTCGAACGCGGCCTCCGGGGCGCCGCTCTCGGCGGGGCCGGCGTCTGCATCGCCGCCCGTGGCGTCGTCGACGCGCGCATCGCCGGCCGTGTCTTCGGCGCCGAGCAGGGTGTCCTCGACGGGCGTCGAGTCTGGCTGCGCGAGCGGCGTCGCGGGGTCGGAGGAGCACCCCGCGAGCAGGAGCGCCAGCCAGAGTGCGTGCGTTCGCATGGCGCGCGATCGTAGCAGCGGCAGCGCGCGCGCCGGCCACGATCTCACCGCGCGCAGGACGTGCGCCGCACGGCTGAGATGGGCGCTGTCTGCCAGTCTGGCGTCGCGCGCCTCGATACCGAATCAGGGTACTCGGGACGCGGGAAGTCCCGTCCGCCGGTCGCGCACGAGCCCCGCGCGCGCTCGCTACCTCGCCACGCACACCGCGCCGCCGCCCTCGCGCGTCCCCGCCTTCGCCAGCGCCGCGCAGCCGCCGCCGTGCACGAGGATCGCGTCCCCCTTCGCCTTGCCGAACGTCGCCCCGAGCACGCTGCTCGCCTCGCCCGACTTCCCCTCGAACACGAGCGCGCCCGCCGGCTCGCCGTCGCCCGTCGCCTCGAACGCGCACCGCTCGAGCGCCACGCTGCCGTTCTCCAGCACGCGCACGCCGCGCCACGCCGCGCCGCTCGCGGGCGCGCCATTCGACGTGAGCCGCGCGCCCGCGGCGACGAGGCGCGATTTCCCCTCGCCGAGCCCCACCTGCAGATCGGCGTCCTCGAACGCGAGCGTCGTGCCGTCGTTGAGCGTCAGCGTCGTCTCCTTGCCCGGCGGCGCGCCGATCGCGAGCTGCTTGTACACGACCAGCCGCTCGAACTTGGGCCAGGTCGCGCTGGTCCAGAGCGCGCCGGTGACCCAGGGCGGATCGCCGAAGCGGTTCTTGCCGATCGAGACGACGATCTCCGCGTGGACGAAGAGCGCGGTGCCGCCGTCGTCTTCGAAGGTGTTCCCCTCGAGCTTCGCGAAGCGATTGGTGCGTACGTCGTTGGTGAGCCCGCGCCCCGCGTTGTGGCGGACGATCGAGTCCGTCAGCGTGAAGGGGAGCACACCCGCGTCGACCCCGCCCGGCGGCTCCACCAGGCGGATGGCCGAGCTGCCGCGGCGCCCCTTCTCGCCGGCCCCCTCGACCACCACGTGCGAGAGGCGCAGCTCCGAGGTCGAGCGGGCGATCGCCTCGAGGCCGATCCAGCCGCCGGGCTTGGCCGGCGTCTCGCGCGACGTGAACGTGATCGGGGCGTCGGCCGTGCCCTCGGCGATCAGCGCGCCCGACACCAGCGAGAGCGCGGCCTCCGAGGCGAATCGCAGCGTCGCGCCCGGCTCGACGCGCAGCGTCGCCCGCCGGTCGATCACGTACGTCTCGGCGACGTCGACCGTGCAGGCACCGCCGACGGTGAAGCTTCCGCCGGCCGCGAGCTCCTTCGGCAGCACGCAGCCGCGCGTGGAGGACGAGGCGCTCGCCGAGGTGGCCGGCGACGGCGGCGGGGGCGGGGGCGCGTCCGGCTTGCCGCAGGCGCCGAGCGCGGAGAGCGCGGAGAGCGCGGCGAGCGCGGCGAGCGCCGTGAGGGGCGCGTGGGACGACCAGAGCGCGGAGCGACGCATGCACCGCTCCTTACCCAAGCGCGGCGAGTGCGGCGACCCGCGCGCATCGAAACGGTCGGGTTGCACCCGCTTCGGGGAGCGCGCTCTACTCCGCGCGGATGTCGACCGTGGCGCGCGCGAGGCGTTTCGTCGAAGCGAACGCGTCCGCCGCGTGCTCCGCCGTCTACGCGCTCGTCACCCTCGCGCTCGCCGCGTGGACGATCCAGGCGGTGCGCGCGCGCACCGGCGGCGAGCCGGCCGTGCCGCTCGACGACGCCTACATCCACTTCGCGTACGCGCGCTCGTTCGCGACGCTCCACCCGCTCTCCTTCACGGCCGGCGCGCCCCCCACGGCGGGGGCGACCAGCCTGCTCTGGGCGCTGGCCCTCGCGCCGCTCTGGCTCGCCGGCCTGCGCGACACCGCGCTCGTGTGGGGCGCCTGGGGGCTCGCGTACGTCGCGCTCTTCGGCCTCGCCGTCGAGACGCGCAGGCTCGCGAGCGGGCTCGTCTCGCCGTGGATGGCGCGCTTCGCGGGCGCGCTGGTGCTCGCGTTCGGCGGGTTCGCCTGGTCCGCCGGCAGCGGCATGGAGATCGTCCCCTTCGCGTGGCTGCTCGTGCGCGCGGCGCGCCTCGCGGCGGACCTCGCGGAGCGCGCCGACGCGCAGGACGCGCCCGTCACGCGCGTCACGCCCGAGACCGCCGCGCTTCGCCGCGCGCTCGCCATCACCGCCGCCCTCGCGCCGCTCGCGCGCCCGGAGGGGGTCGTGGTCGCGATCCTCGCCGCGGTCGTGCTCCTTCGCGCGCACCGCCCGACGCGGCTCGTCGCGCCGCGCGGCTGGCTCGTCGCGCTCGTCCCGCTCGCCGGCGTCGCCCTCGGCCCGCTGATCTTCCTCGCGCTCACCGGCCACGCGCTCGCCGCGACCGCGGAGGCGAAGTGGCTGATCGACTCGCCCTACCACCGCGCCGCGGGGGGCAAGGCGTTCTTCGACGCGGTCTTCCGCAACCTCGCCGCGCTCGTCGGGCCGATCCTCGGCGGCGACTTCCCGAGCGCGCACGTCGTCCCGCCCGGCGGCCG
>CAIXWQ010000866.1 GCA_903923175.1 uncultured delta proteobacterium | reverse complement strand
GCGCGCCTCGCCAAGCTCGCGTGGCCGTTGCCGCAGCCGCGCGGCCGCCGCGAGGTGCGCCGCGATCCGGCTCCACGCGATGGCCCGCCCGCGCGCGGGGGTCGCCCGAGCTGGGAGCGCCGCGCCGAGCACGAGCCCGCGCCGATCCACGTCGATGGTCTTCACCACGAGCAGATCGCCGACCCCGAACGGCGCGAGCCAGCGCTGCACGGCCGGCAGCGCCCGGAAGTGCGCGCGACCGAGCGTGGAGCTCGCCGTCACCACCGCGTGCGTCCCCGCGTACAGCTGCTCCGCCGTCTCGGCCGGGCCGACGATGCCGAGCGCGCGCTGCCGCTCCGGCGCGAGCGCGAGCGCCGCGTCGATCTGCGCGAGGACCGCCTCGCCGCCGGCCGGTCCGCCGACGAGCACCGGCGTCGACGCGCGCACCGCGCCGAGCTCGCGCGCGTCGATCTGGTAGGCGAACACCCCGAAGCCCGCGTCGAGCTCCGGGCGCGCGGCCGTCAGGATGCCGCGGAGCCAGGCGCGATCGTCGAGGTCGAGGCGGTAGGCGGCTTCGAGGATGGCGACGTCGTCGGTCGTCATGCGAGGGTCCTCCCGAGCGGTGGTCCGACCGCGGCTCCGACGCGGCTCCGACTGCAGCACTGCAACCGCCGGACCTCGCGCGGGCCCCGAACGAACCCCCACGGGATTCCGTCGCCGCGCGACGCAGGCGCCTCGGCGCGCGTGATCCGAGGTCGCGGGCGTCGCTCCCGCAGCGAAGGCGCCTACGCGTGCCTCCCGAGCCCTACGCACTCGCGCGCCGTGCCTCGGCGGCGACACCGTGTCGCGCCCGGGCGACGGCGCGTCGGCGCGTTCGGCGCGCGCGCTACTTGTTCTCGAAGAAGTCGGCGCGCCGGCTCGAGATCATCTTCCGCATCTTCTCGAGCGCGTCGAACATCCGCTTTCGCGCGGCCTGCTCGGTGATCTCGAAGTTCTCGGCGATCTCCTTGTAGGAGTGCTCCTCCTGGAAGCGCAGCTTCAGGAGCGCGTAGGTGTCCGCGCCGAGCTCGTTCAGGACCTCGGCGAGCACCTTCAGATCGTCGCTGCGCTGCAGGCCCGTCACCGGCCCGATGGCGTCGGCGATCCAGCGCGAGTCGGTCACGGCCGAGAGCGGCATCCCCTGACGCGCGGCCGCGGCGTCGAGCGCCTTGTGGCGCGCGATGCCGAAGAGCCAGGTGCGGAAGGTGCTCTGCCCCGAGAATTCGGCCGCCCGCTCGGCGGCCACGGCGAACGCGGTCTGCGCGACGTCCTCGGCCGTGGGCTCGTCGTGCACGAACGCGAGGCAGAAGCGGATCAGCGGCGCGCGATAGTGGCTCGACGCGGTCGTCAGCGCGCTGCGCAGGTCGCCGCGATCGAGCGCCTCGCGGATGGTGGTCTCGATGCCCGCCTGCGGCGGGAGGCGCTGCACGCCCACGGGCGCGGCGTCGTCGCTCTCCGGCGTCGGCGGCATCGAGGGGGGGCGGCGCGGCTCGGACATGGCCGCGGGAGTCTACTATTTCGGCTGCTTTTCGTCGCCTCCTCGCTCGCGCTTGGTTCCTGCGGCCGCGGTGGCCGCCGCGCTGGCGCGCGTCGAGCACGCGGCGCGCGCGATCGTCGCGCAGTCGGGCGCCGCACCGGGGCCGTTCAGCGTCCGCTCGCAGGTCACGAAGGCGGCGCGCAGGCTCCGCTCGCAGCCGAGCTCGGCGAGGGCCATGCACGCGCGGTGGCGGCGCACCGCGAGGCGGCTCGTGCCGCTCAGCACCCACGCGACCAGCGCGCTGCGGGGCAGCGGCGCGAACCACGCGTCGACGCGATCGAAGCGGTAGAACGCGGCGATGCGCTGCGGCCCGCGCGGCATTCCGCGCGTCTCGGCGTCGCCGTACGCCGCGGCCTCCAGCCAGTAGCAGCCGGCGCCCGCCGGGTTGTAGAGGTGCTCGTCGAACGCCCCCACCTCCGCCCGCGTCTCCTCGCGCGGCGCGCCCTCGTTCGGGCGCGACCACCCGAAGCGGTGCATCCCGAGCGCGACCCGGACGCGCGGCGGCTCGATCCCCTCGACGCCCGGCGGGAGCAGCGGTCCGCGCGCGCCGTCGATCCAGAGCTCGATCGTCTCGCCGGTCGCGTTGTCGACGTGCACCAGCGGATGCATGACGACCCAGGTCGCCGGCGCGAAGAGGCCCGCGAGCGCGGCGCCGGCGAGCAGCGCTTCGCGAGGCCGGCGCGCGCGCGGGCTCGCGGCCGAAATCGCGGCGGGGATCGACATCACGGCCAGCGCGCCGAGCAGGTAGAGCCGCAGCGGCAGCGTCGAGGCGAGCACGCCGCCCGCGACGACGACGAGCGTCGCGCCTCCCAACGCGGCGAGCGTCGTCCACGCGCGGGTCATCACTCGGTTCGACGGCGGGGCGATGGCGCGGTGGCGCGGTCACCCGCGGTCACGCGCGGTCACCCGCGGGCACGCGCGGGCACGTAAGGCACGGCGCTGGCACGCGCATCGCAGAGGCCGAGCGCCCGTGATCCCGCGCCGCTTCGCCTTCGTCTCCCCGCGCTACGCCGACGGCATCCTCGGCGGCGCCGAGGCCCACTGCCGCGCCGTCGCCGAGAAGCTCGCCGCGCGCGGGCACCAGGTGCGGATCGTCACCACGACCGCGCTCTCGTACCACTCGTGGCGCGACGAGCTCCCGCCGGGCGACGACCGCGTCGGCGGGCTGCCGGTGGAGCGCCACGCGACCCGCGCGCCGCGGCTCTTCCCGCTCGACGAGGCGCTCAAGGCCGCGACCTCGCACCGGCTGCAGGGGGAGCGGGGGCTCGCGCGCGTGCGCCGCCTCGACGGCGCGGCGCCGCTCGGTAACCGCGCGCGCGATCTCCTCGACGAGGCGTGGTCTAGGGCGCAGGGGCCGTGGTGCCCGACGCTGCCGGGAGCGCTCGCGCGCGCGTCCGACGATCTGGTCGTGCTGTTCTGCTACCTCTACTACCCCACGCTCCTCGGCGTGCGCGGCGTCGCCGATCGCGCCGCCATCGCGCCGCTCGCCGACGAGGGCTCGATGTTCTACACGCGCACCGTGCAGCGGGCGCTGCGGGCGCCGCGAGCGCTCCTGTGCAACGTCGACGAGGAGGCGGAGCGGATCCGCGCGCTGGTCGAGCCGGCCGTGCCGCCCATGGCCGTCGTCGCGCTCGGCCTCGATCCGCCGCCGCCGCCCGCGCCCTGGGCTCGCCCGCCGGCGCTGCGCGAGGGCGCGCCGTTCGTGCTGGTGCTCGGGCGCGCGGGCAAGGCGCGCCCGATGGTCGACGTCTGGCGCGCCCTCACCACGCTGCGCGACGTGCCGATCGAGCTCGACGACGGCCGCACCCTCGACGTGCGCGACCTGCATCTGGTCACGGCGGGCGAGGTCTCGCCGCAGCTCGAGGGGCTGCCGCGCGTCGTGCAGCTCGGGCGCGTCGACGACGCGACGCGCTGGGGGCTCTCGCGGGAGGCGCTCGCGATGGTCTCGCCGTCGGCGGCCGAGAGCCTCTCGCTCGTTCTACTCGAGGGGTGGCAGGCGGGGCGGCCGGGCGTGGTCAATCAGGCGTGCGCGGCCACGCGCGGTCACATCCAGCGCTGCCGAGGCGGCGTCGCCCTCGACTTCTCGCGCCCGGACGAGGCTGCGCGCGTGCTCGTCGAAGCGCTCGCTCGAAAGGCCGAGCGCGACGCGATGGCCGAGGCCGGCCGCCGCTACGTCGAGCGGCGCTACGGCTGGCCCGCGGTGCTGGACGCCTACGAAGCCGTCGCCGACGCCGTGGCCGATCGGCGCGACGTCGGCGCGGCCCTGCGCGCCTGGGGGGCTCGGACCTCGGCCTGGACCGCGCCGTAACCGGGCCGCGCGGCCGACATCTCACTCCGGAATGTCCGATCCACCGCGCTCGGCCCCGTTCGGCGTCACGCGCCCGGCGCGCCGGCCGATCACGGGCTACAGTAGGCGACGATGACGGGGAAGATCCTCGCGATTCTGGGCCTCGGCCTGCTCATGGCCGTGCATGAAGGCGGGCATTTCCTGCTCGCCCGCATCTTCAAGATGCGGGTGTTGAAGTTCTCGATCGGCTTCGGTCCGGTGCTCTGGTCCAAGAAGCCGAAGGGCTCTTCGACCACCTACCAGATCGCGCTGCTCCCCTTCCTCGCGTACGTGCAGATCGCGGGGATGAACCCGCACGAGGAGATCGATCCGGACGACAAGGAGAGCTACGCGAACGCCTCCTGGCTCGGCCGCTTCCTGACCATCCTCGCCGGCCCCATCGCGAACTACCTGCTCGCGGTCGTGGCGGTCTTCTTCCTGATGCTCGCGGTCGGGCGCCCCGAGATCGACGGCCTCAAGGTCGGCGTGGTCGATCCCAAGGGCTCGGCGAACGCGGCGCACGTGCAGATCGGCGACGAGGTCCGCTCGATCGGCGGCAAGGACGTGCACGACTGGGAGGAGATGCGCGGGCAGATCCAGTCGCACCGCGGCGAGGAGATCGACATCGTCCTGCGCCGCGCCGACGGCGAGGTGAAGCTGCGCGTGACCCCCTCGAAGGAGGAAGGGGTCATCGGCATCCGCCCGAAGGAGATCCGCACGCCGGTGCCGTTCTCCACCGCCGCGAAGATCGCGACCGTGCAGCCGGCCCAGAGCGCCCTCGAGATGCTCAAGGGCTTCTGGCGCATCGTCACGCGCAAGGAGAAGGCCGAGCTGCGTGGCCCGGTCGGGATCGTCGGCGAGGCGTCGAGCCACATCGACAAGAGCGTCGAGGACGGCGTGAGCTTCTTCGCCGCGCTCTCGATCTACCTCTGCGTGTTCAACCTGCTGCCGTTCCCCGCGCTGGACGGCGGCCGGCTCGCCTTCCTGCTCTACGAGTTCGTCGCGCGGCGCAGGCCCAACGCGCTCGTCGAGGCCCGCGTGCACATGGTCGGCCTGCTCGCGCTGCTCGCGCTCTTCCTGCCGCTGTTCTTCATGGAGATCTGGAAGCTGTTCGTGAAGGGCTGAGGCTCCGCGAGCCTCGGCGTCTGAGCTTCACGCCTCCGAACCTCACGCCTCCGAACCTCACGCCTCCGAACCTCACCCCCTTGCCCCCTCTCCGCGAGCGGAGAGGGGGTAGTGGGCACCGCGCGAGCACGCGGGGGGGCGAGGTGTTACGCGTGAAGCGCGAGGCTTCACTCCCCGTCCATGTGGAACGGCGAGGCCGGATCGATCTCGTGGCGCACCTCGTCGATCGGGTGCTTCTTCTTCTCGCCCATGAACAGCTGGTTCGGCAGGTTGGTCACGAGGCCGTCCTTGCCGCCGACGTTCTTGTAGCCGTGCACGACCCCTTCGGGGACGATCACGACCGTCGGATCGTCTTCGCCGACGACGACGCGGATGCGGTTGTTGAACGTCGGTGACGTCGGGCGGTTGTCCCAGAGGACGACGAGGAAGTTCGAGGGGCCGAGGAAGCAGAAGTAGTCGGTCTGATCCACGTGCTCGTGCGGCCCGCGCGTGACGCCCGGGCGCGTGATCGACGCGTAGCACATGGCCGGCATCACCTTCTCGGTGACCTCGTCGTCGCGGTAGAGCTCGCAGAGCCAGCCGCGCTCGTCGACGAACTTCTTGAGCTTGCGGATCTCGACGCCCTCGATCGGGCCTTTTTTGAAGGTGCGGGTCGACATGTGGCTCCGGGGGTCGGCGTGTTGGGGGACGACGCGTAGCGGGCGCCGCGACGGGCGGCGCAATCTCCGCTCGCTTGCGCTCGCGGTTCGCTGCGGGGTGGCGTGCGCTGCGCGAACGCCGCTACTTGTTCGAAAGCTCGATCACGCAGTCGTCGCCGACCATGAGCGCGAGCGCGCCGTGGCGCGTGGTGCCCGGGTGGACGATCACGCGCTTGCCGAGGAGCGAGTCCTCGAGGCGCGCGATGTCGTGCACGCGGCTCCCCTCCATGATCACGCAGTGCTCGACGCCGGAGCGCTCGATCGTCACGCCGTCGCCGAGCGAGGTGAACGGGCCGATGCGGGCGTCGGTGAGCGTCACGTTCTCGCCGATCACCGCGGGGCCGCGCACGCTCGAGCGCACCAGGCGGCTCCCCTTGCCGATCTGCACGCGCCCCGACACCTTGCTCTCGGCGTCGATGGTGCCGTCGTTGCGCCCCTCGAGCCAGTCGTCGAGGACGGTGTCGTTGGCGAGGAGCATGTCGTCCTTCTTCCCGGTGTCGAGCCACCAGCTCGTCAACCGGTTGAAGCGCACCTTGCCGCCGAGCTCGATGAGCTTCGAGATCGCGTCGGTGATCTCGAGCTCGCCGCGCGGGCTCGGCTTGATCTTGCCGATGGCGTCGAAGATCGAGGGGCGGAACAGGTAGATGCCCACGAGCGCGAGGTTCGACTTCGGCTCCTTCGGCTTCTCCACCAGGCGCGTCACGTGCCCGTTCGCGTCGACCTCGGCCACGCCGAACGACGACGGGTTCGGGACCTCCTTGAGCATCACCGAGGCGGCGAGGTCCTTCGCGGTGCGGAACTCCTCCACCGCGTCGCGGATCTTCATGCCGATCAGGTTGTCGCCCAGGTACATCGCGAAGTCCGAGTCGCCGAGGAACGGCCGCGCGGTCGCGACCGCGTGCGCGAGCCCGGCCGGCTTGTCCTGCAGGATGTAGTGGAACTTCGCGCCGAACTGGGCGCCGTCGCCGAGCGCGCGCTGGATCTCCGCGCCCGTCTCGGGGGAGATGATCACGCCGATCTCGGTGATGCCGGCGTCGACGAGGTTGTCCATCACGTAGAAGAGCACCGGCCGGTTCGCGACCGGCACCAGCTGCTTCGCCCCCGTGTACGTGAGCGGGCGGAGACGCGTCCCCGAGCCGCCGGCGAGAACTAGCCCTTTCACGACTTGGCCTCCGCTCCCAGGCGCTCGCGCCTGTATTTCGTCTCGGTGATGCGATCGCACCACCCCTTGTGATCGAGGTACCAGGCGAGCGTCTTCTCGATGCCGTCGTCGAAGCGCGTCTCGGGCTTCCACCCGAGCTCGCGGCCGATCTTCGCAGGATCGATCGCGTAGCGTCGATCGTGGCCCGGGCGGTCCTTCACGAACGTGATGAGCCGCCGGTAGCTGCCGTCCTTCGACGGCCGCAGGCGATCGAGCACGTCGCAGATCGTCTGCACGATCTGGAGCGTCGTGCGCTCGTTGTGGCCGCCCACGCAGTACACCTCGCCGGGGACGCCGCGCTCGCCCGCGAGCCGCAGCGCCGCGCAGTGATCGCCGACGTAGAGCCAGTCGCGCACGTTCGCGCCGTCGCCGTAGACCGGCAGCGGCTTGCCCTCGAGCGCGTTGAGCGTCACCAGCGGGATGAGCTTCTCCGGGAACTGGTAGGGCCCGTAGTTGTTCGAGCAGTTGGTGACGAGCGTCGGCAGGCCGTAGGTGTGGAACCACGCGCGCGCGAGGTGATCGGCCGCGGCCTTCGAGGCGGCGTACGGCGAGTTCGGCTGGTACTGCGAGGCCTCGGTGAAGAAGCCGGTGTCGCCGAGCGAGCCGTAGACCTCGTCGGTCGACACGTGCACGAAGCGGAAGCGCGCCTTGCCCGCCGCGTCGAGCGTCGACCAGAAGCGGCGCGCCGAGTCGAGCATCTGGAACGTCCCCTGGACGTTGGTGCGCACGAACTCGCCCGGCCCCTCGATGGAGCGATCCACGTGCGACTCGGCCGCGAGGTTGAACACCACGTCCGGCTTCACGCGCGCGTAGAGCGCGTCGACCAGCGGCGCGTCGCAGATGTCGCCATGCACGAGCTCGAAGCGGCCGCCCGCCTCCAGCCCCGCGAGGTTCTCCGGATTCCCCGCGTAGGTGAGCCGATCCAGCACGGTGACCCGTGACTCTGGTTCACGGGCGAGGAGATCGTGGACCAGGTTCGAGCCGATGAACCCCGCTCCCCCGGTGACGACGTAAGCCTTCGACATGCGGTTTCCCTCGCGAGGCGGCGCTGCCCGCGCGCCGGCCCCGCATGTAGCACGGGCTTTGCCAAGCTCCCAAACCGCGCGCGGTCGCTGGCGGACTCCGATTCCGCGGCTAGCATCGGGCGCCGCCCGCCACGTCTTCGCATGCCGCAGCCCCTCCTCCAGACCCCCGCCGACGCCACGCTGGAGCGCCGCGCGCGCCTCGCCTCCGCTCCTCCTCCGACGACGTCGGGCCTGATCCCCGAGACGCGGTGGCGTGCCCATGAGTGACACCCCCGCGCGCCCCGTCGCCGACGCGGCTCCAGGCTCCTCCCCCGGCGCCCCGCCGGACGCGCCCGATCCCGGGCTGATCGCCACGCTCAAGCGCAAGGCGACCCTCGGCGTCATCGTGCTGATCGCCCGCACGGCCGTGCTGCAGGTCGTGGTGCTCGGCGGCAACGTCTACCTGTCGCGCATCCTCACGCCCGGCGACTTCGGCGCGTTCGCCATCGTGCAGTTCGCCATCGCGTTCTTCGCGCTGTTCGGCGACGCGGGGCTCGGCGGCGCGCTCATCCAGAAGAAGACCGAGCCGACCGAGGAGGAGCTCTCCAGCGTCTTCTGGCTGCAGGTGCTCCTCTCGGTCTTCGTCATGGCCGTCGTCTTCGGCGGCTCCGCGATCTTCGTGCGCGTCTGGCCCGATCTGCCGCAGAACGGCGCGTGGCTGATGCGCGCCATGTCGGTCGAGTTCTTCCTCACCGCGCTGCGCGTGATCCCCGCCATCCTGCTCGAGCGGCAGCTCTCGTACGGCCGCCTCTCGTTCCTCGAGTTCGTGCTGCAGGTCGTCTTCTACGTGTCGGCGATCGTCTTCGCGCGCCTGCACCTCGGCATCATGGCGCTCGTGCTGGCCGCGCTGCTGCAGGGGGCCTCGGGGCTCCTCGTGGTCTACGCGCTGCGCCCGTGGCGCCCCCGGCTCGTGCTGTCGATCGAGCTGCTGCGCCCGATCCTGCGCTTCGGCCTCGCCTACCAGGCGCGCGCCATCCTCGGCTTCCTCAATGGCGCCATCACGCCCATCTTCGCGGGCGCGATGCTCGGCCGCACGGCGCTCGGCCTCAACAACTGGGCGCAGAACACCGCGTATTTCCCGCTCAAGCTGGTCGACATCATGGGGCGCGTGAGCTTCCCGCTCTTCAGCCGCCTGCAGAACGACAAGGAGGCCTTCGCGACCTCGCTCGAGCGCTCGGTGCAGATCTGCGCGATGGCGATCCTGTTCTTCGTCGGGCTCTTCTTCGGCCTCGGCCCCAACGTCATCCACGTGATCTACACCGACCAGTGGATGCCGGCGCTGCCGCTGCTGCTCGTCTACGCGTCGATCACCACGCTCGGCTTCCTCGCGCCGCTCATCGCCGCCGCGCTCGACGCCATCGGCAAGCCGGGGATCCTGCTGCGCCTCTCGATCTTCTGGACGGCCCTCAACTGGGTCGTGGTCATCGCGGTGATGGCGAAGTGGCGCACGCCGTTCGCCTTCGCCGTCGGCTACGGCGTGCACGTCGTCGTCGGCAACCTCGCCGTCGTCTACGTGATGCTCAAGCTCATGCCCGACACGCACCTCTGGCCGCGCGTGCGCGCCTCGCTCGTCGCCGCGCTCGCGACCGCGGCGCTCGGGCACTGGGTCCTCTCGCCGTGGGCGATGCGGCCGTGGAGCTTCGTGCTCGCCGTGCTCGCCTCGCTCCTCGCCTTCGCCGGCGTGCTGATCCTGCTCGATCGCTCGCTGATCAAGGACGCGATGGCGATCATCCCGGCGCTGCGCAAGAAGGGCGAGCCGCCCGCCGCGCCGAGCGTCGAGGCCGCGCAGGCCTGAGATTCACGGCCACTTCGGCCGCAGGCGATCGTACTCGAGCAGCTCCGCGCCGTAGCCGGTCGCCGCGAGCGCGCGCAGCGCGGCCCGCACGGGGACGCCGCGGAGCTTGCGCCGCAGGACGTCGACCTTGAGGAACGGGTCGCCGAGGCGCAAGAGCTCGTCGGCGAAGTAGAGCGACGGGTTCACCGGCTCGCGGTGGCGCGCGAAGAGCCCCTTCTCGAACAGCGAGTACGGGAACGCGGCCTCCCAGCTGAAGCCCTGCTCCTCGAACCAGTGCGTCAGCGACAGCTCGTAGCTGTAGATCACCTGCTGCTTGTCGGTGAACGGCAGCACCGCGTCGAAGAACGCGCGGAACGTCTCCGAGTGCAGCACGCGCGCGCGAAACACCAGGAAGTAGCTCTGCAGGTGGTCGCAGTACTCCTTGCTCTGCGTGATCCCCCAGAAGTCGCAGGGCGAGCCGGCCATCCGACGGAACACGTCGCCGAGCGGCCGCACCGGCCCGAGCACGCTCGAATTCGCCAGCACCAGCTCGTCCCACGCCCCGAGCTCCACGCGGCGGATCGCGTCCTGCCACATCGCGAAATCGAACCCGACGTTCTCGCGCAGGATGACCTCGGCGCAGTGCTGCCCGAGCTTGTCGACCTCGCGTGGCGGCAGCGCGGACGTCGACACGAACACGACGCGATCGCACTCGGCCCGCAGGTGCCGCATGTAGTGCACGATCGACGGCTTGACCTCGTTCTCCGCGTCGAAGTGCGCGAAGATCGCCAGGCGTTTCCTCGGGGCTTGCGGCTTCATGCGGTCAGGGCGCCGGAGGGGTGAGCAGCAGGGCGACGTGGTTGGCGACCAGGTTGGGCGCGTGCTGCATCAGCGCCTGCTCGACCCGCCCCCGCAGCTCGACGATCGAGGCCGTGCGCGCGGCGAGGAAGCGGTGCACGAAGCGCGGCACCGGCTTCGTCCACGCGAGGCGGTCCCACTTGTGGAGCACGAGGTTCGGGAAGTCCTTGAGCACGAGGCTCCCGACCGGCAGCTCGTAGTTGTCGACCATCGTCTCGAGGACGTTCCAGCCCTGGCGCTGCACCAGCTTGTGCAGCGTGATCCACGTGAAGTGGTGCAGGTGCGTCCGGTCGAGGGTGCCGGTGTCCTGGTATTCGAAGTCGCCGCGGAAGAAGAGCTGCTTGCGGATGTTCCAGCTCGCCACGTTGGGCACCGCGACGATCGCGTAGCCCCCCTTCGCGATCCACCGCTTGAGGCGCTCCAGCACCGGCGGCGGATCGGCGAGGTGCTCGAGCACGTCGGCGGCGATCACCACGTCGAACGGCCCGAGCGAGTCGATCTTCGCGAGGAAGGCCGGGTCCTCGAGCGAGCCCACGTGCACCTCGAGCCCGACCGCGCGCGCCTCCTCGGCGGCCTTCGGATCGATCTCCGCGCCGACGACGGTGCACTGCTTCTCGACGACGAGCCGCGCGCCGACGAAGCCGCTGGAACACCCGAGCTCGAGGACGCGCGAGCCCCTCGGCACCCAGTCGATGCAGCGTTGGTGGGTAGCGCTGAGCCCCGTTCGCTCGACGAGCTCGCGGTATCGGGTCGCGTCCAGGGTCGGTCCGGCCATGCTCTCCCCTCGTCTACCAACATCGCGGCGCGCGCGTCGACCGCCTCGCCTGCTCTCGCCCGCTCTCGCCCGCTCTCACCCGCAGCACCCGCCGAGTGATCGCGGGCCGCCCTTGGACGTCGACCGCCCGGTCGAGGTCACGTCGCTTCGCAAAGCCGCGGCCCGCTCCGGTGCGCGCAGGGTCTGCGGCGAGGGCCCGCTGCTATGACAGAAAAGTCACGCCCTCACCCGTTCGCCCTGGATTTTCCTGTGAAGAAGTGCTCACCGCGCGTGCATTTCTCCCCCTTTCGCGCTAGCGAAACGCTGGAAACATGGCCGTCGGAGCACCCATGAAGCGACTCGTCATCTTCGCGCACTACGACGCGCAAGACGAGATCAAGCGCTTCATCGTCCACAGCCTGCGGGCCCTCCACGAGGCCTGCGAGCGCGTCGTCTTCGTCTCGAACGCGCAGCTGCCGCCCGCCGAGCTCGACAAGATCCGCCCCTTCTGCGCCGAGATCGAGCTGCGCGAGAACGTCGGCTTCGACTTCGGCATGTGGCGCCACGCCATCGAGCGTGTCGATCTCGAGGCGTGGGACGAGCTGCTCCTCACCAACTCGAGCGTGTTCGGCCCGGTGTTGCCGCTCGGCCCGGTGCTCGATCGCATGGCCGAAGAGCCCTGCGACGCGTGGGGCATGACCGAGAACGTCGAGATCGCCTGGCACCTCCAGAGCTACTTCCTCGCCTTCCGTCGCCCGGTGCTCACCTCGCCGCTCTTCAAGAAGTTCTGGGCGAGCGTGCTGCCGTTCCGCGACAAGGAGCAGGTGATCCGCAGCTACGAGGTCGGCCTCTCGCGCCTGCTGCTCGACTACGGCTTCCGCCTCCGGGCGTTCGCCCCCACGCAGTCGCTCGAGATCCCGGGCTCGTCGAAGCTGTTCAACGCGCTCGGCGAGAGCCTCTGGGCCCGCATGCGCAGCCGCCGCGTGAACCCGACCTGCGGCTATCCGCTGCCGCTGCTGCGCGCCGGGATGCCCTTCGTGAAGGCCGAAGTCCTGCGCGACAACCCGCTCGGCGCCGACCTCGGGCCGGTGCTCGAGGCGATGGAGCAGGCGGGCTTCGACATGTCGCTCGTCGAGTTCGATCGCAAGACCAAGCGCGTCGGCGGCCCGCCGCCGAAGCTCGAGCGCATCGCGCGCCGGGCCTGAGCGAACGCGCGCGTCAGCCGCAGCGGTGATCCGAGGGCTCGCTCGGCGCCCAAGGAACGCCGCGTCGCGCGCGCCGTCCGCGTCGCGCGTGCGCGTGCATCGAGGGCGAAAACGCGCTAGCCAACCGCGCTCGACATGAACGGTGCACGCCTCCCCTCCGAACCGACGCCGAGGATCGGCCCGCGCGAGGCTGGCCTGCCCGGCGCGGTGCGCGCCAGCGATCCGGGGGCCCGCCGGCAGCGCCTGATCGCTCGCTTCGAAGCCGTCGGCCCCCGAGTCCTCTCGCTCGACGTCTTCGACACGCTCCTCACGCGTCCGTTCGAGCACCCGACCCACGCGTTCGTCGAGATCCACCGTGCGCTCGTCCTGCGCGGCGAGGCCGTCGCGCGCGTCGAAGCGGCAACCTTCGCCCGCCTGCGCGTCGACGCCGAGAAGAAGGCTCGCACGACCCGGCCGGGCGGCGAGGTGACGCTCGAGGAGATCGCGCACGAGCTCTCCCTCGCGCTCGGCGGTCGGCCGGCCCCCGCGTCGCTGGTGGCCGCCGAAGTCGCGACCGAGCGCGCGTTCATCCAGCTCGACCCCGACCTCGCCGCGCTCGTGCTTCACGCCCGGGCGCGTGGCGTACCCTACGTACTCGTCTCCGACATGTACCTCGGCAGCGCGCAGCTGCTCGAGCTGCTGGGCGCGGCCACGGCTGAGGCCGGCATCGTGCTCCCAGCCCCGGCGCGCGTGTTCGTCTCGGGCGAGCGTCGGACGAACAAGGGCGCGCGCTTGTTCTCCGAGGTCCTCGCCGAGCTCGGTTGCCGTCCCACCGATCTGCTCCACGTCGGTGACAACGCCGAGTCGGACGTCGCCTCGGCGCGCGCGAGCGGCCTGCACGCCGAGCACGCATTTCGCGACAGCCCCGCGGTCGCGCGAATCTTCGAGGCCGAAGCGCGGATTCTCGCCGCGCAGGCGACGGGCCCTGCGCCGCGCCCGTACGACGCCGGCCTGCGCACCGCGCGGCTCGCGGCCGCGCTCTCGGAGCTGTCGACCCGCGAGTCGCCGCTCGATCACTTTCAGTACGGCGCCCTCGTGCTCGGTCCGCTGCTCACGCAGTTCGCGGAGTGGGTCGTCGACGATTGCGTCCGCCACGGCCAGCACCGCGTCTACTGCCTCATGCGCGAGGGGCACCTGCTCGCGCCGCTCATCGAGCGCGCGGCCGCGGCGACGGGGGCGCGACTCGACGTGCGCCGGCTGTGGGTCTCGCGCTACGCCATTCGCGCTGCCTCGTTCGACGCCGTCACGGAGCCGGAGCTGCGCGGCTACCTGCTCAAGCGGCGTAGCTACCCGCTCGACATCGTGGCCCGCGATCTCGGGCTCGATCTCGACGCGCTGCGCGCCGTGACCGGCGTGCGGCACCCCGCACCCCTCCACCCAGAGGACGTGGTGCGCGTGGTCGACGGCGTCTTGGGCTCTCCCGCGCTGCGCGCGCAGCTGTTGGCGACCTCGGCCTCGCGGCGGACGCGGTTCCTCGACTACCTACGCGGGGAGGGCGTCCTCGACGAAGAGAGCCTCGCCCTCGTCGATCTCGGCTGGGGCGGCACCATCCAGAACCGGCTCGCCCGCGTGCTCGCCGACCAGCCCTCTCCGCGGCGGATCCGCGGCCTGTACTTCGCGACCGAATCGCGGCTCCTGCAGCTGCCGGCGGCATCGTGCTCCGCCGACAGCTTCCTGTTCCACCTCGGCGAGCCCGCCGAGACCTGGTGGCCGCTGCGTCGCACGCCCGAGCTGCTCGAGCTCGCGTGCATGCCGCGGCAAGGCTCTCTTCGCGGCATCGCGGACGACGGCTCTCCGTCCATGTTCGAGCAGGTCCTCCCGGTGCATCAGCTCGAGGAGATCGAACAGATCCAGCGGGGCATCTTCCGCTTTGCCGAGAAGTGGCTCCCCGGTGCGGCCCGGCGCCGCGCGGGGCTCACGCACCAAGACCGTCAGGAAGAGCTCGCGCGACTTCGCGCCATCCTCGTGCGCTCGCTGATGGAGCCGACGCTCGACGAGGTCCGGCTGTTCGAGTCTTGGGAGCACGATGCCAACGACGGAGCGCTCGACCACGAGAACCTGCTCGGTGACGCGGAGTTGCGCGAGCGAGCGCGGTTCATGAGCTACTGGCACATCATGGATCTCGACTCGCAGAGGACCTTCTGGCCTGCGGGGCTCGCGCGGCTGCACGGAAAGACGGCCGAGAGCGCCAGCGCGGTCGCGAAGTCGGCGGTCCGCTACGCGCACGTGCGCAGGATCGCCGATCTTTTCGCGCGCACGGCCGCCGTGCTAGCCCGTCGGCCCCGGAAGTGACGTGATGTCGAAGCCATCCCAGCCGCTCACGAATTCGCGCTGCCTCGGCGCGGCTTTCGCGTGCCGAGGTCCGGCGTCGTCGGCCGCGCGCGACCTGCAGGTCGGCTCATGATGCAACGCCTCCTCGCGCCGCTCCGACATCGCGAGCTCCTGTTCGAGCTCGCGCGCAGCGACTTCCGCGCGCGTCACAAGGGCTCTCTGCTCGGGGCGCTATGGGCGTTCGCTCAGCCGGTCCTGACGATCGTCCTCTATCTGTTCATCTACCTCGTCGGGCTGCGCCGCGCCGAGACCGACGGCGTCCCTTTCGTGCTCTGGCTCATCGTCGGCATCACGCCGTGGTTCTTCTTCACCGACGCGCTCAGCTCGATGACGCAGTCGCTCGTCGAGTACAAGTTCCTGGTCAAGAAGGTCGTCTTCGAAGTGACGATCATCCCGGCGATCAAGCTGCTTTCGTCGAGCTTCGTCGCGCTCGTCGTCTGGGCGGTGATGTTGCTCGTGTTGATGGCGAACGGTTATCCGCCGCGGCTCGCCTGGCTCCAGATCCCCTACTTCTACTTCGCGATCGTCGCGCTCGTCACCGGACTCGGTCTCATGACCTCCGCGATCACCCCGTTCTTCCGCGACCTGAGCCAGGTCGTGGCGGTGTGCATGCAGTTCGGGGTGTGGCTCACCCCCGTACTCTGGCCGCTCTCGAACGCCCCCGCGCGCTTCGTGCCGTTTCTGCAGCTCAACCCCGTGCTCTACGTCATCCAGGGCCTTCGCGAGGCGCTGCTGCACGGCAAGCCCTTCTGGAACCACCCAGCGCTGACGCTCTACTTCTGGGTCTTCGTCGGCGTCGTCAATCTCCTCGGTCTGCGCATCTTCGGTCGGCTGCGGCCGCACCTCGCCGACGTGCTCTGAGCGACCTCGAGGGCCCCCCGATGCACCCCGCAGAACCCTACGGCCTCCCCGGAGCCGTCGAAGCGCACCCCGACATCGATCGGCTGGGCGCCGGCTGTCGAGTCAGCGAATCGGTGACGGTGATGCGTGGGCCCGGCAAGCCCGACCGCGGCATCTGGCTCGGCGACGGCGTGATGCTGTTCCGCGACGTCCGACTCGTGATCGGCAGCCTCGACGAGAATCCCGAAGCCGATCTTCGCCTCGGCAATCGTGTCGTGGTGAACGTCGGCTGCTACCTCTCCGGCGAGGGGGGCCTCACGATCGAAGACGACGTGCTCATCGCTCCGCATGTGAAGATCCTCTCCGCCGGTCACGTCATCGACGGCCACCACGCGGCGATCGCGCGCAATCCGCTCACGTATGGACGGATCCGAATCGGGGCCGGCGCCTGGATCGGCGCTGGCGCGATCGTGTTGGAGGGGGTGACGGTCGGCCAGGGGGCCGTGGTCGGCGCCGGCGCGGTCGTCACCGGGGACGTGCCTGAATTCGCGATCGTGGTGGGCAATCCTGCGCGTTATGTGCGCCACCGAAAGGGCTTCGAGCCCAGCGAGCAGCCGGCGCGATGAGCGACGCCCTTGCCGGCGAAGAGGGCATGGAGGCCGCCTCGGTTCGCGAGAAGGCCCCCGCGCCGGTGGTGATCCGCGTGCGCGATCTCTCGAAGCGCTACCAGATCTTCGACAAGCCGCAGCACCGCCTGCTGCAGACCCTCTTTCGCGCCCGCTATTCCCACGAGTTCGCCGCGCTCGACGGCGTCTCGTTCGAAGTCGAGCAGGGCGAGACCGTCGGCATCATCGGCCGCAACGGCTCGGGCAAGTCGACGCTGCTGCAGCTGATCGTCGGCACGCTCACGCCCTCGGCCGGGAACGTCGAGGTCGTCGGGCGCGTGGCCGCCTTGCTCGAGCTCGGGGCCGGCTTCAATCCGGAGTTCACCGGCCTCGAGAACGTCTACGTGAACGCGGCTCTGATGGGGCTCAACCGCGCGGCCGTCGACGCCCGCCTCGATCGCATCCTCGCGTTCGCCGACATCGGCGACTTCGTGCACCAGCCGGTGAAGACCTACTCGAGCGGCATGTTCGTCCGGCTCGCGTTCGCGGTCGTCGCGCACGTCGACGCCGACATCCTCGTGATCGACGAGGCGTTGGCGGTCGGCGACGCGTTCTTCACGCAGAAGTGCATGCGCTTCCTCCGCACGTTCCGCGAGCGCGGGACGATCCTCTTCGTGAGCCACGACAGCACCGCGGTGGTCAACCTCTGCGAGCGCGCGATCTGGATCGATCGCGGTTCGATCCGCGCGATCGGCGACGCGAAGACCGTCTCCGAACTCTACCTCAAAGGAAGCTACGAAGCCGAGCAGGGCGTCGCCGAGCTGCCGGCGTCAGCGGCTACGGAAGCGCCGTCCGATGCGCGCTCCGCCGAGTCCGCCGACGATCCGAGCGCGCCAGCGCCAGCGCTTCAGGGCGCCCTCGGCGACATCGCCGCGCTCGAGCGCTCCGACGCCGACACCTCCTTCGGCAAGCTCGGCGCCGTGCTCCGGCACGTGCGGCTCATCGATCGCGCGGGCCAGCCCGTGGTCGCCATCGAAGGGGGCGAAGAGGTCTGCCTCATCGTCGAGGCCGAGGCCCGCAAGGACATCACGAGCCCGCTGGCGGGCTTCCACGTGAAGGATCGCCTCGGGCAGTTGATGTTCGGCGACAACACCTACCTGCGCTATCGGGGCACGCCCTTGCGCGTCGACGCGGGGCGCACCTTCCGCGCCGAGTTCCACTTCGTGATGCCGCATCTCCGCGCGGGCGACTACACCATCACCGCGGCCGTCGGCGAAGGCACCCAGGACGAGCACGTCATCCACCATTGGATCCACGACGCGCTCGCCTTCCGCTCGCAGAGCGCGGTCCTCCACGGCCTGTTCGCAATTCCGACCAAGAAGGTGATCGTTTGAGCGCCGATTTGCACGTCTATCACCGCAAGATCGTCGCCGGGGCAGGCGACTCGCTCGCGCGGATCGCGGAGCGAATCCCCGCTGGCGTCGTCGTGCTGGACGTCGGCACGGGCACGGGCGCCCTCGGGGAGTTCCTCGCCGGTCGGCAGTGCACGGTCGACGGCGCGAACTACAACGAGGCGGAGCTCGAGATCGCGCGCCCGCACTACCGTGCGCTCGTGGTCGCCGATCTGGAGCGCGCGCTGCTCAGCGAGCTGTTCCCCGACAAGCGATACGACGTCATCGTCTTCGGTGACGTGCTCGAGCACCTGCGCAATCCGGCGCGGACGCTCGCCGACGCGCGCGCCCTGCTCGCCCCCGGGGGGCGTGTGCTCATCTCGGTGCCGAACATCGCGCACGTCGGCGTCGTCGCGAGCCTTCTCGCGGGCGAGTTCACCTACACCCCAGAGGGCATCCTCGACGACACGCACGTGCGCTTCTTCACGCGCGCGTCGCTGATCGCGATGATCGCGAGTTGCGGGCTGAAGCCCGCGGCCTGGGATGCGGTGACGAAGCCACTATCCGACACGGAGTTCCACGATCGCCACCCGGACGCGTTCACACCTGCGCTCGCCAAGGCCTTGACGGCGAGTCCCGACGCGCTCGTCTATCAGTTCATCGTCGAGGCCGTCGACGAGCGCGAGCCGGTGCCGGTCGCCGCGCTGCCTGCGCGGGTCGCGCCCGAGCTCGCGTTCATCGTGCAGCTGTACTTCGCCGCGCCCGCCGAGCCGTTCGCCGAGGAGCGATCCAGCAAGACGCTCGCGTCGATCGGCAAGCTGAGGCAGCGCGTGAGCCTGCCGATCGGCCTCGAGGGGCCGATGAAGCTGCGACTCGATCCTGCCGATCGGCCCGGCACGATGAAGTTGCTCCGCGCGCGCATCGTCGACGCCGCGGGCGAGTCGGTGTGGACTTGGAACGGCAGCCCCGACGCGTTCGACGGGAGGGCCGGCCTCGTGGTCGTGCCGAATGGCTTCGGCAAGCCCGGCGTGACGCTCGGCTTGTTGACCGAGGACCCATCGCTCTCGATCGCCCTCGGCGAGGTCGTCGTCCCCGCAGGCGCGCGGCTCGAATGCGAGATCGACTGGCCGATGTCGCCCGACACTCTGGCGCTAAGCCAGGTCTTCCTCGAACAGCTGGCGCCGCGCACGGGCAGCGTCGCGCCGCTCGCCACCTTCGGCGCGGAGCACGACGTGCGGCGCATCGCCGAGCTGCTCGACGCCGCCCGAAGCCGGGAGCTCGAGCTCGCCGAGCGCGTCCGGAGGCTCGAGGGGGATCTCGCCCGGGAGCACGAGGCTCGAGCTGCACGAGAGGCGGAGGCCCGCGCGAGCGAGGCCTCGCACGAGACGATCTTCACGCGACTACTCAGGAAACCTCGATCATGATCCACTTCTTCACGAGCGTCGCAGCCAACTACATCCCCAAGGCGCGCGTGCTCGCGGCGTCCGTCAAGCGCCACAACCCGGACGCGCGCTTCCACCTGCTGCTCTCGGACCCGAAGCCGAGCTGGCTCGGCGCGTCGCCCGAGCCCTTCGACTCCGTCATCCTCGCCGAGGAGCTGGGCATCCCGGACTTCGAGCGCTGGGTCTTCAAGCACTCGGTCGTCGAGCTCTGCACCGCGGTGAAAGGGTTCGGGTTTCAGGCCATTCTCGCGCGCCATCAGGCGGAGAAGGTCGTCTACCTCGATCCCGACATGGTCGTCTTCGCGCCGCTCGACCCGCTCGACGAGCTGCTGGACGAGGCGAGCATCGTGCTCACGCCCCACCAGACCGTGCCCGAGACGACCCGCGACGCGATCATCGACAACGAGATCTGCAGCCTGAAGCACGGCGTCTTCAACCTGGGGTTCCTGGCGATCCGCGGCTCGGACGAGGGCAAGCGGTTCGTCGATTGGTGGGCCTCGCGCCTGCTCGACTACTGCTTCGACGACATCCCCGGCGGACTGTTCACCGATCAGCGTTGGGTCGATCTCGCGCCGTGCTTCTTCGAGGATCTGCACGTTCTCCGGGATCCCGGCTACAACGTGGCGACCTGGAATCTCACGCACCGCGAGGTCACCGGCAGCGTGCCCGACCGGCTGCTCGTCAACGGCGTTCCGCTGCGCGTCTACCACTTCTCTGGCTTCGACAGCGGCGCCCAAGAGGTCATGCTCAAGAAGTACGCCGGCGAGAACTCGGCGCTCTTCGAGCTGCGCCGCTGGTACATCGAGCGATGCTCGGAGATGGGCCAGGAGGAGTTCGGCAAGCTGCCGTGCAGCTACGGGCTCTACGGTGATGGCCGGAAGATCGAGCAGAGCCACCGGGTGACGTACCGGACGCGCGCCGATCTCATGGAGCACTTCCCGCATCCATCGCGCGTGGAGGATCGCGCGGGGAGCTATCGACACTGGTACGAGGCGGAGTTCCCGCCGGCGGGCGCCGGGAGCCACAAGGCCCTCGAGTGGGCGCGGCAGCGCCTCCCGCGCAAGTACCGCGCATGGTCGGACAAGCCGGCGCTCGCGCTCACGCAGCTCGCGAAGCGGTTGGGGCTGGGCTGAGCCGATGGCCGGCGCCTCGCGCTTGCGGGATTCGGTCGCCGCACGGCTCCGCGCCGCGCGCGACCGGCTGGGGCTCGCGTCGAATGCGCAGCCGCTGCGCACCATCCTGACGCTCGACCGCGTCTCGGTCCGGGGACGGAGCCTTCACGGTTGGGGCTGGGCGCTCCACCCCACGCGAAGGATCGAGGCGCTGACCCTCATGCGCGAGGTCGAAGGAGGCCACTCGAGTCTCGCCGCCGAATACGGCTTTCCCCGCCCGGACGTCGAGCCTCGATTTCCCGATGCGCCGAACGGAGCCGGCGTCGGCTTCGTCGTCTATGGGGTCGCCAAGCGTGCCGTCGCGCCTGGCGATTCGCTGCGCTTCGTCGTCGACTTCGCCGACGGCGGCCGCGAGGAGCTGGCCGTCCCCGCCGTCGTGACGTTCCTCGACGGCGAGGCGGAGGCGAAGCGCGCCGGGCTCGCGAAGCTGCGCCGCTACGGCCGAGAGGGCACAGCCCTTCTGCGCGGGATGTCGCCGTTCGCGCAGGCCGATGAGGAGACCCCCGAGGGGGTCGCGCAAGCGCTCGGCAGCGGCGGGCCGATCGTCCTGATGATCGACCACGATCTCGGCGGCGGCGCGAACGTATTTCGCCGCCGCTTCATCGCGAGCAGCGTCGAGGACGGCGCGCGCGTCGTACTCGTGCGCTGGTGCATCGCGAACCTCTCCTACGCCGCCGACGTGCACGTCGGGCCGGTCACCAAGACGCTGCGCTTCTTCGACCAGGGTTCGATGGAGCGTTGGCTCGACGGCCTCGGCATCGGCCGCGTGGTGCTCAACGACCTCGTGTCGTATCCGGCGCCGCTCTCCTTGCTCGACTGGGTCTCGTCGCTCGTCGCTCGCAGCGGTGCTCGACTCACGGTTCTCGTGCACGACTTCGAGGCCGTGTGCCCGAGCTGGACGCTCCTCGACGAGCGCGGCGAGTTCTGCGGAGTTCCCGACGATCGCGCGCGCTGCGAGGCCTGCTACGCCGCCATCCGCGTCCCCTTCAAGAGCGTGCTGGGCACGCGTTCCGTCGCCGAGTGGCGCGTCGCCTGGGGGCGAGTGCTGGCTTCGGCCACGGAGATCCGCTGCTTCTCCGAGTCCTCCAAGACCCTGCTGCGACGGGCGTACCGTGAGCTCGAGGAGGCCGCGATCACGGTCGTGCCGCATCGCCTCGAGCACGTCGCCAACCGCCCGGTCCGCTTCGACCTCCACGCGCCGATTCGCATCGGGGTGGTCGGCGAGCTCTCGCCCCACAAGGGGAGCGACGTGGTGCGGGCGCTCGCCGCGGCCATCCGCACCAGTGGCGCCGACGTCGGCGTGACCGTCATCGGCACGCTCGGCGCCGACGTGAAGGCCGAGAACGTCGTCGTCACCGGTCGCTACGCGCAGGGCGATCTCCCTGAGCTGCTCGAACGCCACGGGATCAACGTCTGTCTCTTCCCCTCGATCTGGCCCGAGACGTTCTCGTACGTGTGCGAAGAGCTCATGCAGATGGGGCTCCCCGTCGTCGCGTTCGATCTCGGCGCGCCCGGCGAGCGACTCCGCCGCTATTCACGCGGCTGCGTCGTGCCGCGGTGCGAGGCCTCGGAGCTGCTCGATCGCGTCACGCTGTTCGTCGGCGAGCTGCGCGCGCGCGACCTTGCGGTGGCGGCGCGATGACGAGCGCCGCAAAGCCGAGCACGTTCTTCCCCATGATCGACGTGCTGCGCGGCTTCGCGGCGACGTCGGTCATCGTCTACCACGTCATCGAGCACTTCGGCTGGACGAGCTTCCCGACGAGCGGCCCGCTCAGCTGGTTTCGCATCGGCTGGATGGGGGTCGACCTCTTCTTCGTGATCTCCGGGTTCGTGATCGGGCTCTCCGCCTTCGGGCTCGTCGCGCGCGCGGGCCCGAGCGCCTTTCGACGCCCGTTCATGCGCCGGCGCCTCCTGCGCATCGTGCCGCTGCACTACCTCACGTGCGCAGTGTTCCTGGTCGTGCTGGTGCCCGGGCTCGTGTCGCAGCCTCGCTTCGCGTGGAACCTGATCTCGCACGCGACCTTCGTCCACAACCTCTCGCGCGAGACGCACGGCGCGCTCAACGGGGTCAACTGGTCGCTCGGCACCGAGATGCAGTTCTACCTGCTCGTCGCCGCGCTCGGCGCGTGGCTCGCCCGCGCCCGCTGGTTCTGGATCGCGCTCGCGCTCGTCGGCGCGGCGTGGGCGTATCGCCTCGGCGCCGTGACGCTGGTGCCGGCGAAGGGCCCGCTCGGCCCTTTCCCGCTCTTCGTCGCCGCCACACAGCTCCCAGGCATGCTGGACGAATTCGCCGCCGGCCTGCTCTTCGCGCGCCTCGTCACGAGCCCCACGGGGGCGCGCTGGCTCGCGTTCGGTCGTCGTCGGCCGTGGGTCCCGGCCCTCGCCGCGGCGCTCGTGCTGTATGGCACTCTGACCATTTACTGGCGGTGGGCGAGCTTCTGGGATTTCCCGATGATGGTCATCGGCTTCCGCACCCTGCTCGCGCTCTCGGCGGTGCTCGTCGTCGCGGCGACGTGCGTGATCGACGGGCCGATCACGATGATGCTCACGCGCCCCCTGCGCTACCTGGGCGTGATCTCCTACGGTCTCTACCTCTGGCACCTGCTCCTGATCGAGCTAGTGAAGCGAACGCCCAGCGTCGCGCCCGCGCGCGCCCTGTTGATCGTACTGCCGGTGACCGCGCTGTTGGCGTCGGCCTCGTGGCATCTCTTCGAGAAGCCCTTCGTCTCGCCGGATGGCAGCTGGGTCGCGCGCGCTCGGCAGCGAATATGGCCTGCGAAGCCCAAGGTCTCGCCCTCGTTGCAGTCGTGACGGTGGCGGCGTGATGAAGTCGACATGCCGCGCTCGGCTCATCGCGGCGATCGCCGCAGTAGCGCTGGCGTGCTCGCGAGAGCATGCCGTGCCGAGCACGGGCTCGAACGCTTCGGGCCGGGCCGTCGCCGTGCGTTCGCTCGAAGCGAGTGGGCCGCCCGCGCTGAACGAGGTTCGGATCGTCGTGCCGGCGAGCGTCGAAAGAGCCTCCGAGCGCCGGCCTTTCGTGCTGTTTCTTCACGGCTTCGGCGGATCAGGCGCCTCGCTCGCAGCCGATCTCGCGCTCGAGCGCCTCGCTGACCGACGCCGCTTCGTGTTCGCCGCTCCCGACGGCGCCCGCAACCTCCGCGGTCAGCGCTACTGGAACGCGTCGAGCGCCTGCTGCGACTTCGACGAGGGGCGACCCTCACACGTCGCCGAGCTCGCGGTGCTCCTCCGGCGCGCAGCGCGCCACCCGCGGGTAGATCCCCAAAGGATATTCGCCGTCGGTTACTCGAACGGCGGCTTCATGGCGCACCGACTCGCGTGCGACGTTCCGGAGCTGCGCGGCATCGTCAGCGTCGCTGGGGCCGGGCCGAACGAGATCGATCCGCCCTGCCGCCCGACGCACGAGGTCAGGGTGCTGGAGCTGCACGGAGACCGCGACGACGTCGTTCGCTTCGAGGGCGGCACCACCGTCGACGACATCACGCGCCTGCTCGCAGCCCCGCCCTTCGCGCGCGCGTCGCGCGCTCGTCACCCCTCGGCGGCAAATACGGTTCGGAGGTGGGCGGCGCTCGAAGGATGTCTCGACGAACCGGTCGAGCAGGGGAGCAGCGCCACCATCACGCTCGGGACGCCGGTGGACGCCATCGAGCGGCTCGCCTTCCAGCGCTGCGCAGCGCCGGTGGAGCTGTGGATCGTTCGCGGCGGCGATCACTTTGTCGCCATCAACGCCGCGGCTCAGGAGGCGCTCGTGTCGTACCTCTTCGCCGTGGCGCCGCGCTGAGCGCGGCTCAGCCACATCGGTGGTCGGGCCCGCAGAAGTGGCTCGCGCAGTCGTCGTTCGTCTCGCAGGGCTTCTTGCCGAACTGCATCGACGAGGGGTCGAGTGGCGACGGATCGTGGCACGCGCTGGACGCGAGGGCCGCGAGCGCGAGGAGCGAGAGCAGCGCCGTGGCGGAGAGGAGCTTCGTCATCTTCGATCCCTACCCTTCCAGGGCGCGTGCCAGTGAGCCGCGCCAATCCGGCAGCGCGAGGCCGAAGCGGGCGCGCAGCTTCCCGCAGTCGAGCGGCGCGTGGGCCGGGCGCTTCGCGGGGAGCGGGTAGGCCGAGGTCGGCACGGGCTCGAGCGACTTCACCACGTGCTCGGCTCGCCTCGGATCGAGCTCGATCGTGGCGCGCGCGAGCTCGAAACGTGAGCACGCGCCGGCGCCGGCCGCGTGGTAGACGCCCCGCGCCTCGCTGAACGCCGCGTGCACGTCGTGCCGCGCGCCGTAGGCGATGAGCGCGCTGATCTCGGCGAGGTCCCTCGCGCTCGTCGGGCAGCCGACCTGGTCGTCGACGATCTTCAGCGTCTCTCGTTCGCGCGCCAACTTGAGCATCGCCGAAACGAAGCTCTTGCGGCGCAGCGACCAGACCCACGCGGTGCGCAGCACGATGGCCGGCGCGTCGAGCTCGGCCAGCGCCTGTTCGCCAGCGAGCTTGGAGGCGCCGTAGCGCCCGAGCGGATTCGGCGCGTCGGTCTCGACGTACGGCCGGGTGGTGGTGCCGTCGAACACGAAGTCGGTCGAGTAGTGGAGCAGCGCGCCGCGCGTGCGCTTCATCTCCTCACCGAGCAATCCCACCGCCCGGGCGTTGACGCCGAACGCGCCGGCCTCGTCCTGCTCCGCGCGATCGACCTCGTTGTACGCCGCGGCGTTGACGATCAGGTTCGGCGCGGCGGCGCGGACGAACGCGCGCAGCGCGTCGAGATTGCCGAGATCGACTTCGGCCACATCGGCCGTGACGACCTCGCCGAGGCACGACAACGGGGCGAGGACCTCGCTGCCGACCTGACCTCGACTGCCCAGAACGAGAATCTTCATCGGCGACGCTCATATTCGCGCGGGCTTCCGGCGGGAAGCGCGCGCGGAGCCGCCACCTTGACACGGCGACGGCACCCATCGGCTACGATGCCCGCCCCTTCCGAGGTCACCGATGCTGCAATCGTCCTTCGCCAATCCTGAGCTGCTCGGTCGCCTGCTCTCGCAGGAGCGCCCGTCGTCGGCGCCGCTGCTCTCGGTCGTGATGCCCGTCTTCGACGAGCGCGAGACCATCCGCTCGATCGCGATGGCGGTGCTGTCGTGCCGCGTGCGCTCGCTCGAGCTCGTGATCGTCGACGACGGTTCGAGCGACGGCACCCGCGCGATCCTCGAGAACGAGATCGCCAAGCTCGACCGCGTGCGCGTGTTGTTCCACGAGAAGAACCAAGGCCGCGGCGCCGCGCTTCGCACCGGATTTGCGGCGGCCCGCGGCGAGTACGTGATCGTCCAGGACGCGGACCTCGAGTACGACCCCGGCGACTACCCGCGCCTCCTCGAGCCCCTGCTGCTCGACCTCGCCGACGTCGTGTACGGCTCGCGCTTCCTCGGCGGCGCGCGGCGGGTGGAGAACTTCTGGCACTCGCTCGCCAACCGCATCGTCACCACGGCCTCCAACGTCGTGACCGATCTCGGACTCACCGACGTCGAAGGGGGCCACAAGGCCTTCCGTCGCACCCTGCTCCAGACGATCCGCCTCACGGAGGACCGCTTCGGGTTCGCCCCCGAGCTCACCGCGAAGCTCGCCCGTGCCGGCGCGCGCATCTACGAGGTGCCGATCACCTATCGAGGGCGGACGTGGTCGGAGGGGAAGAAGCTCGGCGTGAAGGACGCCCTGCGTGCCTTCTATTGCATCGGAAAATACGGCCTCCTTCGGCGCCCGTGACGGGGCTCGAACATGGCGCCGATCAGTGGCCCCTGCGCATAGGCACCAGGCCGCGGAGTACGGTGCGCAGGCGCTCGTCGAGGGCGCGGAGCTTCGGCCGAAGGCCTCGTGCGGCGAGGTGACTGTGCTCGATTAGGCTTACGATCCGCCCAACGTGATCCGCATACTCGTGGTGCGCTGCGGCCTCTGGCTCGCGCATCAGCAGGTGGCAGTAGCGCATCAGGAGCTCGAACGTCTCGCGGTTGGGCCCGAGCGGCGCTTCGAGGATCGTGTTCGCACCGTGCAGCCGGTAAGAGAGCGTCCGTTGTGACGGTTCGAAGTGCACGTGGTGCCCCCGATCGACCGCGCGCAGCAGCCACTCGTAGTCGTGCGTGTAGCGAAGCGGCTCGAACGGGCCGAGCGCCTCGAAGAACGCGCGCCGGAACAGCAGGTTCGACGTGGTGATGAAGACGTTTCCGTTGAGCAGCGTGCGCCGGATGCTGCCGTGGGTGGCGAGGTGCGCCTTGAGGCCGGCGTACCACGCGAGCCAGTAGTGCTTCGGGTCGAGCATCGGTCGCGCCTCGCGATCGACCAGCTCGAGATCGGTGCCGAGCACGTCGGCGCCGGTGCGTTCGTGCAGAGCGAGCAGACCCTCGAAGCGCGTCGGCGCGAGGAGATCGTCCGAGTTGAGGATCGTGACGAAATCGCCGCGCGCGAGCCCGATCCCCTCGTTGATGGTCGCGTGTGCGCCCGCGTTCTGCTCGTGATGAAGAATTCGGATACGCGGATCGCCGAACCGCCGGAGCACTCGGAGCGTGGCGTCGGGCGAAGCGTCGTCGATCGCGATCAGCTCCCAATCAGGGAAAGTCTGCGCGAGGACGCTCTCGACGGCGGCGCCGACATACGCCTCGTGGCGGAAGCAAGGCATCACGACCGAGAGAAGCGGGGTGCTCGTTCGGCCCATCGCTAGGCCGTCTAGCACTGCTCGCCGCTCGCATCATGCCCGGGAGTCCCCGGCCGGCGCGCACGCGTAGCCGGCTCATCGGGGCGGCCTGACCTCGCTCGACAGCGCGCGAGGGCCGACCGACGTGAGCATCGCGACCTCGGATGCAGCCTCGTCGATCCGCGGCCGCCGCCCCGTGCTCCGCGGGTGCGGCCCCGTCGATCCGCGGCTGCCGGCCTGTGCTCCGCGGGTGCGGCCCCGTCGATCCGCGGCTGCCGCCCTGCGCTCCCCGGGTGCGGTCTCGTCGATCCGCGGCTGCCGCCCCGCGTTCCCCGGGTGCGGCCTCGTCGATCCGCGGCTGCCCGCCCCGAGGCACCAGGGCCGGTGCCCCGATACCCAGCGGCCGTGGCCCCACCATCCGCGGGTGCGGCCTCGTCGCGTGCGGGGCGTGCTCCGTCCTCCGGCGGGTGCCGCCCCGTCGCCCGCGGCCGCCGCTTCGTGACGACGCAGCCTCTGCGCGGCCCTGCCGCTACCGCCACGGGCCGCGCGTGCGCTCCAACGCGATGCGTACGTCTCCGCGCGGCGAGCCCGACCTTCACGCCGCGCGGCGCGCGGCCCTCCGAGCCCCAGGCTATCGCGGCGGTCCCCTTCGCGTTGGCCGACGTGTACTTCCGCCGCGTGGAGGTCATCGCCGCACGCCGGCAGCTCGCGCTAGACGAGCTCACGCTGGCACCGAGAGCGTCTGCCCAAGGCAAGGTCCGTCGTGCGACACCCGCCGTCGAAGGTCGTGTTGAGCCCCGTCGGGCCCACGCTCCGCATCGTCGCCGCGGCAGAGGTGCTCGAGGCTCGGGACGCGGACGTGCCGTCGCTCTGGACGCAATCTCCGCGGACGGCACGGCGCCGGCCATCGACCTTCCCGGACTTCACGCCGAGCCTCCGGCGCTGAACGAATCGGCGCCTTCATAAAGCTCGTGAGGCGGGTGTCTCAGACTCATTGACCCGTTCCGCGTGAGCGTGTCGCGCGGCAGGCGACTTTCGAATCGAGTGGTAGTCGGCTTGTCCGAACGCACGTCGTGGACGGTCTTGCCATGAATCCGACCTGTAAATCGCCGCACTCGGATCTCGTACCCGTTCACGGGTAGCGTAGACGTAGGTTTGTTCCGCAGGCCTCGCACTTTGTCCGATCAATCGTCCTGACAACTGCCGATTCTGCTGTTTGTCAGAAGGCTGTTCAGGCATTCAGTCAGTCGTGGCCCGCGACTGGCGTGACGACCGGATCGAAGAGCT
>CAIXWQ010000865.1 GCA_903923175.1 uncultured delta proteobacterium | reverse complement strand
GCTGCGGCCCCTCCGCGGGCTGCGCGGAGCGGTGCTCGCACGACGTCGCGCCGATGCGCGAGGGTTTCGCGTCGTCGTTCGCGGCGTGCGTCGATCACGAGCTCACCACGCGCGGGTGCGGCGACGACGCGCGGCGCTTCGCGGACCGTCGCGCCACTGCGTGCTATTTCGCCACGCTCGACGTGTACGCAGAGCACGCCGACGTGAGCACGCTCGAGCCGATCGTGCACGCCGCGTGTGCGCGCGAGGTCGGCTGCGGCGGCGCGCGTACGGCCGAGGACTGCGCGCGCGCGCTCCGCGGAGAGCTCGGCGCTCGGCCGGGGGCCCGGCTGTTGCGCGCGCTGCGGCCGCGGGTGGTGGCGAAGCTCGGCGAGTGCCTCGAGCGCGCGCCGTGCGTCGACGACGGCGCCCTCGATCGCTGCGCCAGCCTCGCGATGGGCGCGACCGGCGCGACGGCCGCGTCGTCGCCGGGCGAGCAGCCCGTGGGCGCGGGCGCCATCGGAGCAGGAGACGGAGGCGTGCGATGAGCGGCGAGCGTGACGAAGTGGGAATCCCGGAGCGGCTCGCGGCGGTGCGGGCGCGCGTGGAGCGGGCGGCGCGGGCCGCCGGGCGCGACCCCGCGAGCGTGGTGCTGCTCGCCGTCAGCAAGACGAAGCCGAGCGAGGACGTGCGCGCGGCGTTCGCGGCGGGGCAGCGCCGCTTCGGCGAGAACTACGCGCAGGAGCTGGTCGACAAGGTCGAGGCCCTCGCCGATCTCGGCGACATCGAGTGGCACTTCGTCGGTCGGCTGCAGACCAACAAAGCCAAGCTCGTCGCCAGCCGCGCGGCCGTCGTGCACGCCGTCGACTCCGAGCGCCTCGCGCAGGAGCTCGCCAAGCGGGCCGAGGGGCGCGCGCGTCCGCTCGACGTGCTGGTGGAGGTCAACGTCGGCGGCGAGGCGAGCAAAGGTGGGGTGGAGCCGGACGCGCTCGCGCCGATCTTGCGTTCGATCGAGGCGCTCTCTGCGCTCCGGCTGCGCGGCCTGATGTCGATCCCGCCGCCCACCGAGACCCCGGAGGGGGCCCGACGCTTTCACCGCGCGCTGGCCGCGCTGCGCGAGGCGCACGGCGGAGCAGCACGGTTGCCCGAGCTGTCGATGGGGATGACCGACGACCTCGAGGTCGCGATCGAAGAGGGGGCGACGATCGTCCGGGTCGGCACGGCGATCTTCGGCGCGCGCGGCGCGCGAGCCTGAGCCCTCGCGAGCGAGTCACCGCGCCAAGACGGCGGCGCGCGCAGACCCGGAGTCTGCGCGCGTCGCATCGTCACACGCGCGGGCAACCCGCGACGAAGCGGCAGTCAGTGCTTCGTCTCGTCCTGCGTGGCCTGGCGAGCGCGCTGCGCCGCCTGACCGCCCTTGCGACCAGCGTTGCGAGCCTCCTCGGGAGAGAACTCGTGCGCCGTCCCCTTCGCGTGCGCCGCCTTGCCGCCGAGGCTCGCGATCTCCTTCTGCTTCTCCGCCGACATCGCGGCGAACCCGCGGCGGGCCTTCTTGCGGGGCGGCGGCTCGGCGGTGGTCGTCTCCTCCACCTTGCCGTGCTCCGTGTGCGTCATCGAATCCCCTGCCTGGTGCAGGACGTCGTCATCGTGGGTCATCGAACTTCTCCTCCGTCATGGCGGGCGAGGGGGATCCCCCTCCCGACTTCCGCGGGGTGCTGCGGCGTGTCCGTTCTGGAGCGGTGCACGAGGCGTACCGCTCGCCTCGGGCGTCTGCCGTGCGTCGTTCGCGCAGGATGAGCACCGCCGTGGCGCGCTCGTGGCGCCTTCGTAGGCAGGCAAATCTGCGATTCGGCGCGCGGGCGAAGCGGGGAGCGCGCGGAACCCGCGGTCGGCGTCGGCCGACCTCGGCATTGCGCCGAAGCATCGCGTCCGTGCAGTGATGAGATGCGAGGACGTCGGCAGGGGTGACCAAGCCGTCGAACCAGCGACGAGGACGCGACAGCTCATCCATGCGCAGTCTTAGCCGTCTCGCGCGTCGCCTCGCCGCGAGATTCACGCCGAGAACGCGCACCCGACCGCGCGTTCGGCGCAGGTGGATGAAGCGCGCGCCCCGATCGGCGCCCAGCAGCAGCTCAGCGGTGCCGGGGGCGGACTTCGGAGAGACGGAGCTCGATCGAAGCGCGCCCGCGGTACGCGTCGCGCCGGAGCGCGCCCGCGATCGAGACGCGATCGCCGCCCCGCGGCGCCTGCGAGGCGAAGCCGAAGCCGAACGCGTCGAGCCGCCGATCGCCGTGACGCAGCGTGAGCCGCAGGTGCTCGCCCTTCATGATGCGGACGTCGAGCACCTCGGCGTCGTCGAGCTGCAGCAGCGGCGGCGCGTTGGCCTCGCCGCACGGCTCCAGGCGCTCGAGATCGGACATCACCGCCGCGAGATCGTCGTCGGCGTGGAGCGTGGCGTCCGCCGTCGGCGCGGCGAAGGGCGCGCTGCCCGCCGCCGCGGCCGCCGCGCACGCCGCGGCGAAGGCGGCGCGAAAGCCCTCCAGCGCGCTGCGCGCGAGGTGCACGCCCGC
>CAIXWQ010000864.1 GCA_903923175.1 uncultured delta proteobacterium | reverse complement strand
GCCCGTGCGATGGGCTTCCCCGACGACGCCGCACACGCCAAGACGATCCCCGCGCAGGCCGAGGCGATCGCCGAGTCGATCCGCTGCTCGAGCCACATCACGCGCGTCACCGCGGCGAGCATCCGCCCGCCTCGATGAGCGTGGCGACGGAGCTCTTCGCGCTCGACCACGGTGCGCTCGTGATCGATCTGTCGCCACTCGCGCCGCCCCTGCGCATCCGGCCCTGGGAAGACGGTCTCGACGTCGCGCGGCAGGAGAGCGGCGAGTGGCGCACGCTCGAACGCACCGCGGACCTCCGGATCGCGCTCGATGTCGAGGATCCGGTCTGGACGCCGATGGGGCGCTTCGTCAGCTCGATTCCTCGGCGAGCCCGCGTTCAGGCGCAGCGTTGTGGCGAGCACGAGGTCGCTGCCTTGAGACTCCTCCGGCTGCATCCCCGTGCGCGCGTGATTGCGCGGACCCCGAATCTGCTGTGGCTGGTGGCGCGGCTGGCCGATGAGCGTGGGCTCGAAGCGGCGCTCGCGGCGCTCGACGGCACGCCGAGCGAGGTGCTCGCCGCCTGCCTCGGCGGGCCGATCGCGCCGGGCGCGGTGGGGCTGCTCGGTCGCGTGTTGCCGGAGGAGCGCGAAGAGGCGGGTGAAGCGCTCTTCGTCGCGCTCCGGTCGCGACCCGTCGTGAGCGCGCTTCGTCACGCTTCGGAGGTTGAGGCTGCGGGGCTCCGGGCAGCGTGCAGGCACGAGGCGCATTGTACGAAGCCGCTGCTGCGACGACTCCTCCGGTATCGAGGAAACGCGTCCATCGCCGACGACTGGATTGACCAGTACGAGCGGGCCATCGCGCTCGGTCACCGTCTCGGCTTCACGAACCCGCAGGCGCAAGTCGATCGAGGCTACGCCCACGGACTGTTCATGCGCTGGCGGAAGCGCGCGCTCAGTGCGCAAGGCCCGCTTGATCCGGATGCGTACGAGTACCCGGAGCCTCCCATCGCGGAGACCGCAACGATCGTGTTCGTCCGAAACTCGGCGGAGTTGTTCAGTGAAGGGAGCGCGCGATTCAATTGTCTCTTCGAGTCCGACGAGGAGTGCCGGGACGGGAAACTTGCGGCCTACCGCGTACTCTCACCCGAGCGAGCGACGCTCCTCATTTGCAGCGAGACGCGCGAGATTGAAGACTTGCGCGGACTGCGAAACGCCGACGTGAGCGACGAGACGCGACGCGCGGTCTACGCATGGATCGCGTCCGCGAACGCTGCGAGCGCGAGGGCGGACGCTGTGCCCGTCAGAGACCCCGATCCTGAGGCGTCCTGACGATGGACGCGCGCGACAGCGCTTCCGGATGGGAGTCCCGATGCGCCTGTTCTCTTGGCTCTCGCTCTCGGTCTTGCTCTGGGTCGGCTGGAACTTCGGCGTGCGCTGGCTCCTGCACGACGCGCCGACGCTGCCGGTCGTGCCGGCGGCCGGGGTGATGGCTGCGCTCCACGTCGTCGTGTGGGTGTTCGAGCACTGAGCCTCACGCCGCTCTCGCAGGGCGCGTAGGGCCGGAGTGCGTGGTCGCGAGCACTGTCGAAACCGCAACGAGGGGAGAGCACCGATGGCTGACGCTTGCAGCACCGAGCGCGACACACTTGCCGGCACGCCCTTCGAGCAAGCCCTGATCGCGGCGTGCGCCGCCGATGAGGTCGTGCTTCGGCGCGAGCTCTCCGCGGAACTTCGCGGCGCCGGCTTCGAGCTGTTCTTCGACGAGTACCGAGCGAGCTCGCGCCGCGACGACGCTGCGCGCGACCTGCCGAACCTGCTGGCAGTGCGCGGCGCTCCGCGCGTGTGTCTCGTCGCGCACACGGACCTCGTTCGCGATCACCGCGGGTACACCGAAGACCGCGGACGCGTCGAGCCCATCGTGCGTCGCGATCCTGCCACCGGGCGCCGCATCGTGACCGACCGGACGAACGCGACGCAGGTCGGGGGAGACGATCGCGTTGGCGTCGCGATCGCGAGGATGCTCGCGCTCGAGAGCCGCAGGCCGCTCGCGATCCTGCTCACGACCGACGAGGAGATCGGGCTGCAGGGCGCGGCGGCGGTGCCCGACGACTGGCTCGAGCGCTTCGAGCTGTTCATCCAAATTGATCGTGGCAGCCGCTTCGGTCGCCAACTCGTCACGGAGATCGGCGGCACCCGACTCTGCTCGGCCGAGCGCGAGGCGCGCTTGCTCGCGATCGCCGAAGCGCTGGGATCACCGCGTGTTCCGGTGGTCGGAGCTTCGACCGACGTCGCCGAGCTCAAGGCGCGCGGCATGCGTGCGGACGCGGTGAACCTGACATGCGGCTACTACGCGCCGCACTCGGCGGACGAGTGGATCGACGTCGAGGAGGCCGAGG
>CAIXWQ010000863.1 GCA_903923175.1 uncultured delta proteobacterium | reverse complement strand
GGCCGGACCCGCGCTCGCGTCGCCCGCGTTCGCCCCGCCGTCGCTCGGGCCCGCGTCCGCCGCGAGGGGAGCGGGGGCGGCGCCCGGCGCCACGACGTTCAGCTCCGGGAGCGGCTCCTTCAGGTACGACGCGAGCGCGAGCCCGCGCTGCGCGCCCGCGAGCCCGGTCGCCTTCGCGGGCTTCGGGGTCGAGCGACTCCCGCCCGGTGCGTCGCCCCACTCGCCGCGCTGCGGGTTGCGGCACGCGATCGGGCCCGTCCACGGGTTGCGGATCACGTAGCGCGCCTGGAAGTTGTTGGACGAGCTCGACTTCGCGGTCTTCGAGAGGAGCCCCTTCTCGTTGGTGCTCTCGCGCCCCCCCTCGACCGGCTCCGCGGCGCGGAAGAACAGATCGTCGCTCAGCGTCTTGGCGTCGTAGCGCGCGTGCAGGCGCGTGACCTCCAGCGAGGTGCCGCGTCGCAGCCCGCTGGCCGGCTTGCCGAAGGCCGTGCCCGAGGTGCTGAACGCGACGTCGCCGCCGAGGCTCGCGAGCTCCTTGTCGTCGAGGGGCGGCGTCGGGCACGGATCGCACGAGCCGGTCGACCACGCGTACTCGGTGACCACCGCCTTGCCCCCCGCCTTCTCGACGGCCGCGTCGAAGAGCGACGCGTAGAACGGCGCGAACGCGTCGCGCACCTCGGAGCGCACCTCGAGGTTCGTGGGGATGAACACGTTCGGATAATTGGCGACCTCGTACCGCGAGCCCTTCGAGAGCACGTAGACGATGAGGTCCTGCTTCGGCTGCGCGCCCGCGCTCGGCGCGTTGAGCAGCCCGAGGCGCACCGGCAGCCGGAACTCCTGCGCCTCGTACTGCAGCCGCAGCGGCGAGAGCACCACGACCCCCTGCGCGTCCTTGGTCACCTTCGCGGCGTTCACCTTCGCCACGAAGAACTTCATCTGCTCTCGGATGTACGGCGCGAGCGCCGCCGAGGCCCCCGCGGGGATCTTGTAATTGTGCGCGCGCAGCCACTTCTCGAGATCGTCCGAGTCGGTCGCGCCGAGGATCACGATCTCGTACTCGCCGACCGCGAACTCCGCGAGGACGACGGTCGAGTTGCTGCCGCCGCCCATCCGCCCGGAGCCGCCGCCGTAGCCCATCCCCGAGCCGTAGCCGCACCCCTCGCCCGGCTTGGTGTCGGCGCACGGGTGGTCGCAGGGATCCTTCTCCCAGTACTCGACGAGGCGCGGCGCGGTGAGCTCCTCCAGCCGCTTGAACACGGCGCGATCGAGCGTCTTCACGTTGTCCTTCGCGAGGACCACCGGCACGGGGACGACCATCGCGAAGTCCTCCGCGGGCCCCTTGTAGTTGTTCGACATGCTCATCACGGTCATGTTCCCCTCGCGCATGAGGGCGACCGTGGAGGCGTCGTTGTAGAGAGGCTTGTCGCCGGGAGCGACGTAGAAGCCGCAGAACGCGTCCGCCCGCGAGGGCGCGAACGTGACGAGCGCGGCGGCCGAGAGGGCGGCGAGCGAGGCGAGCGAGGCGAGCGAGGCGAGGGCGCGGAGCGAGCGGGCGCGGGGCATCGTGCGGCGAGCGTACGGGTTCACGCGCGGGGAGACACCCGCGCGCGCCGCGAGTTCCCGAAGGGCCGCCTCAGACGTCGCCGCCCGAGCCGCCGCCTCCGAAGTCACCGCCGCCGCCGCTCGGCCCGTCCCAGCCGCCGCCGCCGCCGCCGCCGCCGCCCCAGTCGCCACCGCCGCCACTGCTCCAGCCGCCGCCGCCGCCCATCCAGAACCCGCCGCCTCCGCCGCGCCCGCCACCACCGCGGTTGATGATCGCGCGCAGGATGAGGAAGGCGAAGATGATCAGCAGGAAGATCGTAGCGATCACCCCCTGCGCGTCGCTCGAGCGTCGCTCGGTGCGCGGATCCGCGCGCGTGGCGGTGCCGTCGGCGGCGTAGACGTGGCCCGAGAGCTTCGTCTCGATCGCGTTGACTGCGGCGACGAGCCCGTCGTGCCAGCGATCCTGCCGCCCCTTGGTGATGGGCGCGATCCGCTGCGTGACGATGTCGTTGGCCTCGAGGTCGGTCAGGTCTCCCTCGAGCCCCTTGCCCACCTCGACGCGCACGCGCCGCTCGGCGTGCGCGAAGAGGACGACGACGCCGTTGTCCTTCCCCTTCTTGCCGAGCTTCCACGTCTTGCCGAAGCGGTAGGCGACGTCCTCCTCGGCCTCGCCGTCCAGCGACGGCACGATCACCACGACGATCGTGTTGCCGGTGGCCTTGTCGTAGGCGCGCAGCCGCGCCTCGAGATCGGCGCGCTCGGAGTCGCTCAGCACGCCACCGAGATCGGTGCACCAGTGCTCGAAGGGCGGAACCTGGATCGCCGCGCTCGCCCGCGCGGGGACGAAGAGCACCGCCACGAGCAGCGCGCACGCCGCGAGCAACCTCGCGAGCAGGCCCGCGCCGCGTCTCGCCCGGCGCGTTGCGGGCCACGTCGTCGCGCCGAGCGTTGCGGTCATGGCGGCGAGCTTAGAACGAGACCTTGGGCGCCGCAGCCGCGCCGCTGTCGGCCTTGAAGTACTCGCGCGGCTTGAATTCGTGGCCGGTGACCTTGTTCACGACCTTGCCGCGGACCTTGCCGAGCTCGGCGTTGTAGTCCTTCACGGCGCCGTTGTACTCCTCGCGGGCGCGCAGCAGGCGGTTCTCGGACCCCTCGATCGAGACGCGCAGGTCGTGGAAGCCCTGGTTCGTCTTGAGCTCCGGGTAGCTCTCGCTGACGGCGAGCAGCCGCGACATCGACCCCTTGAGCTGCGACTGCGCCTCGTTGAAGCGCTTCATCGCTTCGGGGTCGGTCAGCGTGTCGCTCGTCATCTTGAGCTGGCCCGCCTCGGCGCGCGCCTTGGCGATGTTCTCGAGCGTCGTCTTCTCGAAGCTCGCCTGCCCCTTCACGGTGGCGACCAGGTTGTCGACGAGGTCGTAGCGGCGCTGCAGCGCGGCCTCGATGTCGGCCCACTTCTGCTGGCAGACCTGGTCCTTCTCGACGAGGACGTCGTAGTTGGCGCAGCCCGAGAGCGAGCCGCCGAAGACGAGCGTCACGAGCGCGAGCAGCAGCGCGTAGAACGAGAATGCAGCCGGTTTCCGGGCCGCGATCGCAGGAGCCGCATGAGCCATGGTGGTTGGATGCGCCGCGACGGTGCAGGGAGCCGAGATCTGCCTCGGCCGACGGGTCCGCACGCGGATACGCAACCCCTTCGTTAAGCGCGATTCGGCGCCGCGCAACCGCGCCCGCTTTCCGAGGCGCGGGGGGGCGACGCGCACGACGCCCGGCGCGGGGCGTGAGGCGGCCCTGGCGCTCTGCTAGCGTTCCCGACCATGGACCAGGGGCTGCTCCGCGCGTACCTCGCGACCGTCTACGATCTGCCGTCGCCCAACGGCATCGTCCGCGTCTCGCTCGACGGCGACGTCGCCAACGATCCGTCGGCGCTCCCGGACCTGCTGACGCGGCCGTTCGCCATCCTCACGGCGTACAACCCTCGCTCGATGCTCCTGCCCCGCAAGGTGAACGACGGCCGCCACGCCGTGCTGCGCGACCTGCTCGTCCTCGGCTGCTACCGCGTCGAGGCGTGCGTCGGCTACGAGGACGACCCCGACAGCGTGTGGCGCGAGCCCGCGTGGCTCGTGCACGGCATGGACCGCGACGAGGCGACCGCGTTCGGCCGCGTGTTCCGCCAGAACGTGGTGGCGTACTGCCGCAACGCGCGCCCCGAGCTGATCGTGAGCGATCCGACCGCCGACGACGTGGGCCGGACGTTCGTCGGGCACTGGCGCGTGCGCGCGTGATTCGCGGGTGGTTCGCGGGTGACGCGCGCGTGACCCACGCGTGATCAGCCGCCGCGCGTCGCGGCCTCGAGCCCCGCGGTCGTGTCGGCGAGCACGCGCCGCAACCCCAGCACGTCGACGCGCGCCGCCGCGAGCCCCTCGTCGCGCGCGCAGACCTCGATTCGCGCCGCGCGTGCGGCGAGCCCCGGCGCGCCGAACGTCCCCGCGTTCCCCTTCAGCGAGTGCGCCGCGCGCTGCAGCGCGAGCGCGTCGTCCGCCGCGAGCGCCGCCTCCATCGCGTCGACGAGCCGCGCGGCGTTGGTCGCGAACTCCGTGAGCAGCTCGGTCAGCATGGCGGGGGCCTCGGCGGTGAGCAGCCGCAGCGAGTCGAGGCGCGCCTCGTCGACCAGCGCGTCCTCGGCGAGGTCGCGCGGCGCAGCCGGCGCGGACGACGCGGCGCGGACCCGCGACGCGGAGGGCGGCGAAGAGGTCGCGCTCACCAGGCCCCCGGTCGGCGCGGCGATCGAGTCGAACGGCCGCGGCGTGCGCAGGCGCGAAGCCCGCGCGAGGGCCCCGACCAGCTCGCGCACCTGGACCGGCTTGGCGACGAAGTCGTCCATCCCGGCGCGCGTGCAAGCCTCACGGTGCTCCGGCAGCGCGCTCGCCGTCATCGCGATGATGCGCGGCTGCGCGTCCAGCGGCAGCTCCGCGCGCACGCGACGCGCGGTCTCGAGGCCGTCGAGCTCGGGCATCTCCAGATCGGTGAGCAGCACGTCGTAGCGCCGCGCGCGCAGCGCCTCGAGCGCCTCGACGCCGTTGCCGACGACGACGGCGCGGTGGCCGAGCCGCTCCAGCAACAGGCGCGCGACGCGTTGACCGACGGGGTTGTCCTCGGCGACGAGCACGCGCAGCGCGTCGGCGCGCGTCGCCACCGGCAGCTCCTGCGACGGCGGCGGCCCCTTGCCCACGTCGCGCCGCATCGCCGACGAGAGCGCCTCGAACATCGGCGCGCGGCGCGCAGGGCGGAAGACGATCGGGTCGGCGCCGCTGGTCGTGCCGAGGCGCGCGAGGCCGAGCACGGGCACGTCGTGCGCGCGCAGCGCCGCGCGGAGCGTCGCGTCCGCCAGCGCGGCGGCGTCGAGCACGCCGGCCTTGGCGCTCGCGAGATCCTCCGCGCTCACCCCCGCCGCCGAGACGCAGACCAGCGGCCTGCCGCCGAGATCGCGGATGGCGGCGACGAGGCCGTCGCGCGTGGCGGCGTGCGACTCGACGATCAGGATCTCGGCGCCGAGCAGATCGCGCGCGCTCGCGCCCGCGGCCGCCTCGAAGACCGGCCGGAGCGCGACCTCGAACGCGAACGTCGACCCCACCCCGACCTCGCTCTCGGCCCACGCCCGGCCGCCCATGCGCTCGGCGAGCCGCCGCACGATCGCGAGGCCGAGCCCCGTCCCGCCGAACCTGCGCGTCGTGGACGCGTCGGCCTGCGTGAACGGATCGAAGAGGAAGGACAGGCGCCCCTCCGCGACGCCGATGCCCGTGTCGCGCACCAGGAACCGCAGCGGGCCCGGCGCGAGCCACACCACCTCCACGACGACCTCGCCGACCTCGGTGAACTTGAGCGCGTTGCCGACCAGGTTCACCAGCATCTGCTGCAGCCGGGCCGCGTCGCCGAAGAAGCGCGCCGGCACGTCGTCGGCGACCACCGCGGCGAGCTCCAGCCCACGGGCGGCCGCGGTCGCCGAGAGGAGCTCGAGGGTGCCATCGACGCAGTCGCGCAGGTCGAAGGGGGCCTCCTCGAGCTCGAGCTTCCCCGCCTCGATCTTGGAGAAGTCGAGGATGTCGTTGAGCGTGACGAGCAGCGCGTCGCCGCTCGTGCCGATCAGGCCGACCATCTCGCGCTGCTCGTGCGAGAGCTCGCTGTCCGCGAGGAGCGTGGTCATGCCGAGCACGCCGTTGAGCGGGGTGCGGATCTCGTGGCTCATCGTGGCGAGGAACTCGCTCTTCAGGCGCGAGGCCTCGAGCGCGCGGTCGCGCGCGAGCACCAGGTCGTCGGCCTGGTGGCGGATGGTGGCCTCGCGCGCCTGGAGCTCCTCGAGCTGCGCGTCGAAGGCGCGGCGCGCGACGACGGCCAGGACCAGCAACGCGAGGTGGAGCGCGCCGTGCGTGAGCAGGAACTCGGGCACGCCCTGCACAAATTCGGAGCGCAGGCCGAACCAGGCCCCGGCGAAATCGACGCAGACCACGGCGACGAACGTCACGACCGCCCAGACCAGCGCGGCGCGCACGCCGAGCACGTACGCGGCGATCGGGCCGAGGATCGACAGCGCGAACGGCGTCGCCCCCGCCCGCTGGCCCGTGAGGATTGCGAGCGCCGCGAGCACCGCGCCGCTGATCGAGAGGCCGACGTTGACGAGGACGCGGGCGCCGCGCTCGGTGCGCACGCGCGTCGAGAGCAGGAAGCAGCCGAGCGTGCCGAGCGCACCGAGCACCTGCACGGTCGCGGTGCTCGGGCGCGCGAGGTAGCCGTTGCGCACCGCGTGGAACGCGAAGATGCCGCAGGCCGCGAGCATCATCGCGCGGAACGTTCGAATTCGAGCGAGCGCGTTCATCGCGGTGGGAGGCCGCCTCGCGGCCGTCCCCTCAGATCAGATCAGCTTCGCGAGCCGCTCGGCGATCTGCGGCAGCGGCAGGATCTCGTTCACCACGCCCGCGCGCACGGCCGCGCCGGGCATCCCGAACACGACGGCGGTCTCCTGCGACTCCACGATCACCGTGCCGCCCGCCTCGCGCACGGCCTTCGCACCCTCGGTGCCGTCGTCGCCCATGCCCGTCAGGATCACGGCGATGAGCCGCGAGCCGGCGGCCGCGGCGGCGCTCTTGAAGAGCCGATCCGCGCTCGGCACGTAGCGATCCGTCGGCGTCGCCGAGCCCACGCGGAGCTTGAATTCGCCTGCGATCGAGACGACCTCCATGCACTGGCGGCCGGGGCACACGAAGCCGGTGCCGGCCGCGAGCACGTCGCCGTCCTGCGCCTCGCTGACGCGGATCGTGCCGCGACGGCCGAGGCGCTCGGCGAACGTGCGCGTGAACTTGTCGGGCATGTGCTGCGCGATCGCGAACGCGGCCACGCTGTTCTGCGGCAGCCGGCCGACGACCTCGAGCAGCGCCGAAGGTCCGCCGGTCGAGCACGCGATCGCGACCAGGTGCCGCGGCCTCGCGATCGACGGGCCGAGCGCCGGGCGCGTGGCCGTAGGCGTGGCCGCCGCGTTGCCCGAGGCGTCGCCGGACGAGAGGAGCGAGGCCAGGTTCGGGCTGGTGACGCGGCGCGCGCCGGGGCGCGCCAGCCCCTCGATGGCGGCGGGGCGCAGGTTGCGCACGAGCAGGACCTTCTCGAGGATGGCCTGCCGGACCTCGGTGCTGTCCGGCGAGATCGTGCGATCGCTCTTCGCCACGAAATCGAGCGCGCCGAGCTCGAGCGCCTTGAAGACGTTCTCCTTCTGCGAGTAGCTCGAGACGACCACCACCGGCGTCGGCTGGCGCGACATCAGGATGCGCAGGAACGTGAAGCCGTCCATGCGCGGCATCTCGAGGTCGAGCGTGATCACGTCGGGCTTGAGCGTGGTCGCGAGGCGCAGCGCCTCTTCGCCGTCGGCGGCGCGGCCGACGACCTCGATGTCGGGGTGGCCCACGAAGATGTCGGCGATGTTGCGCCGGTTGTAGGCGCTGTCGTCGACGATCATCAGCCGGAGTCGGCGCGGGCCGCCGGGAGCGGGGCGATCGCTGGAGTTCATCCGCCCACCTTGCCGCCGCCGCCCGAGCCGCCGTCGCCGCCGCGCCCGGGCGACGAGCCGGGTGGATGCGAGCCTGGCTCCTTCGGCTTGGCCGGGGCGGGGAAGGGCTCCGGGGTGCGCAGGCGCGTCGCCTCGGCGCGATCACTCTTCTCTTCGGCGCGGGCGAGGCGCTCGAGCAAGCGCGTGCGCGAGTCGCGCAAGGTGCCCGAGTCGCGCAGCGAGGTCTGCGAATCACGCAGCGACGTCTGCGAATCTCGCAGCGAGCTCTGCGAGTCGCGCAGGCTCGGCCCCGCTCCCGGGCGCTCCGAGGGCTCGCCGCTGGGCCTGGCCGCGCGCATCGGCCGCGGCGACGCGAAGCCGAAGCCGCTCACCGGACGCCGGTAGGCGAGGTCCTCGCGCAGGTGCAACAGCTCGAAGGCCGTCGAGACGTTGATCAAGGACTCCGAGTGGCCGAGCAGGAGCACCCCCCCAGGATAGAGCCGCTCGTGGAAGAGGTCGATCACCCGCTTGCGTGATCGTCCGTCGAGGTAGATCAGCACATTGCGGCAGAAAATCGCGTCGACGCGCCCCACGGCGGGCGCCCGCTCGGCCTCGAGCAGGTTCAGCTGGCCGAAATGGCAGATCTGGCGGACCCGATCCGCCACCAGCCAGCCGTCCGGTCGCTCGACGAACCACCGCTTCTTCTGCTCGGTCGTGGTGGCGCGGAAGGCGCTCAGGCCGTAGGTCGCGCGCCGCGCGTGCGCGAGGCAGCGCTTGCTGATGTCGCTGCCGTAGACGAGCAGCTCGTAGCCGTGGAGCTCCGGCGACTCGAGCAGGAGCGTCGCGATCGAGTAGACCTCCTCGCCGGTCGAGCACCCCGCGCTCCAGACGGTCAGCCGCTTGCGCGACGCGGCCTGCTTGGCGAGCAGCGGGATGATCTCGTCGCGGAACGCGCGCAGCTGGTAGGACTCGCGGAAGAAGTACGTCTCGTTGGTGGTGAGGCAGTCGACCGCCTCTTCGATCTCCGCGCGCCCGAGGGGATCGCTGCGCAGCAGGCGGACGTACTCGCCGAACTCGTCGATGCCGAGGATCGCGAGCCGCTCGCGCAGCCGCCGCTCCACCGACGCGCGCTGATCGGGCGGCAGCTCGAGCCCGCAGTAGGCGTTGATGAGGTCGCGAAGGACGCGGAAGTCCTCGGGCCCGAGGTGGGCCTCTTCGGGCAAGTGAGAGCCGCGGGTCATCCGCGCCCCCTCTCGCGCGACAGGTCCAGCCCGGGTGGCGGCCGCGAAGGGATGGCCAGGACGCGATCGACGACCTCTCGAACCGCGGGCTCCGGCTCGTGGGAGAGCCGCGCGGAGAGGAGCGAGCGCGCGCCGAGCGGATCGATCCGCACGATGACCTCGACCGCGCGACGGCGCACCTCCCAGGCCGGGTGCGAGAGGAGCTCGGAGACGGCGACGAGCGTGCGCGCGAGCTTTGCGCGCAGCGTGCCGTCGGGATCGGTCGTGCTGCCTCCGCCCTCGCGCGGAGCGGGGCGCTGCGCGTCGAGGCCGCGCTCCTCGCGCTCGGCGAGCGCGTCGAGGACGTCGAGCGCCACGCGCACGACGGCGGTGGACGGGTGCTGGAATGCGCCGCTCACGAGCTCGCGCAAGGCCGCGTCGTCGTGGAGCAGCTCGGCGAGCGACTCGAGCGCAGCGCACGCGAGGCGCGGGTGCTCCGCCTGCACGAGCGGGCGCACGGCCTCGACGGCGCGCGGATCGGCGGTGGCCCCGAGCGCGCGCACGGCGGCGGCGAGCGTGGTCTCGTCGTCGCTGGTCGCGAGCAGGCGCAGCAGCGGCAACACGCCGGGCGGCTCGTGATCGTCCGGACCGCGGAGGCGGCCGAGCGCGCGGATCGCCGCGAGCGCGACCTCGGAGACCTCGTCGGTGACCGCGAGCGCGACCGCGCGCGCCGCCGACGGGCCGCCGATCTGCGCGAGCGCGTCGACCGCGGCCCGCCGCGTCCGCGGGGACTCCGCGGACACCGCGTGCGTCAGCCACGGCACGTCCTCTGGCCTCCCGATGACCGCGAGGAGCATGCAGGCGATCGGCGCCTCCTCGCCGGTGGGCTCGACCTCGGCCACCAGCGGGAGCACGGCGCGCGGCGCGCAGCGCGCGAGCGCGCGCAGGGCCTGCAGCGCGGCGGCGGCGATCTTGGGCGTCTTGGAGGTCGCAGCGCGCAGCAGGGCCACCACGTCGTCGGCGAGCGGCTGCACGCCCGC
>CAIXWQ010000862.1 GCA_903923175.1 uncultured delta proteobacterium | reverse complement strand
CGCAGCCGAGGGTCCCCGCGACGACGCGCGTGCCCGCGGCGCACGACGCGCGGAGCGCGCCGAGCGCGACGCCCCCCACGAAGACGGCCACGCGCGCGGCGGCGAAGGGGCGCGCCAAGGTCAGTTCGAGCGCGAGAGGGTGAGCACGTGCGGCGGCGTCGCCGGCAGCGACCAGAAGACGCTGCCGTCGACGTTGAAGGTCACGTCGGACGGGCCGTTCCCTGCGTCGATGGTGACCCGCAGCGGCGGCTGCTCGCCGACGACCTTGTACGGGCGCGAGAGAATGGTGGCCGGTCCGCGCGCGAGGGTGACCGTGTCGCTGGTGAACGTCACGTTCGAGCCCGCGGCGTAGGTCGCCGGATCGAGCGGATCGGTCGCCATCCCCGGCTGCGACGCGATCGGCTTGCCATCGACGCCGACGACGTCCCACTTGCCCACGATCGCGGCGCGCGGCGAGGCCGGCAGCCCCGCGACCTTGAACCCCGGGATCGGGAACCCCGCGATGCTGGTGGGGGTCATGGTGGGGCTCGACGTCGGGTTGGTGACCGTCGGCGCGCTGGTCGCCGCGGTCGTGGCCGTCGGCGCGGTACCGGTCGGCGCCGTCGCGGCGGTCGCGGTCGGCGCGACCGGATCGCTCGTCGCGCCTTCGCGAGGTCCACAGGCGAGGAGCACGGCGAACGGGAGCGAGATCACGAGGCAGGCGCGAAGTCGGTGCACCGGGCGAGCATAGCGCGCCCGGCGGACCGACGCGCCCGCGTCAGCCGCGCTTGGCGCGGAGCGCCGCGAGCCACGGGCGGACGCGCTCGAGCACCGCGTCACGGGTCAGGCCGAAGCGGACGGCGAGATCCTTGTCGGGCGCCGAAGCGCCGAAGGTGTCGATGCCGATCGCGAGGCCGTGCCGCCCGACGAGCCCGCGCCAGTTCGGCGTGCGCCCGGCCTCGATCGCGACGCGCGGCGAGCCGTCCTCGGGGATCACCTCGTCGAGCGCCTCGTCGCCGAGATCCTCGAGCGCCTCGAGGCACGGCGCGCTGACGACGCGCGGGCGCTCCCCCTCGCTGGCGAGCACCTTCGCGGCCTCGACGGCGAGCTGCACCTCGGAGCCGGTGGCGATCAGCGTGATCGTGGGGTCGACGGCGTCGACGAGCCGGTAGGCGCCTCGGGCGATGGCCTTCGGGTCGAAGCCGGCCGGACGCTCCAGCGTCGGCACCTTCTGGCGCGTCAGCACGAGGCAGGTCGGCCCGTCGCGCCGCTCGAGCGCGTAGACCCACGCCGCCGCGCACTCGAGCGCGTCGGCCGGGCGCACGACGCGCAGGTTCGGGATCAGGCGCAGCGCCGCGGTCTGCTCCACCGCCTGGTGGGTCGGGCCGTCCTCGCCGAGGAAGACCGAGTCGTGCGTGAACACGAAGAAGACCTGCTGCTCCATGAGCGCGGCGAGCCGGATCGCGGGGCGCATGTAGTCGCTGAAGACGTGGAAGGTCGACGTGACGGGCGAGAAGCAGCCGTGGACCGCGATGCCGTTGGCGATCGAGCCCATCGCGTGCTCGCGGATGCCGTAGTTCACGTTGCGGCCGCCGAACTCGCCCCGCGAGACGAGGCCGCCGCCGTCGATCTGCGTGTGGCACGACGACTGGAGATCGGCCGAGCCGGCCTGGAGCCACGGCAACGCCTTGGCGGCCACCTGCTCGAGCTTCGAGGAGAGCACGCGCGTGGCCTCGCCCTTGGCGCCGGCCTTGGTCGCGAGCTCGTGCGCCGCGGCGAACAGCTCGGCGCCGAGCGTGGCCGGCAGCGCGCGCGTGCGCATCGACTCCCACGTCGCGCGCTGCTCCGGCGCGAGCGCGGCGACGCGCTCTTCGAAGGCCGTCCGCTCTCCTGCGAGCTCGGCGGCGCGCCGCGCGAACGCCGCGCGGACCTCGTCGGGCACGAGGAACGTCGGCTCCAGCGGCCAGCCGAGCGCCTGCTTGGTGAGCGCGGTCTCTTCCTTGCCGAGCGGGCTGCCGTGCGCCTTCGCGCTGTCGTGCTTGTTCGGCGAGCCGAAGCCGATGTGCGTGCGCGCACAGATGAGCGAGGGGCGCCCCTTCTCGGCCACGGCCGCGTCGAGCGCGGCGCGGATCTGCGCCGGATCGTGCCCGTCGATGGCCTGCACGAACCAGCCGTAGGCCTCGAAGCGCCGCTTGGTGTCCTCGCTCTGGGACCACGCCGCCGGGCCATCGAGCGTGATGTGGTTGTCGTCGTAGACGACGACCAGGCCATCGAGCCCCAGGTGCCCTGCGAGCGCGCACGCCTCGTGCGACACGCCCTCTTGCAGATCGCCGTCGCCGCAGATGACGAACGTGCGCTGCGTGAAGACGCCGGGGAACCGCGCCTTGAGCATGTGCGAGGCGATCGACATGCCGACCGCGTTGCCGATCCCCTGCCCGAGCGGGCCGGTGGTCGTCTCGACGCCGGGCGCGAAGTGGAGCTCGGGGTGGCCGGGGGTCTTCGAATCGAGCTGTCGGAACGACTTGAGGTCGTCGAGCGTGAGCTCGTAGCCGGCGAGGTGGAGGAGCCCGTAGAGCAGCATCGAGCCGTGCCCCGCGCTCAGCACGAAGCGGTCGCGGTCGGCCCAGTCCGGATCGGTCGGCGCGTAGCGCAGGTGGCGCGTCCAGATCTCCAGCGCGAGATCGGCGCAGCCCAGCGGCATCCCGGGGTGCCCGCTGTTCGCCTTTTCGATCGCGTCGACGGCGAGGAAACGAAGGGTGTTGGCGGCCTGCGTGCGAAGCGGCTCGGCGAGCTCCATCGCCCCTGTCTCGCCCGGACCGTGGCCGTCTGCAAGCGCAGCCTGCCGCCCGCGCGTGCACGCAGGAATTTCTCGCGGGCGTACGCCTCGGGTGGCCTACAGCTCGAGAGCGACCCGGACTGCGCCGTGCAGGGGCACGTCTTGGTCGAGCACGACGTGCACCGGGATGGCGTCCACGACGTAGGACAGCCGCCCCTTGTCGCGGAAGCGCTCGACGAAGCCGCCCGCGCGCAGGCGCGGCAGGATCTTCGGCGCGATGCCCCCCGCGAGGAACACGCCGCCGGTGGCGAGCCCCTTCAGCGCGAGGTTGCCCGCTTCGGCGCCGTAGCACTCCGCGAACAGGTCGATGGTGGCGACGCAGAGCGGGTCGGACCCGGCGACGGCGTGCCGGCCGATGACGGCGTTCGGATCGTGCGCGGCGAGCTCGCTCGCGATCGCGGGCGACTCGGCGCACGCCCCCGAGTCGCGCAGGTAGTCGTAGATGCTGACGATGCCGAGGCCGCTCACGACGCGCTCCCACGACACGTGGCCGTGCCGCTCGCGCAGGTAGCGCCACAGCCCGGCGGTCCGCTCGTCGAACGGCGCGAAGTCCGAGTGGCCGCCTTCGCCCGGGACGACGAGCCAGTCGCCGGAGACTGCCGAGGTGCGCCGATCGACGACCAGCGCCTCGCCGAGCCCGGTCCCCGCGCCGATCACGGCGATGGCGCCGCGGGCCCGCGGCTCGCCGTGGTGGAGCGCGACGACGGCCGAGGCCGGGAGATCGAGCACGCCGTACGCGGTCGCCTCGAAGTCGTTCATCAAGCGGACCGTGTCGAAGTCGCACGCCTCGGCGAGCGTGCGCTCGGAGAGGTGCCACGGGAGGTTCGTGGTGGCGCAGGCACCGTCGACGACCGGCCCCGCGACGCCGAACGCGGCTGCGCGCGGCGGCGCGGCGAGCTCGGCGGAGAGCGCGGAGAGCGCGGAGAGGAACTCGCGCACGATGGCGTCGAGCCCGGGGTAGCGCGCGCTCTCGTAGCGCTGCGTGTGGAGCGCCTGCGGGGTCCCCGTCGCGGTGGAGACCAGGCGGAGGACGGTCTTCGTGCCGCCGACGTCGCCGGCGAGGACGGGTGCGTCACTGGGCATGAGCGCCGTTGTACACGAAGCGGGGCGCGCGGCCGCGGGGCGGTCGAAAAACGAAAACCCCCTCTCCGTGAGGAGAAGGGGTTCCGAGTTATGTCGTTGTGGAGCCGACCGGGATCGAACCGGCTACCTCCTGCATGCCATGCAGGCGCTCTCCCAGATGAGCTACGGCCCCGTGCCACGATGCGCGGCCGCACAGGGCGACCTCGCGTTCACTTCTTGCGGCGCCTCGTAGCGCGCTTTGATCCCTTTGGCGACGACTTTTCGCCAGGCGACTTCGCTTTGGCGGAATTCTGCGGAATTTTCGCAGGTCCCGCCGGCGGCGCTCCGGGGGTCTGCGCGGACGGCTCCGCCGAAGCGGTGACCGATGCCTCCGTCCGCGCAGAATTCGCCTCGGAAATCGCGGCAGGGATCGCGGCGGGGCTCTCGGGGGCCGCCGCCGGCGTGACGGCGGCCT
>CAIXWQ010000861.1 GCA_903923175.1 uncultured delta proteobacterium | reverse complement strand
TCAAGGCGGGCGTCGCGGGCAGCGCCGCGAAGAGCCCCGCGCCGGCCGCCAAGCCGGCGGAGAAGTCGGAGAAGCTCGACGTGAAGCCGATGAGCGCGGAGGAGAAGCGCGCGCGCGGTCTCCGCGAGTCGGTGTCGATCTGGGGGGCCACCGGCCTCTTCCACCTGCCGAGCGCGATGACCGGCCCCGCGGAGACCTTCCGCGTCGGGCTCTTCGTCGACTGGTTCGCGAAGAACGACTTCCTCTGCAACAGCACGTACACGTGCGGCACCGCGACGTCGGACAAGGCGCGCCACATCGGCGCCTCCGCGGTCGTCAACGCGACGCTGATCGACGGCCTCGAGGCGTACCTCTCGGCGCGCGTCTACGCGAACTCCAACGATCCGACCGTGTCGCGGCCGCCGCTGCTGCAGGTGCTCGGCGACACGACGCTCGGCGCCAAGTACGTCTCGCCGATCGGCGACGGCATGGTGAACCTCGGCGGCGGCGCCGAGGTGCTGTTCCTCAACGGCACCGGCGGCATCGGCCTCGCGGGCGGCGGCACGAGCTTCCGGCTCCGCGCGCTGTCGACGTTCGCGCTCGACAAGCTCCCCAACCCGACCCCGGTGCGCTTCCACGTCGGCCTCGCGTACCTGTTCGATCGCAGCGGCAACCTGGTCTCGGACATCGAGGATCAGCGCTCGACGATCACCGGCAAGGCGCAGCAGATCTCGCGCGTGGAGCGCTTCGGCCTCGGCATCAACAAGGTCGACCGCTTCGAGATCGGCGTCGGCGCCGAGGGGCTCTTCGCCGACGACAAGGTCCGGCCGTTCATCGAGTACAACCTCGCCATCCCGGTCAACCGGCAGAGCTACACCTGCCCGCAGCCGACCGCCGGCAGCGACGGCTGCCTCAAGACCGAGGGCTTCTCGGCGTTCCCGTCGAAGATCTCGCTCGGCATCAAGGCCTTCCCGTTCGACGGCGGCTTCTCGGGCATCGGCTTCGTCGGCGGCGTCGACGTCGGCATCACCGGCACCTCGACGTTCATCTCCGAGGTCGCCCCGACCGCGCCGTACACGGTGTGGCTCGGGATGACGCTCGCGAGCGACACCGTCGAGAAGGTGAAGTTCGTCGAGAAGAAGGTCGAGAAGATCGTGGAGGTCGGGCCGACCTACGTGACGGTGCACGGCATCGTCCACGAGGCGGGGACCAACACGCCGATCCCGGGCGCCGTCGTGAGCTACGTCGGCGCCAACCGCCCGCCGCTCGCCACCGCGCCGGACGGCACGTTCGGCGACGAGGTCGCGCCGGGGACGTACCAGCTGTCGGTCAAGGTCGAGGGCTACAAGGACGGCACCTGCGGCGGGACCGCGGTCGCGTCGAAGAAGCCCGAGCCGCCGAAGCCGGGCGTTGCGCCGAAGCCGGGCACGCCCGCGCCGGCGACCGCGCCCAACGCGCCCCCCGCGCCCGCCACGCTCGAGATCGACTGCGCGCTCGAGGCCCTGCCCCGCGTGGGCTCGGCGACCGTCACCTTCCTCGACTCCGAGACGGGCGCGCCGATCGTCGGCGGCATCGCCTCGGTCGCCGACGCGAACGGCGGCAACGAGAAGCAGTTCAACACCGACGCGGGCGGCGCGATGCGCGTCGGCGATCTGCTCCCCGGCACGTGGTTCGCGAAGATCGACGCGACCGGCTACCTGACGACGCGGATGCCGCTCGAGATCGTGGTCCGCCAGGACACGAAGCTCACCATCCACGTGCGCGCGCGTCCGAAGGACAAGGACAAGCTCGTCACGGTCGAGAAGAAGGAGATCAAGATCAAGCAGCAGGTGCTGTTCGAGACCGGCAAGGCGACGATCCTGCCGGCGTCGGCGGGGCTGCTCCAGGAGGTCGCGGACGTCATCGTCCACAACCCGCAGGTCGGCCGGATCGAGATCCAGGGGCACACCGACAACGTCGGCGACAAGCAGTTCAACGTCGAGCTGTCCGCCGCCCGCGCGCAGGCCGTGAAGGACTACCTCGTCAAGCAGGGCGTCGACGCCACGCGCCTCGACACGAAGGGCTACGGAGACGCCAAGCCGATCGCCGCCAACGGCAGCGAGGCCGGGCGCCAGAAGAACCGCCGCGTGCAGTTCATGCTCGTCGAAGTGAAGTGACGCGCTCTGCGTGACGCTGGGCGGGGCGGGCCTTCGGGCGCCGCCCCGCTTCGCTTTTGTGCGGCTTCGTCCCGCTCCGACCGGGCTCAGCGCAGCGCGGCGAGCTCGGCGGTCGCGCGCGGATCGGTGGCGAGCTCCGCGTCGTGGACCCAGCACGCGCCGGGCGAGGGCGGGAGGATCTGCGGCAGCCAGCGGCGGGTCGCGAGCTCGACGAGCTCGAGGTGCGGGTTCTTGGTCTCGCCCGCGACGAACGGGAAGCGCTCGAGCACGCGCCGCCCCGGCGTGCGGTGCGCGCTCAGCAGCAGCTCCCAGTTGGACTTGAAGCCGTCGAAGTCGCGATCGAGCCAGACGTCGGACTGGTAGCCGACGAAGACGTCGCCGACGTGGATGGCGGTCGCCAGCGTCTGCGCGTCGCGCGGGCTCATGCAGCCGTCGAGCGCGAGCAGCGCGCGCGCGCGGAACTCGTTGGCTTCGAGCGCGCGGAAGGCGCCGCCGCGCGTGCCGCAGGCCGCCGCGCTGTGGCCGACGACGACGATGCGGCCGCGATCGACGCGCTGATAGGGGGCGAGCGTCTCGTCGACCGCGGCGACGAAGCGATCGAAGTCGAGATCGTCGAACAGGTGCTCGGGGTCGCTGCCGTCCTTGGTGTGGCTCGGCACCGCCGCGACGAGCGGCGCGACCGAGCCGCGATCGACGAGGTCCTCGAGGAAGGGGCGCGCGTCCCAGGGGCCGCCCGGGTCGTAGGTCAGCCAGTGGTGGCGCTGGCCGTCGCCGATCACGCCGTGCACGAAGATCACCAGCGGCACCGCGCCGCCGTCCGTGGGCACGCCGTGGCTGCGCCAGAGCTTGCCGCCGTTCTTCTCGCCGAGGGCGAGCCGCGTCTCGTCGTCGAACGGAAAGACGCTCTCGCGCGAGAGCAGCGCGGTGCCCGACGGATCGGCGAGCGCCGCGAGCGTGCACGCGAGCGCGATGAGCGGTCCGAGCATCTTGGGGGGTGGGCGGTGAGCGCGTTGACGGTCGCGGATCGCGGCGTCACCGCTTAGAGTAGCTGCGTGATCGATGCCGCGCCAAAGGCCGCCGCCGAACGGTTGAAGGAGGCCGCGACGCCGCGGCTGGTCGGGCTCGTCGCCGACACGGCGCGCGCGTACGTCGAGCGTCGCGCGGCGTTCGCGATCGTGTTCGACGCCCCGCGCGGCGGCTCGATGCGCGTGCGCGACTGGCTCGAGACGGTCGCGGCGATCGATGGGTGCAGCCCCGTCGAGGCGCGCGCGCTCTGCGACACGTTGCTGCGTCAGCTCTCGCTGCCGCTCGCGACGACGCCGCTCGTGAGCTCGCTGCCGGCGACGCACCTGACGGCGGTGGCGCTCGCCGAGGGGGCGATCGCGGCCTGGGCCCAGCGGCTGCCGCTGGTGGTCGTGCCGGCGCCGCCGCTCCCGTGGCCGGCGCGCAACGATCTGCGCAAGCTCGCGACCGAGCTCTTCGCGGGCGTCGAGGTGGTGCTGCACGCGCGCGAGCCGTGGGAGCTCGCGCACCTCGTGCCGCGCGAGGCGCTGGTCGACGAGCACGAACGGCCGCTCGTCGCCGAGCGCGGGCGCGCGATCGTGACGCGCGTGTACGGCGGCGGCGTGCCCTACGCGGCCTGGCTCACGGCGCTCGACGCGCTCGGCGTGACCGTCGACGGCGGGCCGATCGCGCACGTGCTCCACGCGCCCGACGGCGTCGGCGTGCGCGAGATCCTCGCGGCGGCGTACGACGCCGAGCTCGATCTGCTGGAGATCCGCGAGCTGCTCGACGCCCCGTGAGCGCGTCGCGGCGGGGCGTGCGCCCTACGCGTGCGGCAGGCCCATGGCGCCGCCGACGAGCCAGCGGCTGACGATCTCGCACGCGCCCTGCGCGGCGTTCTTGTGGTGCTGGCGCCACTCGTCGCGGCCGGTGGCGCCGACGCGGTTGGAGACGCCCACCACGCACGCGAACGGCACGTTCTGCAGCGCGCAGGCGTTGGCGACGCCGAAGGCTTCGAGGTTCTCGACCGCGCAGCCGGTGGCCTGCTGGATGCGGCCGCCGAGCGCGTCGTCGGTGGTCACCACGAGCGTATTGGCGAGGTCGAGCATGGGGGCGCGCCCGGCGCCGAGGCCGAGCGCGAGCATCGCGTTGCAGTCGGCGGTGCGCGCCATCGGCTCGGGCATGCCGCCGCGCCCCTCGCACTCGATCGGCGACACGAGGTGCACGCGTTTCGGGACGATCGCCTCGCCGATCTGCGCGCTGGCCCCCCAGTAGAAGCCGGCGGTGCCGACCAGCACGACCGCGCGCGGGCGCAGCTGCAGGAGCCGCGTCGTGGTGCCCGCGACGGCGTTCGGCAGGCCGACGCCGACCGTCTTGCAGGAGACCACCACGCCGGAGACGTTGCCGTAGAGCTGGTCGCCGAGCAGCCGGCGCATGCCGACCAGCTCGGGCGCGTACGCCGCGAGGATCAGGAGATCGACGGAGCCGAGGTTGGAGGTCGAGGCCATCGCGGGGCAAGGAGGGTAGTACGGAGCGGCGGCCTGGACGCACCCGAAAACGAGGCGGCACGGGCGGGCTGAAAACGTGGCCGGGCGCCGCGAGATGGCGGATACCTCTCGGGTGGCGACGGCGAGGGATCGGCTGCACGAGGCCGCGCGGTTGCGCGCGCAGGTGGGCTCGTACCTGACGCACCTCGAGCACGAGCGCCGCGCCTCGCCGCGCACCGTGGAGCACTACGGGCGCGACCTGCACGCGTTCGTGGACTTCATCGAAGCGGCCAAGTCGGGGGCGAAGGCGTCGGCGGACGGCGCCGCCGCCATCGAGGTGCCGCTGTTGCGCGCCTGGCTCGGCGAGCAAGCGCGCCGCACCAAGGCGACCACCATCGCGCGGCACGTGAGCTCGGCCAAGGGGCTGTTCCGCTTCCTGCGCAAGCGCGGGGAGATCACGCGCGATCCGGCCGCGGAGCTCTCCTCGCCGAAGATCCGGCGCGGGCTGCCGCTGGTGCTGAACGCCGACGCGGCGAAGGACGTCGTCGAGGCGCCGCGCCCCACGCCGCGCAAGAGCGCGCAGGCGCGCGCGGTCGCCGAGGCGTCGAGGCGCCGCGATCAGGCGATGCTGGAGCTGCTCTACGGCTCGGGGCTGCGCCTGAGCGAGCTCGCCGACCTCGACGTCGGCGACGTCGACCTCGGCGACGCGAACGTGCGCGTGATGGGCAAGGGCTCGAAGGAGCGGATCGTCCCGCTCGGGCCCCCCTGCGTCGACGCCATCCGGGCCTGGCTCGAGGTGCGCGCGACGCTGCGATCGACCAAGCGCCCGTCGGACGCGAACGCGCTCTTCCTCGCGCGGACGGGGCAGCGGCTCGGCCCGCGTCGCGTGGAGGATCTGGTGCGCGCCTACGGGGCGGCCGCCGGACGGAGCGACGTCCACCCGCACGCGCTCCGGCACTCGTGCGCGACCCACATGCTCGAGGGCGGCGCCGATCTACGCGCCATCCAGGAGCTCCTCGGCCACGCGAGCCTCACGACCACGCAGCGCTACACCCACGTCTCGATCGAGCACGTGATGAAGCAGTACGATTTGGCGCACCCGCTCGCGGGTCGGAAATCGTAGCCCGCCGCTACGCCCCCTTCGGCAGCCGCTCGAGCGCCCGCTTGGCGCGCACGCTCCACTTGCCCGCGCGCTGCGCGGCGATCGCGCGCTGGTACGCGGCGGCGGCGGCCTCGGGCTGGCCGAGCGCGCGGCGCGCCTCGCCCAGGTAGAACGCGCGGATCGCTTGCATGCGCGGGCTCCCTCCCGCCTGCAGGACCTCCTCCAGTGCAGCGGCGGCGGCCTCCGGGCGAGCGTCGAGCGCGTACGCGACGCCGAGCGTGCCGCGGATCGTGGTGCGCTGGCGCGCTTCGGAGCCGCGGGCGGCCGCGAGCGCCAGCTCGGCCAGCTTGATCGCGCGCGCCGGATCGCCCGCCAGCGCCGTGCTCCACGCGAGGTTGTTCAGCACGCCGGCGTGCAGGCGCCGATCGAGCCGCGAGCGGTCGACGGTGGCGAGCGCGTCCCGGGCCTCGACCCAGCGCTCCTCGAGGAGCAGCACCTCAGCTTTGGCGGCGCGCAGCTGCTCGTGGAACTCGGGGCGCCCGCCGCCCAGGCTCTCGTAGTCGCGCAGCACGCCGCGCATCGCCGGCGCGTCCTCCTCCTCGAAGGCGCGGGCGTGTCGCGCGCGGAGCGAGCCGATCATCCAGAGGTAGATCGGCGAAGCCAGGAGCAGCCACACCCCCACCGCGGCGCCGATCAGGCCTGCCGCACGCTCCACGCTCGCCTCGCCGAGCGCGACGATCGTGGCCGGGACGAGCAGGACGGCCCCGAGGCCGAGGACCACGGCGCGCAGGCGCCGCCGGAAGTCCATCTGCGCCAGCGCAAGAGCCATCCCCCCGATTCCTCCGGGCGAGTCTGCGGGCTGCGCCTACGACCCGGCAAGACATGCGGGGTCGAGCGGCGACCGGGGCCAGACCGCGCCGCCACGAGCGCCCGCGGCTGGGCACCCGTTCAGGGAGCGGGGCTGCATTCGCCTCGCCGGGACGGTCCTGGGGCCTCGCGGGCGTTCCGGGCGCGCCTGCCTCGGCTACCTGCTTCGGCCCATGGCGAATGGCTCAGGCTCCTTCGACTCGGTTGACCCCGCCGCCCCCGCCGACCCCGCCCGGGCCCGCGCTCGCCTCCGTGCCCGGCAGGTCCCCCCGGAAACGCGCCCTGCGGCGGCGACTAATGGTACCTTCGCCCCTCCGATGAACCCCGCGCAAATCGAGGAAATCGTTCGTCGTCTCGTCGCCAACCCGGACGACGGGGCCGCGCTCCACGAGGCCCACACGGCCGGCCAGACCGACCCGAAAGGGTACGCCACGGTCCTCGAACGCGCGGGCGAAGGCTCGGGTGACGCGAGTTACGCCGCGTACTGGCTCTCGGAGGCGGCGCAGGTCTACTCGTTCACCCTCGGTGACGCGCGACGCGCCGCGACGCTCCTGATGCGCGCGCTGGAGAAGGATCCGGCCAGCGACGTCGCGAGCGAGAGGCTCGCCGAGCTGTATCGCGAGAAGGGCGACCACCGGGCGCTCGTCGCGCTGTACGAGCGGCGCACGAAGGCGCTGGCCGCGCTCGCGGGCGATCCGCAGCGGGCGCAGCAGCTCTCGATGCTGCACGAGGAGCTCGGCCGCATGTGGAGCGAGGCGCCGCTCTCGCAGCCGAAGAAGGCCCTCGAGAACTACAAGAAGGCGTTCGAGGTCGATCCGAGCGCGGTCGCCGCGATCTACGCGGCGCGCGAGCTGCTCAAGGCGCAGGGCGATCTCAAGGAGGCGCTGCCGCTCTACGAGCTCGAGGCGCGGCAGGTCGACGATCCGGCGCGGCGGCTCGCGCTCGCGCGTGACGAGGCGTCGGTGCGTCAGTCGGCGGGCGATCTCGCCGGCGCGAGCCAAGCGCTGCGCAACGCCCGCAACATCGATCCCGAGGATCCGGGGCTCGCCTACGAGCTCGCGTCGTCGGTGCTCTCGCGCATCAGCGGCGGCGACGCCGTCGCCGAGGACGAGCGCGACGAGGCGGCCGCGATCCTCGTCTCGATGGCCGAACAGTACGAGGGGGAGAACGCGCTCGCGTACTCCGAGGCGGCGCTCGACGCGATGCCGTCGCACGACCGCGCGATGCAGCTCGCCGCGTTCTTCGCCGAGCCGCTCGGCCGCGACGTGTCGGCGCGCTGGTCGAAGTATCTCGAAGTGAGCCCCGACGGCGTGCTCGCGCTCGACGGCCGCAAGGCGCTCTCGCGCGCCTACGAGGCGCAGGGGCGGCTCGACGAGGCGGTCTCGGTGCTCGAGCCCGTCAAGAACGATCCCGATCCGTCGGTGGTCGTGCGGCTGCAGGATCTCTACGCGCGC
>CAIXWQ010000860.1 GCA_903923175.1 uncultured delta proteobacterium | reverse complement strand
CGGCCTTCTCGGCCTTCTTCGCGGCGCGCGCGCCGAGCAGCGGCGCGACGAGGCCGACGAAGCCCGCGCCCTCGGAGACCGTCGCGCCGGCCGCCGACAGCGCGGCCTCGGCGGCGTCGATCGCCGAGGACGCGCGCTGCAGCTTGACGTGGTGCCGCGCGGCGACGTCCGCGCGCGCCCGCTCGATGCGCTGGTGCGCTGCCTCGGCGCAGCGCGCCTGGAAGGACTCGCGCGCCTCTCCGGGCGCCGAGACGAGCTCGAGCGCGCCGTTCACGAAGACCGTGGCGCGCGCGGCGAGGAGCGCTTGCTCGCGGAGGCCCTTCTCGAGCGCCTTGGCGCCGCGCGCGGTGCAGTGACCGGCGGGGAGCTGGGCGAAGCGGGCGCCGGCGACCGGGCTCTTGCGGAAGTCGTCGGGGTCGAAGCTGGCGAGGCGCGCGAGGTCGAGCCCTCCGTCGACGACGGGCGCGTAGAGGGCGACGGGGCGCGACTCGCGATAGCCGATCCGCGCGTCGGCGATTTCCAGGCGCGCGACGAGCGCGGCATGCGGGGCGTAGATCCACTCCGAGGTCGGCGCGGCGGGCGGGAACGGGAACCACGCGTGGTAGCCAGGAGGGATGGCCGGAGCCGCCGACGGAGCGGCGACCGCAGCCGCAGCCGCTGGCGGCGACGGAGCACGAGCCGGAGCCGGAGCCGGAGTCGCGGCCGGAGCGGCGACCGCCGCCGGGGTCGCGGCCGCGACCGTGGCCGGGGTCGCCTTCGTCCTCGGCGCCGCGTAGTCCCCGGCGAACTTCGCCCAGCGTTTGATCTCCTGCCTCGTCATCGGGCCGCGCAGCCAGCTCAGCGACCAGCGCGTCTCGGCCAGCGCGACCTGCGGCGTCGCATGCACGTCGCGCACGAAGAACGTGCGCGGCGGGAGCCCTTTGATGATCGCCGCGAGCTCGCCCGCGTCGAGCACCTCGCCGCCGACCTCGCTGCCGAGCAGCCCCTCCACGACCCGCGCGCGGTCCGCGTCGGTCTGCAGCCGGCCGACGAACCACACGCCGGCGTTCGAAAGCGCCTTGTAATCCAGGTCGATCGGGTTCTGCGTCGCCAGCGCGAGCCCCACGCCGAACGCGCGCGCCTGCTTCAGCAACGCGAGGAGCGGCCGCTTGGTCGGCGGGTTGGCCGGGTGCGGAGGGAGGAAGCCGAAGACCTCGTCGAACAGCACCAGCGCGCGCAGATCGCTCGTCCCCGACAGGCCACGCACCCACGCGAGGAGCTGATCGAGCACCATGCCGAGCACCAGCATCCGCTCCTCGTCCTCGAGGTGCGCGACCGACACGATCGTCGCCGGCGTGCGCAGCGCGCCGTTGGGCCCGGGCACCGGCGCCATCCACGACGCGACGTCGAGGGGCGCCCCCTCCCGCCAGCCGGCGAACATCGGCGACGCGACCAGCGCGTTGAGCTCCTGCGCGAGCGCCGCGCGCTCCTTGGCCGAGAGGAACTCGTCCACCGACAGCGCCCCGACGCGCTCGATCGGCGGCTCGCGCAGGTCCTCGAGCAGCGCCTCGAGCTGCGCCCCCCGCCCCGCCCGCAGGCGTCGCTCGGCGAGCAGCGACAGGAGCACGTGCTCGCGGCCGCGCGTCGGATCGGCCTCGCGCCCGATCATGCGCAACAACAGGCTCACCGCGGCGCTCGTCGCGTCGCGCGCCGTCTCCTCGTCGACCTCCCAGAGATCGCCGGGTTGATCGAGCGGGCTGAGCACGTGCAACGCCTCGCCCGCCTGCGTGCCCGGCGTGATCACGCGCAGCGCGACCTCGCTCCGCAGCCGGCGCACGTCGTCCTCGGAGAGCCCGAAGCCCGCGAGCCCGTCGCGCCACTTGCTGGCGAGCCCCTCGGCGATCGCCTCGACGGTCGTCCCCTCGCGGCGCGCGGCGTCCGCGTCGACCCACGGCGCGAAGCTCGCGGCCGAGAGCGGATCGAGCGCGAGGCCGAGGTTCGGCAGATCGCCCTTCACGTCGATCATCAGCACAGGAATGCGCGAGCGGAGCGCCTCCTCGACGAGCGTCACGCAGAGTCCGGTCTTGCCGCTTCCGGTCATGCCGACGACCACCGCGTGCGTGACGAGGTGGTGCGGCGGGATGTCGAGCGGCAGCGCCGACGCGCGCGCCTCGGGGGAGGCGGGCGTCGCCTCGGCGAGCGGTCGGGCACGGCCGATGCGGAGCGGGCGCGGGGGCATGGTCGCGCCCAACGAAGTCGAGAACGCGCGGCGCGCCAATCCGCCCCGCGCGAGCCCGCGCCCGGCGCCCATCGCGCGGCCGATCGCGCGGGCCGGAGAATATCCGAGCACGCGCGCGAGCGAGAGGTCGGAAGGTCGGACGCACGCACCGCGCACCCGCGCG
>CAIXWQ010000859.1 GCA_903923175.1 uncultured delta proteobacterium | reverse complement strand
GTCGTCGAGAGCGTGCTCGCGCTGCTGCCGCGCGAGCTCCGGACGCTCGCCCGCGCGCTCGCGCCGTTCGCGCTCCTCGCCCTCTCGGCGCGGGACGGCCGCGCGCAGGCGCTCGCGCTCGCGACGGAGCTGCCGCCGCGGCCGTAGCAGGGCTATCGCGCCGCGCCCCGGACGTGCTCAATTCGCCGCGTGCCCCCCGCGCGCCCGTCGAGGAAGAAGAACACCGCGCTCATCGTCGTGCTGTCGATCCTCGCGGTGCTGCTCGCGGCGCTCGTCGCGCTCGCGCTCGTGCTGCCGCGCCTCGTCGCCGCGAAGGTCGACGAGGCGGCGACCAAGCGGGCGCTCACCATCAAGTTCGGCGGCATCGGCCTGCCGATCGGCGTCGCGACGCTGCACGACGTGACCATCCGCCCGGCCGCGAGCGATCGCCTGCAGCTCGACGCGCTTCGCGTCGACGCCGTGCTCGACGGGCTGTCGCCGAGTGCGATCCGGGTGCCGACGGCGAAGGTGACGCTGAAGGGCTCGATCGAGGAGGTGCTCGCGGCGGTGGCCGACGTGCGCGAGGCCGACGCGAAGGTCCCCGCGGCCGAGCGCCTGCCGCTCGACGTCCTCGCGGGCACGCTCGCCTGGAGCGACGTCGCGGGCGACGGCTCGTCGCTCGACTTCGGCACGCTGAAGCTCTCGCAGCGCCCGACCGACGGCACGCTCGAGGCCACGCTCGGCAAGGGGAAGCTCTCGCTCGACGCGCTCACGCTCGCGCCGCTCGACGTGAAGGTGAAGCGCACCTCGAAGGCGAAAGCCGGGGCGGCGCTCGACGTCACGGGCGCCTTGGCGGCCGACGACGGCAGCGCCACGTTCACCGTGCACCGCGACGACGACGGCGACACGCTCGCGCTCGCGCTCGACGGGCTGCCGCTCGCGAAGATCGGGGCCGGGCAGGCGAGCGGCGTCGATCTGCGCAAGTCGATCCTCGACGGCAAGGCGAGCGGCGCGCGCACCGCGGAGGGGGCCATCCGCAGCGAGGGGAAGATCACCCTCGGCGACGCGAAGCTCCCGCCGATCAAGGCGGGCTCGTTCACGTTTCAGATCGGCGGCGAGATCGTCACCAAGTGGAAGGGCTCGCCGAAGAAGGGGGCCGCCGGCGTGCTGCACCTCGACGAGGCGAGCGTCAGCATCAAGGTCGCCGGGCGCACGATGGTGATCACGATCGGCGGCGAGATCTCGCTCGGCCCGAAGGGGGAAGGGCCGTTCGCGGTGCACCTGACCTGGGCGCTGCCGAAGATCGATTGCTCGTCGGTCGTCTCGTCGGCGGGCGGCGGCGCGGTCGCCGCGGCGGTGACGGGGCAGGTCTCGGCCAAGGGGACGCTCGACGGCGATCCGACGCGCCCCGCCAAGCTGAAGCTCGACAAGACGATCGACGTCGGCTGCTCGATCGACGTGCTCAAGGCGCTGCCGCCGCTGCCGGCGGGGCTGCCGAAGCTGCCCGGATTCCCGTGAGCGCGCGCGGCTACTTCTGATCGCAGGGGACGATCAGCGGGATGGTCTTCTCTTTGTAGAAGAGCTGGCTCTCGATCAGCGAGAACGTGAGCTTGTACGAGTAGCAGACGAACTTTCCGCGCTGCGACTCCTTCTCCCACATGCCGGCCGAGCAGGTGTTCGACTTCATGTCGCAGTCGGTCGACTGGACCTCGAACTCGACGGTGGGCACGCCCTGCTTGCCGGAGAACGCGGCCTCGCCGCCGACCTTCGCGTGGAGCTTCTCGCCGTCGGGGCCGGGGGCGAAGTAGCCGCGGAGCTTGTCGAGGTCGGCCTTCGCGCCGGACGACTTCTCGACGTCCTGGTAGACGACCATGAAGGCCTGGAAGCGCTCTCGCGAGAGCTTGAGCGCCGCGGCGAACTTCTGCTCGCCGGGGTCGGGCGCGGCCGAGAGCGACGCGGACACCGACGCGGACGCGGCGTTGGTCTTCGCCATCTCCTCGGCGCGCTTCTCGACGGCCGACTTCTCTTCCTTGCAGCCCGCTGCCGCGAAGACCGAGACCGCGAGCGCGGTCGCGACGACGACGCAGGTGCGACGTGACGACGGGGCGAGCGACATGATGGCGCGGCAGTGTACTCCCGGCGCGCGGCCGTGGCGTGCCCGTCGAGTTCGCGTCCGCCCGCGGGGCTGCTATCGAGCCCGGCCATGGCTGCGCCGCGTACAGGGCTCGCGTACCTGCAGGTCGCGATCGCCGCGACGGCGTGGGGCACGTGGTCGCTGTTCCTGCGCCCTGCCGGCGTCGATCCTCGCTGGTCCGCGGCGATCATGCAGCTCGCGGTCGGCGTCGTGCCGCTGCCGCTGCTCGCGGCGGCGCGGTCGCGCGGGCCCGTCTCCGGCCCGCCGCGAAGGCCGCGCGAGTGGGGGGCGATCGCGCTGCTCGGGCTGTTCGACGCCTCCAACGCGCTGCTGTTCTTCTGGGCGATGGGCGTGACGAGCGTCGCGATTGCCGTGCTCTCGCACTACCTCGCGCCGGTGCTCGTCGCCGCCGCGGCGCCGCTGGTGCTCAAGACGCCGCGCAAGCCGGGCGCGGTGCCCCTCGCGTTGCTCGCGCTGCTGGGCCTCGCGCTGGTGCTCGAGCCGTGGGCGCTCGCGCGCTCGGCGTCGTCGAGCGCGCTCGGGCGCCCGCTGCTCGGCGCCGCGCTCGGCGCGGGCTCCGCGCTCTTCTACGCGGCGAACGTGTTCGTCACCAAGCGGGCCGCCGGGCGCTTCACCGCCGAGGAGCAGCTCGTGTGGCACTCGTTCGTGTCCGCGGCGCTGCTCGCGGGCGTCGCGCTCTCGACGGGCGCGCCGCTCCCGACGCTGCGCGGCGCCTCGATCGTCGCGCTCTCGGGCGCGCTCGTCGGCGCGAGCTCGGGGCTGCTCTACCTCCGCGGGCTGCTGCGCATCCCCGCCGAGCACGCCGGGATCCTCACGTTCCTCGAGCCGCTCACGGCCGTGCTCGTCGCTTGGATCGCGTGGGGCGAGCGCCCCGGCGTGGCGGCGGCGATCGGCGCCGCGATCGTGCTCGGCGCGGGCGTGTTCGCCATCCGAGATCCGGGCGGCGCGACCGTGCGGCGCAGGCGGCGCGCATTCGACACGCGCCCATAGCATCGCTATATACGGGTGTTATGAAGAGCAGCGCTCGCCTCGCCTCGCTCCTCGACGCGCTCCATCGCCGCCTCCGCGACGTCGAGCGCGGCGCGCTGGCGAGGCAGCCGGGCCTGCGCGGCGTGACGCCCGGCGATCTGCGCGTGCTGCGCGCCGTCGATCGCGTCGGCGCCTCGGGCGTGTCGGCGGTGGCGCTGCACCTCGGCACCTCGCAGCCGGCGGCCACGGTGGCGGTGGCGCGGCTCGAGGGGCGCGGGCTGGTCGTGCGCGCGACCAACGCGGCGGACGGTCGTCGCAAGGCGCTCGCGCTGACGACGAAGGGGCGCCAGATCGAGCAGGCGCACCAGCTCGCCGACGCGGACGTCGCCGAGGCCATCCTGAGCGCGGTGCCGAAGAACGATCGCGCCCTGCTGATCGATCTGCTCGAGAAGGTCACCAAGGGCGAGCCGCAGCCGGCGTGACGTGATGCGCGCGCGTGCCCTCGCCCCGCTGCTCGCCGGGGGCGCCGTGCTCGGCGCGCTGACGACGTGCGCGGCGGGCGCGCGGGCGCAGGCGTTCGACGCGGAGGGCGGCGCCGCGGTGCCGCCCGGCATCCCGGCGCTCTACTGCGTCGAGTGCGAGAAGCCCGAGCGCGTGCAGGTGCTCGCGCGCCTCGGCCTACCGCTCACGCTCGGCGGCGCCCTCGGGCGCGCAGAGGGCGAGCCGTTCCACGCGCTCCAGCTCGGCGTCCGCCCGGAGCTCACCGTGGGGCGCGTCGGCGAGCGCGCGCAGCACGG
>CAIXWQ010000858.1 GCA_903923175.1 uncultured delta proteobacterium | reverse complement strand
CGTCGAGGGGGTGGCCCGCGATCGCGACGCGGATGTGTCGGTCGGGGTCGAGCAGATCGAGGCGCGCGAAGAGCTTGTCGAGCAGCGCAAGCACGTCGGGTCGTTGGCGCGCTTCGAGCGTGCGGCGGGCGCGCTCCTGGCTTCAACGGCGCCCAATCTCTGATCCACTCCCGGCGCAGATCCAGATCCACCCCCACCCGGACGCGGTCGCCGAGGCGTCGACAAAACGCGAGCGCGGCGGCGGGATCGAGATCCACGCCACCGCGTCGTCGAGTCGGTTGTCGTCGCTACGTCAGCTCGTCTCTTCGTCGACCTCCTGCTCAGCCTCTCCTCGCTCGCGCGCTCGCTCCTTGGCGATGTGCTGGCGGTAGCTGGGCCCGTCGATGTTGACGCGGATGGCGTGCATCGCGAGTCGGTCGAGGATGGCAGAGGTGATGGTGGGATCGCCGAGGTAGCGGCCCCAGTCCTTGAGCCGGATGTTCGAGGTGATCGCGGTCGAGAGCTTGCCGTGTCGGCGGTCGAGCAGGTTGAAGAGGGCGTGGGCGGCGGTGGGCTCGTCGTCGCGCTTTCGGAGCTGTCCGAGGCCGACGTCGTCGATGACGAGCAGATCGGGCCGTGCCCAAGCCTTGAGCCTTCGCGGGTAGGTGCCGTCGGCGAGGCCGGCGTGGAGGTCGTCGAGCAAGTCGACGCAGCGGGCGAAGCGCACGGAGATCTCCTGCTCGCAGGCGCGCAGCGCGAAGGCCTTGAGGATGTGGCTCTTGCCAGTGCCGCTCTTGCCGGTGAAGAGCAGGTCGTCGCGTCGCCGGACGAAATCGAGTCCAGCGAGATCGAGGATGTGGGTCTTGTCGAGCGTCGGCTGGAAGTTCCAGTCGAAGGCCTCGAGGGTCTTTCGCTCGAGCAGGCCGCTCTTCTGGACGCGCCGCTCGAGGCGCCCCTCGCGCTTGTGGTCGACCTCGGCGCCGAGCACGGTCTCGAGCAGGACGGCGTGCCCGGGTCGCTCGCGCGTGGCCCAGGCGAGGTGATCGTCAAGGTGATCGAGGGTGTAGGTCAGTCCGAGGAATCGGAGCCGTCGCCGGAGCGAGGCGTGGTCGTCGTCGACGGGATCGTCTTTGCGTCGCTTGGCCATGATGGTGCGCCTCCTTCGGGCGCGGTGGAGCGCGGCAGAGCAGGCGGCTTGCGAGCGAGCGGCAGCGCGTCGTACTCGTCGAGATCGCGGGGGCCGGCGTAGTTGTCGCCGAGCTCGCGCTCGACCTTCTTCGCGAGATCGTCGGCGACGTACTCGTCGAAGGAGCGCAGCGGGTGGCGGGCCTCGAGGATTCGCTCGACGTCGGCGGCCGCGAGCGCGCCGTGCGTGACGGCGTGCCCGAGGGCCTTGTCGAGCGACTCGGTGGCGAAGCGCTCGCGCAAGGAGAGGATCCGCCTCGCGACTTGGCCCCACCGACGCGCCGGTCCCGCCGACAGCTGCTTGAAGAAGTCGTGCGCGCCCTCTCCGATCTGCTCGAAGGCGGCGCGCACGGCGCCGAGATCCACGACGGGATGATGCGGGTCGTGGTGGCGGTGAAAGCCGGTGGGATCGAGCTTCAGCCCGCGCCCACGCGGAGCGAGCTCGTGGCGCGCGATGCAGCGCAGGTCCTCGGCGTAGAGGAAGAGCTCGCGCGTCGTCGCGCGGACCGGCAGGATGTCGGTGACGTGCTCGTAGGGCACGGCGTACCGGTTTCCTTGCCAGTCGACGTAGCCGTCGATGCCGCACAAGCGGTACGAGGCGCGCGCGGTGTCGTACGGGTGGGCGGGCAGCGGGAGCAGACGCTCCTTGTCCGCGACGAATCGATCGAGTGGCGTCTCGCCGTATCGGCGTCGTCGGTCGGCGACGTTTGCAGTCCAGTGGCGGAGCTGCGCGCGGTAGTCGTCGAGGTTTCGGAAGGAGCGCCCGTTGAGGAAGGACTGGTTGTGCTCGAGGAAGCTGCGCTCGACGCGCGGCTTGGCGTTGGGCTGCCCGCGCACGGCGGAGACACGGAATTCGTAGTGCGCGGCGTAGGCGAGGAAGCGCAGGTTGTAGACGGGCAGGTTGCCCTCCCAGCGCTGGACGACCGCCTTCTGCCCGTCGTACATGGTCCGCTGCGCGCAGCCGCCGAAGTGGGCGAAGGCGAGATTGTGCCCTTGCATCAGCGAGTGAATGCCGTAGTCGTCGAATGGCTCGTAGAATTTCCGATGGCTGTAGACGAGCGTGTACGAGAAGAGCTCGATGTGCGCCTTGGTGCCGTCGGTGAAGGCGAGCTCGTAGGGCGACCAATCGCACTCGGACATCTCGCCGGGGCCGTACACGGGCGCCTCGAGGCTCGGCGTCGGCGGGGCCTTCGGCCGCACGCGACGCAGGTACTTCTTCACCCCGGTGTAGCCGCCGGTGAAGCCGTCCTCGTCGCGAAGGATCTCGAAGACGCGCTGCGCGGTGATGTCCGGGTACTTGCGGAGCAGCGCCTGGACCTTCGCCGCGTGCTCGTCGATCTTCGCGACGCGCGGCAGCCTCGGCTTCGGCGCGGGGAGGATCGTGTGCGGCTCGCCGCGCGCCTTCTGATGCGTCTCGAGTACGTGCCGCACGGTGTTGCGGCTGACGCCGAGCGCGCGGGCGATGGCGCGCCGAGTGACCTTCTGGCGCTCGAGCAAGATGGCCTGCAGCTCCATCTCCTGGCGCGTGCGCCACGTCGGGCTCATGCGACCTCCTTGCGCGCGGCGCGCGCGATCTCGGACTCGGCAGCGCGGCAGAGCGTCGCGACCACGCTCTTCGACAGCGACTCGAGCACCGGCAGGAGCCCCTCGAGCCCGCGGCGCACCAGCTCCCGCGGCTGCTCGCCGAGCGCGTCGAGCGCGCCTTGATGCAGTCGCGCCTGCAGCCGCGCGCCCGACCGGCAGAGCGCGCCGATGTCGCCGAGCGCGTAGTCGGCCTCGCTGCGCACCGCGCGCGTGGGCGACGCGTGCTTCGCGTCGGGGGCGTGTGACCAGCGGGCCAGCACCGCCGCGCGCGCCTCGACAGTCGTCGCCGCCGCGATCTCGGTCACCAGCGCGTGCGTCTGACGCACGCTCATGCCGTGACGCATGATCAGCTCGGCCACCGGCGCCTGGTTGCCACGTGGCAACGCGGCGAGGTGCACCGCCGCGCGCACCGCCAGCAGCCCGCGGCGCACGTCGAGCTGCAGCGCGGGCTCGAGCGCCTCGACCAGCACCAGACGCCGATTCACCCAGCTCTTGTGCCGACCGAGCCGCGCCGCGATCTCCCCCTGCGAGAGCCGATCGTCGCGGTGAAGCGATCGCACCAGCCACCCCTCCTCGAGCTCGGTGAGCCGCTGCCCCTCGTGGATCTCGACGATGCGCAGCTTGGCGTCGACGACGCCGACGTCCTCGATCACGGCGTGCAGCGACGTCCACCCGAGCGCGCGCGCGGCGCGCATGCGCTTGAAGCCGTCAACGACCTCGTGCCCGTCGTCGGCCTGGTCGCGGGGCTGTGCCGCGACAGTGATCGGCTGCAGCTGGCCGTGACGCTCGAGCGAGCGCCGGATCGCCTCGAGCGCGGGCGCCTCGCAGAGGCGAAGGCCCGCGAGGTGCTCGCGCAGGCTCGACAGCGAGAGAGGCGCTCCGGGGTTGGTGACCACGCCGGCATCCGACCACCGCGCGTCGGCGCGTGACGAGACCGGTGCGTGACGGCTACCCAGCCGACGCGCGATCCGAGCGTGAATTCTCGGCATGCACGCGAGGAGGCCGGCGCGTGACATCGGCCGTCACGTCCCACCCGAGGCCACGCCCGCGCTCATCCGACGGCTGATTTCGAGCACGAGCGCACGCGTCTGGCGCGCGAGGGTGGCGCGTGACGCCTGCTCCGCCGCTGCCACGATTTCGTCGAAATCACTCTGTGAAATCAAGACCTTCGGCGCGGAGGCCGGCGCGTGACACGGCTCGCCGCACGCCGCCGGACGCGCGACCTCGAGCGCGGTCGCGGGCCCCGCTCGGGCCGCAGGCGCCTTGCTGCGGTGGACCCGCTGACGGGCGCGCTCGTCGGACCGGTACGCATCGAGGTCCGAGGCGCGTCGGCCGCGCGCTTGCCTCGCCCGGCGCCGCTTCCGGCACGCCGGACCGCACACCTGCTGCGTACGCGACGCCGACGGCGCCGGACGAAGACGACAACGACACTCCGTGCACCGCCGATCCATCGATCGACACGCTGCATCCGGACGGCGGGGTGGATCACGAAAGCGCCGCCGGAGGACCCGGCCAGCTACGCCGCCGCGCGCGGCGCCTGGATCACGAAAGCGCCGCGGGGTGGATCACGCTGAGGGCGCCGCTGAAGGGCGATCGGCGATTTCGCGAAGCTCGCGGCGGGCGAGATCGATTTGCTCTTTGGAGGGCTTGTCGGCGTGGAGATCGGCGCGCGAGCGTCCACCGCGATCCTTGCGCGGCCGATGATTGGTCGTGCGTGCCCAGAGGGTCG
>CAIXWQ010000857.1 GCA_903923175.1 uncultured delta proteobacterium | reverse complement strand
TCGCGCGCATCGCCCGCTCCTCCCTCGTTCCTCGCCCCGACGAACGCCCCGCGTCGGTCGAGGTTACGACACGCGGCGGGCGCGCGCCTTGGCCGGAGGAGGCCGCGTGCGACGCCCCGCGGCTCGTCACGCAGCTCCTCGGCCCGTCCCCGCGCGCGCGACGCGCGCCCGAAGCTGCCGCGAGCGCGAGCGCGAGCACGAGCGCGGGCGCCAGTCCCGACGCGCCGGCGACGGAGAGCGACGACGCTGGGTGTCCGGAGGTCGAGCCCGACGACCGGCCGAGCCCCTCTCGGGAGGACTCCTCGACCGGCGAGGCCGAGCCCGCCAAGCGAGGCGACGAGGTCCGCACGGGCGCCTTCTTCGGCGCCGGCGCCGTCACGGGCGCGCTCGGGCTGCTCTCGGAGAGCACGCTGATGTTCGGCTTCCAGGCGGGGTTCTCGTACGAGGCCGAGCGCAGCGCGTTCGGCTTCGACTACCTGTACCTGCGGGGCGGCGGCGCCACGTTCCTCGGGTTCAACCTGATGTCGCGCGCGTACTTCGGCCGCGCGGTGGCCTTCTTCGTCGGCGCCGGGCCGGGCTTCGGGACCGTGTCGCTGAAGGCCGGCACCGTGCGGGGGCAGGACGCGGCGGGCACCCCGTACCCCTTGTCGGTGGACGAGAGCGGCGGCGGCCTCAAGCGCACCGCAGCTCCGACCGCACGCGCGGCGAGCGTGCGCGCCGATCTCAGATCTCGCCCGCTCGCGGCGTACTCCCGATCGGGTCGACGCGCGCGCCCGCGCCCGCCCCCCGGGAATGCGCGCACCATGCTGGGGACCACGCCTTGCTCGCCTTGTTCGCGCCCGTGGCGACGGTGTAGGTTCGTCCGCATGGACGTCTCGCCCGCCGGCCTCGACCGCGCGCTCGCGGGCGATCCCCAGGCGGTCTCCGCGTTCGTGGCGGTCATGATGCCCGTCGCGCAGGCGCGGGTGGCGCGCGCGCTCCTGCGCCATCGCCGCCACGCCGCCGCGCGCGACGTGCGCCAGGACGTGGCCGATCTCGTCCAGGAGGTCTTCGTCGCGCTCTTCGACGACGGCGGCCGTGCGCTGCGCGCCTGGCACCCCGACAAGGGGCTCTCGCTCAAGAACTTCGTCGGCCTGGTCGCCGAGCGCGAGGTCTGCTCGATCCTGCGCTCCGGCCGCCGCAGCCCGTGGACCGAGGATCCGACCGAGCGCGACGCGCTCGAGGCCGCCGGCGACGCGCTCGACGGGCCGGGCACCCAGGGGGCGCCGCCCGCCATCGACGCGCACGTCAGCTCGCGCGACTTCCTCGAGCGGCTGCTCGATCGCCTGCGCGCCTCGGTGACGCCCAAAGGGCTGCAGATCTTCCGGCTCCTCTTCGTCGACGAGCGCTCGGTCGAAGAGGTGTGCGCCGAGCTCGGCATGCAGCCCGACGCGGTGTACGCGTGGCGCAGCCGGCTCGGCAAGCTCGCCCGCAAGCTCGCGCTCGAGCTCGACCCCGCCTCCGAGCCGAAGCTCGGCGCGCGGATCGCCGCCGCCGCGGCCGAGGAGGCCTCGTGAAGTCCCCGAACGCGCCGAATGCGGCGGAGACGCGCGCCGACGACGCGCTGCTCGCGAGCCTGGGCGCCGCGCTGCGCGACGAGGAGGCCGCGCTCGATCCCCGGCTCGACGCGCTCTGCGAGGGGACGCTCTCCGAGGCGGATCGCTCGGCGCTCGAGGCCGACGCCGAGAAGGATCCGGACCTGGCGCGCGCGCTCGCGGCCTTCCGCCCGCTCGGCGAGGAGCACGCGGCGCAGGTCGTGGC
>CAIXWQ010000856.1 GCA_903923175.1 uncultured delta proteobacterium | reverse complement strand
GTAGCACTCCACGATGGCTTCGAAGAGCCAGCGCTCCTCGAGGTGCAGCTCGTGCTCGGGGTGACGCACGAACGGCAGGTGCGCGTGGAGCACCAGCGCGAAGCAGCCCGCTGACATCGACGCAATCTACCGCATCTGGCCGCCTGCCCCCGGCGATCCGCCTTGCTCGGCCGTGCGCCTCGCCTCCGCGGGCGGCTCGAGCCCGATCGGCAGCCGCGGCGGCGGCGGGATCGACACGGGCGGGGGGAGCGCGAGCGCGTACTCGTCGTCGTCTTCGAAGGCCGCGGTCGGCGCGAGCGAGATCGCGTGCACGGCCTCGTCGATCGCGGCCGGCGAGAGCCGGTTCACGCGCTGCGCGACGAGCTGCACCGCGACGTCGTTCACGAACGACGCGGCGACCACCGCCCCGAGGATCGTGGCGAGGCGGCCGTCGTCGGTGCGCGCGTACACGTCTCGATCGCGCGCACGCGCGGGTGCGCCGCCATGATCGCCAGCACGACGGCGGCGGCGAGGCCGAGCAGCACGCGGAGCACGGCGCTCCGGCGGTTCGACTCGCTCGGCTTGCCCGCGACCACGCTCGGCTGCGCGGCGCGCCCCCGGGCGGATTCGGTCGCGCTGGCGGTGGCGCTGGCGTTGGCGCCGACGCTCGTGGCCGGGGCGGAGGATCGCCCCGCCAGGCTCGCCGAGCTCGACACCGCGACCGCCGTGGAGCCCTCCGTCGCCGCCGCTAGCGCCGCGGCCGGGATCACGGAAATCGCGAGCGCGCAAGCCCCCGCCGCGAGGATCGCCCGCCGGTGTTGCCACAAGTTTGACACCCCAGCCACCTGTTCAGTAATGTTCAGTGCAACCAAGCGGGGGCGAAGCCGTCCCCGACTGGGAAGTCGAAGTCACAAGCGAGTCTGCAGGCGCTCCCGTCTTCAGATTCCTAGCACCCTGCTCACCTGCGGCGCCTACGCGTCCGCATCGTGAGCTCGCGAGGCCTCCCCGTTCCGCCGTCCATGGTGGAGCCGGGGTGGTTTCGCTCCGCGGTGCGGCGAGGCGCCCCATCCGGGGTGATTCGCGTTCGTCTTGGGCAGATTGCCCCGGCACGCCCGGGGTCGAAGGAGAGGCGGGTTCGATGCAGGGGCTCACCCATCGTCAGCAGATGGTCCTCGAGTACATCCGGCGTTCGATCCACGATCGCGGCTACCCGCCCACGCTGCGTGAGATCGGCGCCTTCATGGGCATCCGTTCCACCAACGGCGTCAACGATCACCTGCGCGCCCTCGAGCGCAAAGGGTACCTGACCCGCGAGGACATGAAGTCGCGCGCCCTGCGCCCCTCGACGCCCGGCCCCGACGGCGTCGCCGAGAACGACCCGCCCGCCGCGGCCAACGGAAACGGGGATCCCAGCCACGTCCGCGAAGACGAGCGACTCGTCGAAGTCCCCGTCATCGGGCGCGTCGCCGCGGGCATGCCGCTCCTCGCCGAGCAGAACGTCATCGACACCGTCCGGATCGACCGGATGCTCGTCCGCGGCGGCAAGGAAGTCTTCGCGCTGCGCGTGCAGGGCGAGTCGATGATCGAGGCCGGCATCTACGATGCCGACTACATCTTCGTCCGCCGCCAGCCCACCGCCTCGCGTGGCGACATCGTCGTCGCCCTCATCGGCGACGAGGCGACGGTGAAGTACTACTTCCCCGAGAAGGATCGCATCCGCCTGCAGCCGGCCAATGCCGCGATGGCGCCGATCTACGTCCTCGCGAGCGACTGGCGCAACACGATGATCCTCGGGGTCGTCGTGGGCGTGTACCGCAAGCTCTAGCCTCCCGTCCGCGGGCGCAGGCTCGCGCTCCGATCGCCGACCGAGGTGCGAGTCCTCGGCGGCGTTCGCCTTTTTTTGGCTCGACGTCGGCGGGGTGGGCGCGGGGTCGCGGCGCCGATCGGTGATTGACGCAGCCGTGCGCGGAACGATACCGTCGAACCAAGGCGAGGTACGCGTGCGAACGACCGCGAAGCACACGATCGCAGGAGCACTCTTCGCAGCCGTCGCCGCCATGGCCGGCTGCGGCGGCGTCGCGTACTCGGTGCGCATCAACTCCGTCGAGGCCAAGGTCGAGAAGGCCAAGGAGCTCGGCGCCGAGGCGAACGCTCCCTACGAGTACTACTCGGCCAAGGAGCGCGTCGACAAAGCCCGCGAGGAGGCCGCGCGCGCCGATTACGGCGACGCGCTCGATCTCATCGACGAGGCCGAGACGTTCGCCAACCAGGCCATCAACCAGGCGAGCGCCGTGCGCAAAGGAGCGGGGCGATGAGGGCCCTCGTGCTCCGCGCCGCCCGCGCGGCGTCGCTGTTCGCCATCCCCGCGGTCGCCGCGGCAATCTCGTGCGCCGGCCCGGCGCGCGAGAACGGGCGCATCGCCGGCCTTGAGAAGACCATCGAGCAGGCCAAGGCGAACGGCGCCCTCCGCTGCGCGCCCCGTGAGCTCGCGCTCGCCGAGTCGCACGCCCGCTTCGCGAAGCTCGAGCTCGAGCAGGGGTTCGTCTCCCGCGCCGACGAGCACCTCGCGATCGCCATCCCCAACGCGCACGCCGCGTTCGACAACTCGCCCGCCGAGAAGTGCACGGATCGTGGCGTGGTCATCGCGAAGCCGGTCGTCGTGCCGAAGCCGGGCGATCGCGACGGCGATGGCTTCAAGGACCCCGACGACAAGTGCCCCGACGTCCCCGAGAACTACAACGGGTTCCAGGACGACGACGGCTGTCCGGACGACCCCGACTCCGACGGCGACGGCATCGCCGACTCGCGCGACAGCTGCCCGACCCTCCCGGAGGACAAGGACGGCTACCTCGACGACGACGGCTGCCCCGACCCGGACAACGACGGTGACGGCATCGTCGACAAGCTCGACAAGTGCCCCGATCAGGCCGAGGACCCCGACGGCTACGAGGACGGCGACGGCTGCCCCGAGGACGACAACGACAAGGACGGCGTCCTCGATCTCGAGGACATGTGCCCCCTCGATCCCGGCCCCAAGGACGGCAACCCCAAGGGCTGTCCGAAGAAGCCGTCGATCGTCGTCGTCACCACCTCGCAGATCAAGATCACGCAGCAGATCCACTTCGAGTTCAACAAGGCGACGATCAAGGCCGACAGCTTCCCGATCCTGAACGCCGTCGCCCAGGTCCTCAAAGAGAACCCCGACATCACCCTCGAAATCGGCGGGCACACCGACAACATCGGCGGCGACGGCTACAACGACAAGCTGTCGCAGGAGCGCGCCGAGTCGGTCCGCAAGTACCTGATCGACAAGGGCGGCATCTCCGGGAGCCGCCTCACCGCCAAGGGCTACGGGCAGCGCAAGCCGATCGACACCAACGCGAACGAGGCAGGCCGCGCGAAGAATCGGCGTGTCGAGTTCATGCGGACCGAGGGCGGCAAGGCGCCGTGACGCCGCCCGCCAGTGCCGACGCGCGCCCTCGCTTCGAGGCGCGACTTCGTCGGGACACGCGGGCGCGAGGCGCCACCCGGTCACGCTGGGGGCGCGGGCTGCGCCTCTGCCCCCAGGCCCCCGCTTCGGATTGAGCAATCGCCCCGAGGCGAATCCGAGCCTCGCTCGGAGACCGTCGGTGGAGAAATCCACCGATCTACTCCTCGTGTGACCACGACGTGCGACCAGGGATCGTCGCGGATCCTCGCTGCGGATTGGTTCCCCCGGGACACGCGGCTGTAGTATGAAATGCCGGCCGTGCATCGCTGCGCGACGGCCATGCTGTCGTCGCCACGCGCGCGGGTCACTCGGGGCGCCCCCGCACGGGTCGCTCGCCAGGCGGTCCCCTGCCGTCTCCGTCCTCGCCGTGAAGGAGCTTCTGAATGCGTCGCTCGTCCTTCCGCCACCTCGCTCTGGTCTGCTCGCTGCTCGCCGCGGGTTCCGTCGCTCACCTCGCGAGCGGTGCCGACGCCAAGCTCGAGGGCGAGGTCCGAAAGCTCCAGGGCGACGCGATGGACGTCGACTTCCTGTCGCTCGACCTGGCGAATGCCAAGAAGAAGCTCACCGAGGCGCTCAAGAAGTGCGGTGAGGACAAGTGCGGCAAGAAGCTGATCGCCAGCCTCCACCGCGACCTCGGCGTCGTCCTCGTGAACAACAAGGACGCCAAGGGGGGCCAGAGCGAGTTCGAGGCCGCGCTCGAGGCCGACGAGAACGTCGTCATCTCGAAGGACTACCTCGACAACCCCGACGTGAAGAAGGCGTGGGAGGCCGCGAAGAAGGCCGCGACCGCCGCGCCGCCGCCGACGTCGACCAAGACCGGCAGCGCCCCGACGACGACCTCCAAGCCCCCGGAGAACAACGAGGGGAGCATCACCATCAAGACCACGGTCGCCGAGGCCGGCTACAAGCTCCCGATCGTCATCGACATCGAGGAAGACGCCGAGAAGATCAAGCTCTCGTACAAGACCGCCGCGATGGACAAGTACAAGACCGTCGAGGCCAAGAAGGCGGGGAAGAAGTACCTCGTCGAGATCGGCTGCGAGGACACGCAGTTCCCCGGCGAGATCAAGTTCTACGTGCGCGCCTACGACGACCAGAACAACGAGGTCGATCACCACGGCACGCCGAAGAAGCCGCAGATCATCAAGCTCGTCGACAAGCTCCCCGAGGGCGAAGAGGGCGCGACCTATCCCGACGGCAAAGAGCCGGAGAAGTGCACCGACAAGGCCGACTGCCAGCCCGGCTTCCCGTGCGCGAGCGCGAACAAGAAGCACCAGGGCGACGGCTGCGACGCCGACGACGAGTGCGACGCCGGTCTCGCCTGCGTGCCGAACGACAACGGCACGAAGTGGTGTTACGAGTCGGGCGACGGCTCCGGCACGCCGAAGAAGGCCGCCAGCAAGGCGAAGCGCCTCTGGATCGGGGCCGACTTCCAGGCCGACGCGCTGTTCCTCGGAAGCGAGGACGACATCTGCAAGGCCAACACGTGGGCCTGCGTCTACTCCGGCCACGACGTCGGCCTCGGGCCGACCGACAAGTACCCGGACAACATCGACACCGTCCCGGGCGCCTCGGGCCGCACCAGCGGCGGGCCCGCGCTCGGCACGATGCGCGCGTTCATCTCGTTCGACTACTTCGTGACGAGCAACATCTCGCTCGGGCTGCGGCTCGGTCGCGCGTTCGGCGGCAACACCGCGAACACGGTGACCTTCTTCCCGTGGCACATCGAGGCGCGCGCGCAGTACTTCTTCGGCAAGGATCCGCTCGCGACCACCGGCGTGAAGCCGTACGTCATGATCGGCGGCGGCGCCGCGGAGTTCGACGCGCCCGTCCCCGAGATCAAGGTCGTCCCGGTCGATCAGGTCAACAACTGCAGCGAGCCGGCCGCCGATCCGAGCACGGCCTGCCGCCTGACCGGCGTGAAGGGCTACCGCCTCGCCGGGCAGGGCTTCGCCGCCCTCGGCGGCGGCATCTGGTTCCTCGTCTCGCCCAACATCGCGCTCAACGCGAACCTCAAGCTCCTCTTCCCGCTGCCGACGTTCTCGCTCGGCATCGCCCCCGAGATCGGCATCAAAGTCGGGCTCTGACGGAACGGCGGCGCGGCGAGGGCCGCGCGCCTTGAAGCCCTCCGGCCGCCCGAGCGGAGTACACGGGTACATGCCTCGCACGGCTCATCTCCACGCGCGCCTCGTCGCGTCGCTCGCTCCTTTCGTCCTCGCTCTCTCCCTCGCGCCGTCCGCCCAGGCGGTCGACGCGAAGGCCGAGTCGGAAGCCAAGAAGCTGGCGACCGACGCGATGGACAACGACTACCTCGGGCTCGACCTCAAGAAGGCCAAGAGCAAGCTGCAGAAGGCCATCGACCGCTGTGGAGCCGACAAGTGCTCCGCGGCGACGATGGCGTTGCTGCACCGCGATCTCGGCGTCGTCCTGGCGACCAGCAAGGACGCCAAGGGGGCCGACGCCGAGTTCGACGCCGCGCTCGAGGCCGATCCGAAGGGCGAGGTCCCGAAGGACTACCTCTCGAACGCCGAGGTGAAGAAGGCGTGGGAGGCGGCGAAGAAGCGCGCCAAGGGCTCCTCGGGCAAGCCGTCGGGCAAGCCTTCGGGCAAGCCGTCCAGTGACGAGGGCGGCGTCACGGTGAAGTTCACCACTGCGCCGGTCGGGTACGAATTCCCCATCGTCGTCAGCGTCCCCAAGGGCGTGTCGTCGGTGAAGGTCTCGTTCAAGACCGACGCCATGGACAAGTACCGGGCGCTCGAGGCCGAGAAGCAGGGGAAGGTCTACGTCGCGATCATCCCGTGCGCGCACACCGCCGCGGCCGGCGAGATCAAGTACTTCGTGAAGGCCTTCGACGACTCGGGGAACGAGGTCGACAAGAAGGGCTCGGTGAAGAGCCCCGAGACGCTCTCGATCGTCGCGACGATGCCCGACGGCGAGGAGACGCCGACGCTCCCCGGCGACAAGGAGCCCAAGCAGTGCGGCGACCAGGGCGACAAGAAGCCCGAAGGGGGCGGCTGCGCGGCCGACGACGAGTGCCAGGACGGCCTGGTGTGCGCCGAGGGCGACGAGGGCAAGAAGCGCTGCGAGGCGGGCGAGGCGAAGTCGAAGGCGAAGAAGCCGAGCGACGCTCCGGCGCGCTTCTTCCTCGGGATCGACGCGCAGCTCGAGTTCGTCAGCCTCGGCATCACCCAGGACCTCTGCAACCAGAGCGGCTGGGCGTGCTCGGCCGACTCGGTGACCAACATCAACGGGCGCGCCGATCTCGGCAACAACACGAACGTCGTCCTCGCGAACGGCGGCAAGACCGAGGGCGGCACGGCCGTCGGGACCGGCCGCGTCCTGGTCTCGGCCGACTACTTCGTGACGCCGCGCCTCATGATCGGCGCGCGCGGTGGCTACGCCTTCAACGGCAACCCGACGGCGGTTCACAAGTTCTCGCCCATCCACGCCGAAGCGCGCTTCCACTACTTCTTCAACGAAGCGACGGTGCGGCCGTTCCTCGGCCTCGGCTTCGGCTACGGCGAGATCGACGCCAAGATCACGAACGTGATCGTGCGCCCGCAAGACCCGTCGTTCGCGGACCCGACGGTCACCGATCCGCAGGGCAACCCGATCATCCCGAAGGTGAACGCCTACCGCACCGCGGGCGCGGGTTTCGTGTCGGTCGGCACGGGCGCCTGGATCTTCCTCGGGCCGAAGGCCGCGCTGAACCTCGGGCTCAAGGTGATCTTCCCCGTGCCGACCTTCAGCTTCGCGATCGCGCCCGAAATCGGCCTCAAAGTCGGCTTCTGAGCGGAAGCCGCGCGGGAGATCCTTGACCACGTCGCGCACGCTCCTCGCCCTCCTCGAAGAGCAGGTCCGCGCGCGGCCGGACGCCGTCGGCTATCGCGTCAAGGACGGGCGCACCTGGCGCGCCATCTCCTGGCGCGCGTTCCACGACGACGCGCGCGCGCTCGCCGCGGCGCTCGTCGGCCGCGGGCTGCTCGCCGGAGAGCGCGTCGCGCTGGCGGCCTCCACATCGCTCGAGTGGCTCCTGTGCGACTTCGCGACGCTCCTCGCCGGCGCGCTCACCGTGGCCGTGCCCGCGGGGCTCACCGCCGCGCAGACGACCGAGATCCTCCGGCACTCCGGGGCGCGCTTCGTCGTCGTCGACGACGCGCGCTCGTTCGCCGAGCTCGCCGCGCAGGGGTGCGAGGCCACGGCGATCTGCGCGCGGCCGGGGCAGGGGGCCTCGCTGTCGGTCGAGGCGCTGCTCGTCGAAGGTCGAGCGGCGTTGCCCGAGCGGGGCGACGAGCTCGGGGCGCGTCGCGAGGCGATCTCCGCCGGCGATCCGGCGACGATCATCTACACCTCGGGGACGACCGGCGCGCCGAAGGGGGTGGTGCTCACGCACCAGAACTTCGTGTTCGAGGTCGCGCAGATGGGCGAGCTGCTCGGGGTCGGCGCCGCCGACGAGCAGCTGCTGTTCCTCCCGCTCAGCCACGTCTTCGGCAAGATGCTCGCGATCGCCGCGCTGCGCGTCGGCGCGTCGAGCGCGATCGCGAGCTCGATCCTCTCGGCGCTCGAGGAGGCCGAGGAGGTCCGCCCGACCTTCTTCGGCACGGTGCCGCGCATCCTCGAGAAGGTCTACGAGCTCGCCGAGCAGAAGTCGCGCGAGGCCGGCGAGGTGCAGCGACGCATCTACGACTGGGCCATCGCCATCGGCCACGAGGTCGCTCGGAGGCGACGCGCGGGGCAGGCGCTCCCGCTCGCGCTCGAGCTGCAGCACCGCTACGCCGACAAGCTCGTCTTCTCGAAGATCCGCGCGCGCTTCGGCGGCCGCGTGCGCTTCCTCGCGAGCGGCGGCGCGCCCCTCGACGCGCGCCTCGCCGAGTATTTTCACGCGGTCGGCGTGCTCGTGCTCGAGGGGTACGGGCTGACCGAGACCACCGCCGCCGCGACGGTGAACCGACCGCAGGCCTTCCGGTTCGGCTCCGTCGGCCGCCCGCTCCCCGGCGTCGAGGTCTCCACCGCCTCCGACGGCGAGCTGCTGATCCGCGGCCCCAACGTGATGCTCCGCTACCACGCGAGCCCGGACGAGACCGTCGAGGCGATCGACGCCGCGGGCTGGCTCCACACCGGCGACATCGGCACGATCGACGACGAGGGCTTCGTCCGGATCACCGACCGCAAGAAGGACGTGCTCGTCACCGCGGGCGGCAAGAACGTCGCCCCCCAGGCGATCGAGGCGCTGCTCGTGCGCTCGCCGCTCATCGCGCGCGCCGTGGTCCTCGGCGATCGTCGGCCGCACCTCGTCGCGTTGCTCGTCGCCGACGAGGCGACGCTCCGCGCCGAGCTCCCGGAGCTCCAGGGCGTGCCCGCCGAGGCGCTCGCCGCCGACGTCCGCGTGCGCGCGCGCCTCCAGCGCGAGATCGACGCGGCCAACGCGGAGCTGGCGTCGTTCCAGTCGATCAAGCGCTTCGCGATCCTGCCGCGCGAGCTCTCGGCCGGGCACGGCGAGCTCACCGCGACGCTCAAGGTGCGGCGTCGCGTCGTCGCGGAGCGCCACGCGTCGCTGCTCGCCGAGCTCTACGCGCCTCGCTGACGCGCGACCTCACGCCGTGCACGTGCGCGAGCGGGCTCCGGCTCGATCGTCGGCGCGGCGCAGGCGCGACGTGCGCTACCCGACCACGTTGCGGCGCATGCTCACGTTCATGAGCAGGCCGATGCCGATCAGGATGGTCGTGACGCTCGAGCCGCCGTAGCTGAAGAGCGGCAGGGTCACGCCCACGACCGGCAGCACGCCGGTCACCATCCCGATGTTGAAGAACGCGTGCCAGAAGATCATCGCCGTGACACCGATGGCGAGCACCGCGCCGAAGCGATCGCGCGCCGAGGCGGCGATGCGGATCCCCCAGATCACCAGGAACGCGTAGAGGCACACCAGCACCACGCAGCCGACGAACCCCCACTCCTCGGCGAACACCGGGAACGGGAAGTCGGTCTGCTGCTCGGGGATGAACAGGTAGTGGTTCTGCGTCCCCTTCATGTAGCCGGCGCCCCAGAGGCCGCCGTCTCCGATGGCCACGCGGGCGTGGTGCGCGTGCCAGTTGGCGCCACGGATGTCGAGCTCGGGGTTGATGAAGGAGATGAAGCGCTTCTTCTGGTAGTCGTGCAGCGCGTAGTTCCAGATCAGCGGCGCCGCGACCGCGAACGTGAGCGCGAGGCTCGCGAGCGACTGCCAGCGGATCTTCGCGAGCGAGATGATCGACACGAAGATGCCGAGCAGGATCAGCCCGGTGCCGAGGTCGGGCTGCTTCGCCACCAGCGCGAACGGGATGCCGGCGATGATCGCCGGGCCGATGAGATCCTTGATCCCGCGGCCGCCGCCGCCCGGGCCGGTGGGGAGCTTGGGGTCGTCGTGCAGGTACTTCGCGAGCGAGACCGCGAGGATGATCTTCATGAACTCGCTCGGCTGGAACCGGAACCCGCGGTCCTTGCCGCCGATGTCGATCCAGCGCGACGCGCCGTGGATGTCGCGCCCGAGGATGAAGACGAGGAGCAGCAGCACGATGCCCGCGCCGTAGATCAGGTACGCCAGCCGCTCGAAGTGCCGGTAGTCGATCGAAGCCACGACCGTCGCCGCGATGCCGCCCGCGACGAGCCAGTAGATCTGCGTGACGTACAGATCGCTGATGCCGGCGCGCGCGACGCTGGTCGCGCTGTAGAGGTTCACCACGCCGACGACGGCGATGAGCGCGACCACGATGAGCAGCGGCCAGTCGATGTTGTCGCGCGCGCGCGAGGGGAGGGCGACCCGCGAGCTCATCGGGGCGCCCCCTTGTCCTTCTTGGTCGCCACCGGCGGCTTGCCGAGCCCGGAGCCGGGGAGCCCCTCGCGCGCCGGCTTCACTTTGTTGAAGTACTCCTGCATCACGCGCATCGCGATCGGCGCGGCGTTCTTGCCGCCGCCGCCGCCGTGCTCGACGAACGCCACCACGGCGATCTCGGGATCGTTGTAGGGGGCGAACCCGCCGAACCACGCGTGGTCGCGGTTGAAGTACCAGAGCGTGTGCGGGTCGATGTTGCTCTGCGGCCCGACCTTCGAGACCTGCGCCGTACCGGTCTTCCCCGCGACGTCGAGCCCCGGGAGGCGCTCGCGGAACGCGGTGCCGGTCTCCTCGTTCACGACGCCGTGCATCGCGTCGAGCACGTAGCGCGTGAACTCGGGCGGCAGCGTGATCTTGCGGCGCACGCGCGGCGCGAAGTCGATCTCGACGCCGCCCCCTTGGCCGTCGACCACCGGGGTCTCGATCGAGCGCACCAGCTGCGGCGCGTAGAGCGTGCCGCCGTTGGCGAGCGCCGCGTACGCGAGCACGAGCTGCAGCGGCGTGACCTTGGTGTTGCCCTGCCCGATGGCGGCGTTGAGCGCGAAGCCCTTGTGGTAGTTGCCGCCGTAGTGCTGCGTGTACCAGGCCTGCGTCGGCACGAGCCCGGGCACCTCCTGGATGCCGATGCCGGTGCGCTGACCGAAGCCGAACTCCTGGTTCATCGCCGCGATCGCGTCGATGCCGGTGTCGCGGCCCACCTGGTAGAAGTAGATGTTGCACGAGTGCGTGATCGCGTCGTGCAGGCCGATCCAGCCGTGCATGCCCTCGCACTTGAAGCGCGTCTTGCCGTACGTGAACACGTGCTCGCAGAGGTAGGACGAGCTGGTGGTGAGCGAGTGCGTGCGCAGGGCCGCGAGCGCCGTGAACGGCTTCATCGTCGAGCCCGGGAAGAACGCGTCGAACATCGACTTGTCGATGAGCGGCCGGAGCGGGTTCTGCAGGATGGCCTCGGCCTGCTTGTTCGTGAGCCCGACCACGAACTCGTTCGGGTCGACCGAAGGCTTCGAGTAGAGCGCGAGGATGCGCCCCGTCTTCGCCTCGATCGCGACCAGGCCGCCCGAGAGCTGCCCCGCGAACGCTCGGCGCGCGGCCGCGACGAGGTCGACGTCGATGGTGAGCCGCACGTCGCGCCCCGGGACCGGCGGCTGCTCGCGCGGATCGTCGAGGTGCTCGAGATCCTCCTTGGTCGTACGCCGGTTGCCCTTGGCGTCGAGGATCGTCTTGCGCCAGCCGCGCTGGCCGCGCAGGTAGCTCTCCCACGTCTTCTCGATCCCGCTGCGTCCGACGCGGTCGCCCGCTTGCATCGCCCCGTCCGGCGAGCCGTCGAGGTCCTCTTTGGTGACCTCGTTGACGTAGCCGAGCAGGTGGAACCCGAGCTCCTTGTTCGGGTAGTACCGCATCGGTACCGACACCCAGCTCACCGCGGGCAGCTCTTCGCGGCGCGTCTCGAGCACGCCGATGACGTCGCGGCTCACGTCCTCGCGGACGATGACCTCGCGGATGTGGTACTTCGGGTTCTTCCTGAGCGCGACGAGGTCGTCGGTGCGCACCTGGCGCAGCCGCTGCTCGATCTTCCCCTTCTCGACCGGGCCCAGCGCGAGGTGCTCGGCGAGCCTGGGCCAGGTCTTGTCGAGATCGAGGCGCGCCGGGACGACGTACACGTTCCACGACTCGCGCGAGCCCGCGAGCACGACGCCGTTGCGATCGCGGATGAGCCCGCGGCTGGTCGCGAGCACCGTGCGGTGGATGATGTTCTCGCGCGCGATCGCGGCGTTCTCCTCGTGCTTGAGGAGCTGCAGGTGCACGAGCTTGCCGATGAGCACGCACATGAGCGCGAGCACCACCAGCATCATCCACGGGTAGCGCTTGCGGAACTCGCCGACGTCGGGGCGCTGCGAGAGGAGGTTCACGCCGCGCCTCCGCCCTGCGCATCGACGTCGTCGCGCGCCGCCGGGGCGCTGTCCCGGCCGCCGCGCACCGTGCCGGAGGCCACGCGTGCGGGCTCGAGGAAGCCGGCCGCGAACGCCTGCGTGCGCTCGGCGAGCTTGAAGATGAGCGGCGCGAACACGGCGGTGGCCGCGGCGTGCGGGATCAGCCGCGGGGCGTAGGCGCGCGGCACCCACGGGGACTTGCCGAAGATCGCGAGGAGCACGAGGGCCATGAGCCCACCGAGCGCGGCGAAGGCGCCGGCGAGCAGGGCGCGCGCGAGCACCCCTTGCGCCACGATGCGCAGCCCGGTGAGCCGCGCGAGGCCGAGCGTCGCCACCGAGATGAACGTGTAGAGGCCGACCGGCGCGCCGCCGACCACGTCGAGCACGTAGCCGAGCAGGAACGCGATCCCCGCCGCGATCGACAGGTTGGTGTCGGTCACGCCGAGCCACACCAGCAACGGCACGAGCAGCGTCGGACGAAAGCCGAGCGCGCCGAGGTTGCCGAGCGCGAGGTACAGCTCGCCCTGCACGACGATCAGCAGCAGGCCGAGGAGGAGGAAGGCGGTGTAGCGCATCTTCGGACGAGCTCGCCTACTTCTTCTTCGTCGGCTCGGGGGCCTTCTCGAGCGCCGCCGCGCGCGCCGCCTGCTCCGCGGTCGGCGGCAGCACGAAGACCTCTTCGACCTGCGAGAAGTTCACGATGGGCTCGGCCTCGACCTCTTGGAACTCGCCGAAGCCGCGGTTCTTGATCTTGGTGATCTTCGCGACCGGGATGTTCTTCGGGAAGCGCGCGCCGACGCCGCTGGTCACCAGGAGATCGCCGACGTCGACCTCGTCGCTGCGTCGCATGTACTCGACCTTGCATGCGTAGCGGTCGGTCTCGGCGGTGCCGCGCGTGATTCCGCGCGCGCCCGTGCGCGCGTCCACGACGTCGATCGCGAGCTGCGGATCGATCGCGAGCTGCGCCTCGAGCGTCTCGCCCTCCGCGCGGAACACCACGCCCACCACCCCCTCGTCGCTGATGACCGGCCAGCCGGCCTTCACCTCGAGCCCGGGTCGATCGAGGGTCAGCCGCGCGACGCGGAAATCGGTCGTGTCGCGCGCGATCACCTGCGCGGTCAGCGCCTCGGGCCCGACTTGCTCCTTCAGCCCGAGCAGGCGACGCAGCCGCCGATTCTCGGCGTCGAGCGACTCGAGGCGCCGGACCTGCTCGCGCAGCTGCGCGGAGTCGTGCTGGAGCTTCTCGTTCTCCTTCTTCACGTCCACGAGGTAGACGTACGAGCCGACGAGCGACGAGATTCCGCGGCCGACCAGCGCGCCCACGTACTGGAGCGGCGCGGACACGCGGAGCACGAAGCGATCGAGGCCGTTCAGCTTCTTCGGATCGCGGACGTTCGAGCGCAGCACGAAGAACGGGAGCGCGAGCAGCAGGATCACGACGATGGCGTCGCGGCCGCGGCGGAACGGCGAGCTCATCGCGGGCCTCCGCGAGCGCGCGCGCGCGGCTCACGCAAGGCACGCGCCCTCGCGGTGGCGGTACGCTGGCTCGCGCAAGGAGTGGTCATCGGAGTCACGGGTCGACGACCGGCTCAGCCGATCGTGACCTCCCGGAGCAGCTCGAGGTGATCGAGCGCCTTGCCGGAGCCGAGCACGACGGCGCTGATCGGATCGTCGCAGACCATCACGGGGAGGCCCGTCTCCTCGCGCAGCAGCACGTCGAGGTTCTTCAGGAGAACGCCGCCGCCGGTGAGCACGATTCCCTTGTCGACGATGTCCGCCGCGAGCTCGGGCGGCGTCTTCTCGAGGGCGAGCCGCACGGCGTCGATGATCACGTTCAGCGGCTCCTGGAGCGCCTCGCGGATCTCGTCGCTGTTCACGAGGATGGTCTTCGGCACGCCGGCCACGAGGTCGCGCCCCTTGACCTCCATCGTGAGGACCTGGTCCATCGGGTACGCGTTGCCGATCGCCATCTTCACGCGCTCGGCCGTCTGCTCGCCGACCGCGAGGTTGTACTTGCGCTTCATGAACGCGATGATCGCCTCGTCCATCTTGTCGCCGCCGACGCGGACCGACTGCGAGTAGACGATGCCCGCGAGCGAGATGACCGCGACCTCGGTGGTGCCGCCGCCGATGTCGACGATCATGTTGCCGGAGGGCTCGGTGATCGGCAGCCCCGCGCCGATCGCGGCCGCCATCGGCTCTTCGATCAGGTAGACCTCGCGCGCGCCGGCGCTCTCGGCCGACTCCTTCACCGCGCGCTTCTCGACCTCGGTGATCCCGAACGGCACGCAGATGATGATGCGGGGCTTCACCAGCGTGCGGCGGTCGTGCGCGCGCGCGATGAAGTAGCGGAGCATCGCCTCGGTGATCTCGAAGTCGGCGATGACGCCGTCGCGGAGCGGGCGGATCGCCTGGATGCTGCCGGGGGTACGGCCGAGCATCTCCTTGGCCTCGCGGCCGACGGCGAGGACCTTCTTCTGGCCGCGCTCGTCGCGCTGCACCGCGACCACGCTCGGCTCGCAGGAGACGATCCCCTTGCCCTTCACGTAGATGAGGGTGTTCGCCGTCCCCAGATCGATCGCGAGATCGTTCGAGAAGAGGCCGTACAGCCAGTCGAAGATCATCGGGTGCTCGGTTCTTCCAGGGAGACGGTCGCGGGCACCTCGAGGGCGAGGTGCGCCGGGGGTCGCGCGGGCTGAGCGCGCGACCCGGGTGGGGACCGCGGACGGCGGGCGGGGTGCCCGGCGCGACGCGCGGGGGTGCCTGTGACCGGGCACCCGGAACGGCGTGGCGGGGACGAGCCCCGACACGGGCGCCACCCCTTGGATTCCCCAAGGGAAAAGCACGCATTTACTCAGTCGAGCCGGCCCTAGAAGTACCACGCGGGACCGGGCCCGGCAATTCTATGGTGGGCGCAGGTGGGTGAAAGTGAGTGGTGGCTCGCCCGCCGTCGCGTCGCACCAACGCCGTGGCGGCCGGCGCATTCCCGAGCGTGACCAGATCGTGTCGGCCGCGGTAACGTCCGAGGATGGCCGCGCCGCGCATGATCACCCTCGACGCCGTCCGCACGGACGGGTGGTTCGAGCGGATCGGCGAGAGCATCGGCAGCTTCCAAGCGCTCTGCGACATCGTCGGCGAGCGCTTCTTCGCGTTTTCGCTCGTGGCCGGCGTGCGCATCACCGCGCTCACCGTCGATCGCCGCACCCCCGACGCGACGATCGTCGAGTTCGTGGCGGGCGAAGAGGACGGCCTGTCGCGTCGCGTCTCGCTGCCGGAGTTCCGTCGTCAGCTCGTCGGCGCGCTGCTCACGTACGAAGCGTCCGGCCCGCCGCCTTCTCGCGAGACCGACGTCGACGCCATCCAGGCGCACATCGGCATCCGCTACCTGCTCCTCGCGCCGCTCTTCGGCATCAGCCTGCGCAAGCTGATGCTGACCGTCGATGGCAGCGAGATCGCCGTGCAGCGCGACGGCTTCGAGGAGACGCTCGGCCTCGAGGAGCTGCGCATCGGCATCGGCGCGCTGGTGCGTCAGGAGCTCGAGCGCGCGCAGACCGGCGCGCGCGGCGCCATCGATCTCTCCAAGGTCGCGGAGGCCGAGACGGCCGCCGTGGCGGGCGACTCCGCGAAGGTCCTCGCGCTGCTCGGCTCGTGGCCTGCGCCGCTCGCCATCTTCCTGCGAACGCCCGAGGGGCAAGCGCTCGCGCCCGACGCGCGGCAGCTGATCGCCAAGGGGCTCGGCCTCCTCGGCACCGCGTGCGCGAAGCTCGGCGAGTCACCGCAGGCCGAGGAGATCTTGCGACTCGGCATCCAGTACGCCGGCGAGTCGCCGCTCGCGGGCGAGCTGTTCCGTCGGCTCGGCGAG
>CAIXWQ010000855.1 GCA_903923175.1 uncultured delta proteobacterium | reverse complement strand
CGCGGACGGCAGCGGCGGCGACGCCCGCCTCGACGCCCCGGAGACCGACGGCACCCTGCCCGATGGCGCGATCTGCCCGCCGCCGCCGTACACGACGGCCGAGCACTGCGGCGCCTGCGACATCGGCTGCGGAGGCTCGACGCCGGTCTGCAAGCCGGGCGCCGATCCCGGCACGTACCAGTGCGCGTCGCCTTGCGCGGCGGGGCAGCTGTACTGCGCCGGGGTCTGCGTCGACCCCGACATCGACCCGTTCAACTGCGGCGGCTGCGGCGTCTTCTGCCCGACCGGGCTGTGCAACGGCGGCAAGTGCCGTGGCGCGATCCCGGGGCACGCCGTCACCATCGGCCACGACTTCCTCGGCGTCGGCCCTTCGTCGTCGGTCGCCAAGGTGCTGGTGAACGCCGCGTTCCTGCCGAGCCACAACCCGGTGCGCATCCTCGGCTACCAGGAGTTCGCCAACCCCGCCGAGATCGCGTCGGTGAAGACGCTGCTCGACGCCGGCGCCGCCACCTCGGGGCGCACCTACACGCTGAGCGCCGCGGCGACGCAGAGCGACCTGCTCGCGCGGATCTCGATCGACACCTTCGATCTCGTGCTCGTCTACGACCAGGCGAAGGCGCCGACCGGCACGCTCGCGGGGGTCGGCGCGGCGATGGCGCCCGACTTCCTGAGCTTCACCGAGACCGGCGGCGTGGTGGTGGCGCTCGACGGCGGCGGCGGCGTCAGCGAGATGCCGAAGTACCTCAGCGCCGCCGGGCTGCTCGCGACGTCGGGGCACACCGCCGTCACGTCGCTGGTGCTCAACGTGGTCGCCCCGGCCGACGCGATCGGGATCGGCGTGCTGTCGCCGTACATGGCGCCGTCGTCGAGCGTCTCGTTCACGTTGAGCGGCGCGCCGAGCACGACGCAGGTCAGCGTGGTGGTCGAGCCGAAGTCGGGCGCGCCGGTGGTCGTGCACCGCGTCGTCATCAAGATGTGAGCGACGTCAGAAGCCCCCTTCGACGCCGAGGCTCGGGATCGTGACCGGGCCGATCTCCTGCACGCTGCAGCGCGCCTGGTAGTCGCAGGTGTAGTCGGTCGGCTCCTTGGCGAGGGTCGCGTTGAACCACTCGATGGTGAACGCGACCCAGCGGGTCTCGCTCAGCTGCCACCGCTTCTCGAGGCGCACGTCGAGGCGGCGGAACGCGGGGAGCCGGACCGTGAGGAACTGCTCGCCTTCGACGAGCGCGGCCGGATCGGGCGAGCCCGCGGGGAGCGTCGCCGCGGTGCGCGCTGGCGCCGCCGCGGGCGCGTCGGTGGCGCCGGTCGGGCGGAACGACGCCGTCACCGGACGCCCCGTCACGTACGAGAAGCGCGCGCCGAAGCGCCACCCTCTGCCGAGCACCGCGCTCCCCGACGCGGAGAGCACGTGCGTGCGATCGAACTGCGAAGCGAAGGTCTCGCCGCGGAACGTGCGGGTCGTGCGCGAGAGGGTGTACGCGAGCCAGAAGCCGAGCCGCTCGTTGAGGTCCCGCTTCAACAACACCTCGAGGCCGTCGGTCTCGCCGGTGGCGCGCTCGTCGACGTCGCAGTCGCTGCCGGCGGTCGAGGGGCGCCGATCGACGCAGGTCGCCAGCAGATCGCTGAGCCCGCGGTAGGCGTGGTGGAAGAGCACGAAGGTGCCGGTGATCTTCGCGGGCAGGCGCGCCTCGACCCCTTCGGAGAACTGCCACGCCTCCTGCAGGCCGCGACCGAGGCCGGGCTGCAGCCCCGACACCGGCACGAAGAACGCCGGCATCTGGTGGGCGACGCCGAACGTGGAGATCCAGGCCAGCCAGGGGGCGATCGCGACCGTGGTCGCGAGGCGCGGCTCCAGCGCGGGGGCGGTCTTGCCGGCGGAGCGGTACACGTCGAAGCGCACGCCGGGGACGAGCTCCACGCCGCGCATCGGGTGCAGCACGAGATCGGCCCACACGCCCATCACCGCGTCGATCCGGCTCGGCAGCAGCTGGCGCGCGTCGGTGCCGTTGGAGCCACCGCCCGAGTGGAGCTCGTAGCGATCGAGCGACAGATCGCCGCCGGCGCGGAGCTGCGCCTCGGGGCCGAGGCGCTCGACCACCTCGAGGCGCGTGCGCGTGCCGAGGTTCGCGACCGCGAGATCCTGCGCGGCCGAGGCGCTGTCGTCGCCGACGCCGGTGCGCTCGAAGCCGACGGTGGTCGCGAGCCGGAGGCTGCCGTGATCGAGCGCGTGATCGAGGCGGAGATCGGCGCGGTGGAACTGCGTGCCGAGCAGCTGCTTGTCGTGCTTCTTGTCGTAGAGCGAGTCGTAGGCGCCGAAGACGAAGAGCGAGAGGACGTCGCGATCGGTCAGCCGCTTGGCGACGCGCAGCTGGTAGTCCCAGTACGCGAGCGAGACGTCGGAGCTGAAGAGCGAGACGAGCAGCCCGGGGTAGCCGTAGCGCCCGGCGACGAGCACGGTCGCCTCGCGCCCTTCGGCGCCGCCGAGCGGGACCTCGATCATCGCGCTCGCGTCGAAGAGGCGCACCTGCCACTCGCCGTGCGCCTGCCTCGCGTCCGTCGCCGGCGCGCGCGTGACGCCCGCGACGATGCCGCCCGAGAAGCGGCCGTAGCCGGCCGGATACGCGCCCGACCAGAAGTCGACGCGATCGATCATCCCCGCGGCGATCACCGAGGGACCGGCGCCGACGTGGAACAGCAGCGGCACGCGCAGGCCGTCGAGCAGGTAGCCCGTGTTGCCGGGGGGCGCGCCGCGAACGTAGAAGAACGGCAGGCCGCTGAGGATCGGCGTCACCCCGGGGAGCGACTCGATCACGCGAAACGGGTCGCCGAAGGCGCCCGGCATCACGCGCACCTCCGCGCGGCTCACCGGCGTCGTGGCGATCTCGTGACGCTCGCCTTCGACGACGAGCTCGGTCGGCTCGTCCGGCGGCGCCGGCTTCGGCTCGTCCGGCGGCGGCGGCTTCGACGGCTTCGGCTCGGGCGGCGGCGGCTTCGGCTCGGGCGGTGGCTCCGTGAACGTCACCCGCGCGCGCACGAGCGCGCGGATCGCCGCGCCGTCGCGCGTCGCCGGCGAGAAGCGGAAGCGGAGCGCGCCGGCACGCGCG
>CAIXWQ010000854.1 GCA_903923175.1 uncultured delta proteobacterium | reverse complement strand
CTGGCGGGCTTTCCGGCTTTTTGGAGGGCCGCTCGGGCGAGCGATTCTCACTTCTTCGGCGCGGCGGCCGAGGCCCCCGAGGTCGCGCGGCTCGACTCGCGCCAGCGGAAGCCCAGCCGCCCGCGTCCCCACCGCTCCACCACGGGGTTGCCCACGGCGAGCTCGCTCTTGCGATCGTCGTAGTCGCGTCGCCCGCGCTCGCCGTCGTCGAGCTCGATCTCGACCGAGGTCTTGCCCTCCTCGGCGTCGTGCTCGTCGATCGCGACGACGCGGCCGTGCAGCTCGACCCGCGCCCCGTCGAGGGCGCCATTCACCGTCACGGCGATCGCGATCCCGGCGCACGCGCCCAGGGCGAGGCTCAGCGCGACGAGGATGCGGTAGCGGCGATACGAGCCGGCGTCGCCGCGGACGGCGCGCTCGATCGCCGGTCGCAGGAGCCATCCGCCGAACGCGCCGCCGAGCGCGCCGAGCAGCGGGAGCTCGTACGAAGGGGTCCAGGCGTCGAGCGCGAACAGCATCGCGCCGCTGGCCGGCAGCAGCGCCGCGCTCGCGAGCGCGACGAGCCCGTTGCCTGGCCGATGGCGCCGCGAGCCGCCGGCCGCGAACGCCTTCGTCCGACCGATGGCGAGCAGCGCGTCGAGCTTCGGTCGCATCGCCCTCGGCGACCACTCGCGCGCGTCGGCCGCGTGGGGCGCGTCGAGCCGCGCGCGTACGCCGTCGGGGCCCATCCGGACGACGACGCCCGCGCTCACCAGCTCGACGATCGCCGCACGCACGTCCTCGTCGAAGGCGCGTCGGAGCGCGGCGCCGTCGACGTCGGAGTCGACGTAGACCTTCGCGTCGAACTCGGGATCGCCAAGCTGCGGCTCGCTCGCGATGGCGCGCGCCTTCCCCTCGCGATCCGCCGCGACCTCGCGCCGCAGCTCGAGGTCCGGGAACGGGCCGCCGTCGACGTGGACGTCGACCCCTCGAACGGTGCCGCTGTCGAGGTGGAGATCGAGCTGCACGCGCCGCGTCTCCTCGTGCTCGCCCACGTCGAGGACGACGCGCAGCGCCCCGAGGTGCTCGACGCCGAACGACGCCGCGATCGGGCCGAGGTGCGGATACGCCCCGCTCTCGGGCGGAGGGAGCCGTGGCCGTTCGCGCCTCGCCTCGCCGCGGTCACGGTACGCGCTCATCGCTTCGCGCCTTCAGTCGCAGGAGTACTTGTCGAAGGCGTTGTTGCAGCGCTTCGCGCACGCCTCCTTCTTCTCGAAGGTCTTGCCGTTGCAGCGGAGAAGCACCTTCTTCTTCGTGTCGCACGAGAGCTTGTCTTCGTCCTCGCACGGGTCGCCGATCTCGGCCATCGAGGTGTCGCACTCGATCTTGCTCCCCGCCGCGCGGCAGTGGTTCTGCCCGCGGCAGCTGCTCGCGACGAAGAACTTCTTGCCGTCGCAGACGAGCAGCTTGTCCTTGTCGGGGTTGCACGAGCCCGCGTTCTTCTGCTTGCAGGCGTCGCCCTCGTCGGCCTCGGCGCTCTCGCAGCTCACCCCTTCGACGTTCGAGATGCACCCCTTGGCGGACTTGCAAGCCATGGTGAGCTTCCACTTGCCCTTGGTGCACTTGAGCATCTTCTTGTGGTCGTTCGAGCAGTCGGCCTTCTCGTCCTGGAAGCAGGGCTCGTCTTCGTCCTTCACGCGATCGCACGAGACGTCGCCCATCATCGACGAGCACGAGTCGGCGCACTTCACGTCCTCGTACGTACCGTCGACGCAGAGGATGGCGTTCTTCCCCGCGCAGCTCCCGCCCGGGTAGTTGTTCGCCACGCGCTGCCCGGCCTTGCACGGCTCGCCCGCCTTCGGCTTCTTGCAGCCGGCGGCGCCGAGCATCAGGACGGTGGTCGCGAAGGCGAGGGCGAGGCGAGGGAGGAGCTTGCGCATGGCCGCGAGGCTAGCCGAGCGCTCAGCTTCGAACACCCGCAAAGCAGCGCGTTCGCGGCGCGCACGTCCGCTACGAAACGCGCCGCGAACTCGGCCGACGAAGGTGTAGCGAGGGCTAGCTCTCGTCGGCTGCGGCGAGCTCGATCAGGCGATCGCGCGCCTTGTCGGTCGGCTCCAGCGCGCGCCCCGACGCGTCGAGCGAGCGGCGCACGTGCAGCGCGATCGCGAGCCGCGGCACCGCGAGCGCCGCTTCGTCGTCGGGCGTCGCGACCGCGCGCAGGTAGACCGTCAGCGCGGAGAACGCGGAGATCAGCGCGTCGGCGAGCTGGTACTGGAGCACCTGCTTCTCGTAGACGCGGAAGCCGAGCTTGCGCACCTGTTCGAGCGCGTCGGTGAGCCGCGACAGCGCGCCGTCGATCGCCGCGGCCTCGCTCGCCAGGTGCGCGGGCGCGGCGCTCGCGACCTTCAGCTCGCGCATCGCGGCGATGGGCCAGCCGAGCGCGGCCGACGCGAGGTGCAGGCGCAGCACGTCGTTCGCGCCTTCGAAGATGCGCGTCACGCGCACGTCGCGAAGGCGGCGCGCCATGCCGATCTCCTCGAGGAACCCCGCGCCGCCGAACAGCTGGATGCCGCGATCGATGACGTACCAGGCCCCCTCCGAGCCGAGCACCTTCAGCACGCTCGACGGCTGGCCGATGTCGCCGAGGCCTTGGTCCTCGTACGCGGCCACCAGGCGAAGCACGCTCTCGATCGCGTAGACCTCGGCGCGCATCGTCGCGAGCGAGTCGCGCACGAGCGTGAACTTGGCGAGCGGTCGGCCGAACTGCTGGCGCGTCTGCACGTGCTCGCGCGTCGCGGCGAGCGCCGCGCGGGCCACGCCGTAGCAGCCCGCGGCCATGTACGTGCGCCCCCAGCCGAGCGCCTTGTGCGCGTAGGCGAGCCCCTGCGACGGCTCGCCGAGCACGTGGTCTGCGGGGATCTCGACGTCGTCGAAGTCGATCGTGATCGTCGACGACGCCTTGAGTCCGAGCTTCTTCTCCTCGGCCCCCTTCTTCACGCCCGGCCAGCGCGTGTCGACCAACACCAGCGTGTGCCCCGCCTTCGCGCCGCCGAGCCCGGGGCTTCTGGCGAGCGCGGTCACGAGCGACGCCATGCCGCCGTTGGTGACGTAGACCTTGCTCCCCGTGAGGCGCAGCTTGCCGTCGATCTCCGAGAGCGTCGTCTTCACCGCGGAGATGTCCGAGCCTGCGCCCGGCTCGGTCGCGGCGAACGCGCAGATGCGCTTGCCCTCCGCGATCTCGGGGAGGTAGCGCGCGCGCAGCGCCTCGCTCCCCTGGTGCACGAGCCCGTGCAGCGCGAGCCCCGAGTGCAGCCCGACGCAGGTGCCGAGCGAGCCGTCGTGCCCGGCGAGCTCCGCGATGATGCGGCTCGAGGCCGCCATCGAGAGCCCCGCGCCGCCGTGCTCGGCCGGCGTCGTGAGCCCGAACCAGCCTTGCTCCGCCACGAGCGCCAGCAGGTCGCCGCCGAGCTTCCCCTCCTTGTCGAGGTGCGCCGGGTCGACGTGCTTCGCACAGAAGCTACGAACCTCGCGCAGGATCGACGGCAGCGACGGCTCGTCGATGGCGAACAGCCGCGGCGAGAGCGTCGTGGCGTGGGAGAGGGCCTCGGAGAAGAGATCGGTGGGCATTGGTTGACCCCCCTCCCTCGGTCGCTCCGTGTAACCCCGCTCCCTCGGTCCCTCCCCCCGCACTCGGGGTAGGGAAGGCGTGAGCTTTGGAGGATTGAATGGAGCGAACGAGAGAGTGAGAGAGTGAGTGACCGTCAGCGCGAGTCGCGTCGCTGCCCCGTTGCCCCCGAGTGCGGAGGGAAGGGCTGGGGAAAGGGGGTTAGAACTGCACCGTCCGCGCGTGGTGCTCACGCCCGGCGATGTCCTTGCGTCCCTCGTAGAAGCCGCGCCAGAGGTCGACGTACCCGCGCTGCAGGCGCTCGGGCGTCATGTTCTTCGGCTTGAACGTGACGTTCGCGTCGTTGTAGTGCTTCCAGGTCCTGCTGATGATGCGGTCCTCGGCCACCATCCGGTTCCACACGGGCGTGCCGGGGTAGGGGGTCATGATCGCGAACTCGCACTTGTCGATCTTCGTCTTCGCGCAGAAGTCGAGCATGCGATCGAAGACCCCCTCGTCGTCGCCGTCGTTGCCGACGAGGAAGCTGACGTAAGGGTCGATCTTGAACTCCTGGCAGCGGTCGATGACGCGCTCCATCTTCGCGCGCGCCACCGGATCGCCCCAGCCGAACGCCCCGCGCGTGATCGGGTCGAACCCGCCCACGAGGTAGAAGCGATCGACGCCCGACTCGATGAGCTCCTTGAGCAGCTCGGGATCGATCGACAAGATCATCGGCGCGCTGATGCCGACGTAGCTGATCTTGTCGTAGCTCGGACGCGGGTCGTCGCGGAGGATCTTCAGGAACTCGCGGAAGTGGCGGCGCGCCCCCGAGTAGAAGAAGAACGACGTGTCCTCGGTGAGCGCCGCGCGCTTGCCGAGCTTCGCCAGGTTCGCGAGGCTCTGCCTCAGCATGTCGTGCGGCACGACGCGAAGCGATTTGCCGAGCGTGCCCGGGATGACGCACGCGTCGCACGAGAGCGGGCAGCCGCGCGAGAGCTGGAGCGGGTAGTCGTCGGGCTTGAGGTGCGGCGACTCGTTCTCCACGTAGAGATCCACGCGCGGCGGCGGGAGCTTGGTGACGTCGAACGGCTGCATCTGCCGGTAGCGGGGCTTGAGCTTGCCGGCCTGCGCGTCGGCGAGGACCTCGTCCCACACGCCTTCGCCTTCGCCGGTCACCACGGCGTCGAAGTGCTTGCCGGCCTCGTCGGGCATCATGCTCGGGAAGATCCCGCCGCACACGGTCTTCTTGCCGCGCGCGCGCAGCTGATCGGCGAGCTCGAACGCGCGCGTGGCAGCCGGCGTGAAGAACGAGAACGCGTACAGATCCGCGTCGGGCGCGGTGTCGACCGGGAACGGCACCACGCGGTCGTCGTGGAAGGCCACGTCGATGTGCTTCGGCGTCACCGCCGCCATGCTCGCGATGCCGAGGCCGGCGCCGCCGAGGTACTCGTCGGCGGGGACGAACTCGAGCAGCTCGGGGTGCGACTGCGCGTGGCGCTCGAAAGAGGGATAGATGAACTGGACGCGCAAAGGGACTTCTCCTCGGCTCGACGGACGGGAATGCAGGGAGCGACGGCGATGGCTCGGCGACCCTCCGCCGAGCGCCGTCGCGCGCGATCAGCCGATGACGCCCGCGAGGAACGTCACGACCTCGCCGACCGTGCGCACGTCCTGGACCTGCTCGGCGTCGACGTCGATCTCGTACTTCTCGGTGACCTCCGACAGCAGCTCCATCGAGTGGAGCGAGTCGAGCCCGAGGTCGTCACGAAGCCGGTCGGTCGCCTTGATGTCGCCCTTCAGGTCGGGGCGGAGCCGGCGGATGATCGTCTCGAGGTCCTTCTGAATCTGCTCTGCGGAAACCCGGGCCATGCTCGTCTCCTTGATCACGGAACACGCGTCGTCTCGGCGCCGTCGCGCGCGGAGGTAGCCGCGCTCGCGGCGCTTCGGACGTCTTTCACGTCTTTGATGTAGCGGTGGCGCACGTACCAGGCGCACGCCTTCGTCAACGTCGTCTGCAGCGGGGTGGGCGGCGCGAGCCCGAGCTCGCGCACCGACTTGCTCGTGTCGACCCAGCGGCCGAAGCGCACCACGTCGACGAGCTCACGCGCGAGGAACGGGCGGCCCCCGTCGCGCAGCGCGTGCTGGCGCATCTCGGCGAAGGTGGCCGCCGCGCCGGCCAGCCAGCAAGGCACGGGCTTGGAGGTGAACGGCACGCCGAGGATCTCGGCCACGCGCTCGAGCAGCTCCGAGGTGAGCAGATCGTGGCCGCCGACGACGTAGCGCTCGCCCGGGCGTCCGCGCTGGGCCGCCGCGATGTGGGCGCGCGCGAGGTCGTCGGCGTCGATGACGTTGGTCTTGCCCTCGACGAAGAACGGGAGCAGCCCGTTGCCGATGGCGACGAGCAGGAAGCCGGTGCCCGCCTTCACGTCGAGCTCGCCGAAGATCCCGGTCGGGTTCAGCACCACGACCTCGAGGTCGCGGCCGTTCGCCGCGAGGGCTTCGGCTTCGATGGCCGCCTTCACCGCGTGGTACACGCAGCGCAACGAGCGCGGCTCGGCGGGGTCTCGCTCGTCCGAGAGCGTGCGGCCGTCGCCGGGCGGGCCCACCGTGGCGACGGTGCCGGTGAGCACCACGCGCGACACCCCGGCGCGCTTCGCGGCCGAGAGCACCCGGCGCACGCGCGTGACGCCGGTGGCGATCTCGCCGTCGCGATCGAGCGAGAAGCGCGGGTAGTGCGCGGCGCAGTGGAAGACCACCTCGCGGCCGCGCATCGCCTCGACCAGCGAGGCTTCGTCCTCGAGATCGGCCTTCACCAGCGGCGCGCCGAGCTTGCGGGCGAAGATCGTGTTGGCGATCGGCTTGCGCGTGCCGACGACGTCGTGCCCCGCCTGGACGAGCGCCCGGAGGACGTTCATCCCGACGAAGCCGTTGCCGCCGACGACGAGCGCTTTCACGGCTCGGCCGCCGTCTCGGCGGGCAGCTCGCCCGGGTCGCCGTGGCGCGGCAGGCTCCCTTCGAGCCAGCGCGTGCGCAGCGCCGCGCGCCGGAGCTTGCCGCTCGTCGTCCGCTCGATCGTGCGCGGGGGCACCGTCACGGTCACGTCGGCGCCGATGCCGAGCTCGCCGACCATCGCGCCGAAGACGTCACGCACCAGCTGCTCGCGCTCGTGCTCGGTGATCGGGCGCGTCTCGAGCACCACGACCACGTCCTCGGTCCCCATCTTCTCGTTGTTGGAGCCGAAGGCCGCGGCGCGGATCACGCGCCCCTTGCCCGCCTCGCACGCGATGCGCTCGAAGTCGTCCGGCGGGTAGTTGCGCCCGCGCTTGATGATGAGCTCCTTCGCGCGGCCCGTGACGTGGAGCTCGCCGTCCTGCACGAAGCCGAGGTCGCCGGTGCGCAGCCAGCCGTCCTTCAGCACGGCGGCGGTCGCCTCTTCGTTGCGGTAGTAGCCGTGCATCAGCGAGGGGCTCTGCAGGCGGATCTCGCCGGTCTGCCCCGCGCCGATCGACCGGCCGTCGTCGCCCACGATGGCGACCGACACGCCCACCAGCGGCGTGCCGACCGACGCGATCTCGAGCGCGCCGTCGTACGTCCGCGCGTTCCACCGCGCGCCGACGCGCGGGAACGTGGCGGCCAGCGTGTTCTCGGCCATGCCGTAGACCGGCTGGTGCGCCGCGCCGTCGAAGCCGATCTTGGCGAAGCGCTGCTCGAAGCCCCGGAGCGTGGAGGGGCGCACCGCCTCGGAGCCGTTGAACGCGTGGCGCATCGCGGAGAGGTCGAGGCCGTCGAGGTGCCGCTCGGCCACGCGATCGATCACGAGCTGGTAGGCGAAATTCGGCGCGACCGACATCGTCGCGCGCTTCTTGCTCATCCACTGCAGCCAGCGTCGCGGCTGCATGAGGAACGACTCCACCGGCATCATCAGCAGCGGGAACTGCCAATACAGACTGGTGAACAGCGCGCCCACGAGCCCCATGTCGTGGAACAGCGGGAGCCACGAGACGCCGACGTCGGTCGACTTCATCCCGGCGCGCTCGCCGATCATCCACGCGTTGGTGAGCAGCGCGCGATGCCCGAGGACCACGCCCTTCGGGCGGCCGGTGGTGCCGCTGGTGTACTGGATGACCGCCGCCTGATCCGCGTCGGGCGAAGGGAACACGCACGGCCCGAGGTGCTCGGGGACCTCGTCGACGCGCACCCAGGTCTTGAGCGTCTTGCCGTCGCCGCGCAGCGCCGGCAGGTACGGCTCGATCGGCTTGCCGCCGACCAGCACGTGCGCGCCCGCGTCGTCGAGGATGGCGCGCACCGTCTCCGCGTAGCGATCCATGCCGCCGAACGAGAGGTTCGGGCCGACCGGCACCGCGACGCCCCCCGCGAGCTGCACGCCGAAGAACGCCGCGAGCCACTCGGGGCCCGTCGGCAGCATCACGACGACGCGATCGCCCTTCTTCACGCCCTCGGCGATCAGGTGGCGCGCCACGCGCGTCGCGCGCTCCATCACCTCGCGCATCGAGAGCTCGAGCGCGTCCGCGTCCTTCTCGGCCGTCCAGAGGTGCGCGCCGCTCGAGGCGCTGCGCTCCAGCGCCTCGGGGAGGGTCGTGACGTCGAGCGCGACGCGCCCGCCGCCGACGAGGAGAGGTTGGATCACGGCAGGTCCGGGTGCGCGAAGATCATCGCGCTGTTGTGGCCGCCGAAGCCGAAGCTGTTCGACATCGCCGCGCCGATCGTCGCCTTGCGCGCGACGTTGGGCACGTAGTCGAGGTCGCACTCCGGGTCGGGCGTCTTCAGGTTGATGGTGGGGGTCGCGGTCTGGTGCACGATCGAGAGCACCGTGACCGCCGCCTCGATGGCCCCTGCGCCGCCCATGGCGTGGCCGATCATCGACTTCTGCGAGCTCACGAGGAGGCGGTCGGCGTGCGCGCCGAAGACGCGGCGGATCGCGTGCGTCTCCTCCTTGTCGTTCATCTTCGTGCTCGTTCCGTGGGCGCTGACGTAGGCGATCGCGTCGGGCGACAGACCCGCATCGTCGATCGCGGAGCGCATAGCACGCACCATGCCGTCACCCTCGGGAGGCATCGCGACGATGTTGTACGCGTCGGAGCTCGCGCCGAAGCCGCGCAATTCGGCGAGGATCTTCGCACCGCGTGCGATCGCGTGTTCGCGCTCCTCGAGGACGAGGAAGCCGGCCCCTTCGCCGAGGACGAACCCGCGCCTCGTCGCGTCGAACGGGCGCGACATCGTGGTCGGCTCCTCGTCCTTCGCCGTGTTCAGCGCGCGCATCCACGCGTAGGCGCGGAGCACGTCCTTGGTGATGACCGTGTCGACGCCGCCCGCGACGTGCCCCGTCGCGCGGCCGAGGCGGATCTGATCGAACGCGACGCCGATGGCGTGCGCGCCCGACGCACACGCCGTGCTGCACGAGAGGCTCGGCCCACGGAGCCCCTCGAGGATCGAGATCCACGCGGCCGCCCCGTTCGGCATCACCTTGATGATCGAGGTGGGACCGACCCGATACCCCTCCGAGGGATGCGGCACGCCGATCCCGACGCCCGCGATGACGCCGAACCGATCGGGGTTCTCGAGGTGCGGGCGACCGGCCTGACCGAGGGCCTCGTGCGCGGCGCTGGCGGCGAAGTGGACGAAGCGCGCCGTCCGGTCGCGGATGTCGGACGGCAGTCGGGCGGCGAGCGCGGTGGCGACGTCGAGATGCACCATGCCCGCGGCGGTCACCTTCTCGCCCGTCATGTCGATCTCGTCGAGGACCCGCACCGCGGAGCGCCCCGCGACGAGCCCCTCCCAGGTCGAGCCCGCGTCCGCGCCGAGCGCGGTGACCAGACCGACGCCGGTCACCACGACGCGCCGCACTCCGCCGTGCGCTGCCGTGCTCGCGTTCGCCGAGGGCCCCTGAGCCGAAGCGGTCGACATCGACATGATGGGGGTCTTTGCACCAAGTCGTGCGCGGCGCCTAATGGGCCAGAGCGTTTCTTACCCTCGCGGCGTATCGATCGTGTGCGGGCGCGCAAGGCCTGCGCGGAGTGCCTGTTTTTGCGCGCAAAATGCTCCTGCTCAGTCGTCGTCGAGGATCGCCTGCGCGAGTGACTCGGCCTGCCTCGCGGGCACGCCGAGGCGACTGGCGAGCGAGGCCGGGTTGCGCGACTCGACGTCGCCGCCGGTGAGCGCGAGGTACGTCGTCTCGACGACGTCGGCGCGGATCGCGCGCTCGCCGAACACGAGGTAACCGAGCGCCGCGCACGCGTGCGCCTGCGAGGCCGCGTGCGACTCGGGGCGCGCCGGGAGCGCGAACGACGCCGTGCCCATCCTCGACGAGGGCACGCGCGGTCGCGAGTGCTCGTTCCAGTAGAGCGCGGCCAGCTGCGCGCGCCTGGCGAGCGGCGCGCGACGCGCGAGCGCACGGACGTAGATGGCGCGTGCGCCGAGCCGTACGGTGGCCGCCTCGAGCCGCGCGCGATCGTCTGGCGTGAGCGCGGCGACGAGCCCCGCGGCCTCGCGCGCTCGGATCGTGCCGAGCGCGTTCACGAGCTGGTAGACCAGCCCTCGCGCGGGCGAGGACAGCGCGCCCTCGAGGGCACGCAGCGGGCCGACGAGCTCCTCGACGAGATCGCGCGCGACGGCGACGAGGCGTCGCACGACGCGCGCCCGCGCGCCCGGCGCGAGGTCCTCGAGCCCGAGCGGCTGCACGTCGGGCGTGAGCAGCGTGTTGCCGCGCGTCAGGAGCGCGAGCGGGCGCTCGCCGAGGAGGATGCGGCCGCGCTCGTCGATGCTGAAGCGCTCGGGGGGCGCGTCGACGATCTCCTCGACCAAGGCCTCGTGCGGGGAGCGCGAGCCCGGCTCGTCGAGCGCGCCCGTGAAGGCCTCGCCCGCCATCGCCGCCCGCAGCGCGCCGAGCCGCGCGAACGGGTGCGCGGGGTCGATCCGCGGGCCGCGCGTCGCGGGCTGCGCGCCCACGCTGGTGCGCTTCTGCGCGCGCTCGACGAACCGCTGGACGAGCTTCGCGTGCAGCGCGTCGCTCAGCCGATCTTCGATCTCGCGGGTGCGGGCCTGCCAGTCTGCCGAGCGTGAAAGCCAGCCCGACTGGTTCGACACGTAGCTCCAGGTCCGCACCGCGGAGAGGCGCGCGGTGAGCCCCTCGATGTCGCCGGCGGGATCGTCGAGCTCCGCGACGCGCCGGCGCACCCACGCCTCGTCGAGCGCGCCGCCGTCGACGAGCTGGCAGAAGATCGCCGCCAGCAGCGCGACGTGCGACTCGAAGAGGAGCTTGCGATAGTCGGGCACGCGACAGACGTCCCAGAGGAGCGCGACGGTGCGCTCGTCGGCCGCGCGCGCGCGAACCTCGGACAAGGCGACCAGCGCGACGAGCGCCAGCAGATCCTCGCCCTGGTCGTCGAGCCGCAGCACCGGGCTCGTGGGGCGCACGCGCAGCGAGCGGATCAGGGCGTCGGGGCTCGCGAAGTCGAGCTCGGCGCTGCGCCAGCGGACCGTGCCGATCGGCGCGAAGCGGTGCCCCTCCACCGCGCGCGCGAGCTCGCGCGGCAGCTCCAGCGGCGTGAGCGTGCCGAAGGTGCCGTCACGCGTGTGGCGCCCCGCGCGGCCCGCGACCTGGCCTATCTCTGCGGGATCGAGCGCGCGCGCCTCGCGGCCGTCGAACTTGGTCAGCGCGGCGAAGGCGACGTGCCGCACGTCGAGGTTGAGCCCCATGCCGATCGCGTCGGTGGCGACGAGGTAGTCGACCTCGCCCGCTTGATACATCGCGACCTGCGCGTTGCGCGCGCGCGGCGAGAGCACCCCGAGCACGACCGCCGCGCCCCCCTTGCGCACCCGCACCCGCTCGGCGAGCTCGAACACCTTCTCGGCCGAGAAGGCGACGATCGCGCTGCGCGGCGGCACCGCCGAGAGCCCGGTCGCGCCCGCGAACGAGAGCTGCGAGAGCCGCGGCAGCCGCACGACGCGCGCCTCGGGGACGAGCCGCTCGACGATCGGCCGGATCGTCTCGGCGCCGAGGAACCAGGTCTCGAGCCGGCCGCGCGCGCGCAGCAGCCTGTCGGTGAAGACGTGCCCGCGCTGATCGTGGGCGGCGAGCTGCACCTCGTCGATGGCGACGAAGTCGACCGCGAGGTCGGACGGCATCGCCTCGATCGTGCAGACCCAGTAGCTCGGGTGCGGCGGGACGCGCTTCTCCTCGCCGGTCACCAGCGCCACGCGCCGCTCTCCGACGCGCGTCGTGAGCTTGTCGTAGACCTCGCGCGCGAGCAGCCGCAGCGGCACGCCGATGGCGCCGGTCGCGTGCTCCAGCATGCGCTCGAGCGCGCGGTGCGTCTTGCCGGTGTTGGTCGGGCCGAGGAGCGCGGTGATCGCAGGCTCGTCGGACATGCCTTAACCTCACCCCGCTGACCCCCCACTCCGCAAGCGGCGCGGGGGGACGTGAACGTCTCGGGCTCCCTCGTCGCCCGGAGAGGCGGGGGCGGGGGCGCGGTACGAGAGCCACAAAACGACCGCGGAGCGACCGCTCGCACCGCCGGACCCGAAGGCCCGCACGGTGAGCGTCGCTCCGCCCGCCATCCGCCGCGGCCGAGCCGCGTGCGTCTGGACCGAGCCCGCCTTCAGAGCGGGCGCCGGCTCACTTCTTCTCGTCCTTCTTGTCTTCCTTACCGGCGCCCGGCACGTCCTTCATCGTGATCTTCATCGTGCAATCGACGACCTTCTTGCCGGCCTCTTCGATCGCCTTCATGTCCGCGTCGGAGCCCTTCGCGTCCTTGAGCTCTTCGGCCTTCTTCGTGAACGCCTCGTTCTCCTTCTTCAGGCAGTCGGCGTCCTTACACGCGCAGACCTTCTCCGCGTACTCTTCCGTGGCCGCGACGGCCTTGTTCTTGCCACAGCCAACGAGCGCGAACACGGCAACGACCGCCGACCCGCCGAGAATCATCTGAAGCTTCGTCATCGTTCTTCCCCTCTCTTCATCGGCGGCATCGGCCGCCTTCCGGCCCATCTCACTCGCGACGAGCCACGACAGGCCGACGCGCGGTAGCACCGTAGACCTCTCCGTCACGGCACGGCGCGGGATGGTGCAGGAAGAAATGCCCGCTGTCAGGTCAATTCGCCCCGCGGCTGGGCTCGAAACGCCGACGTCGCAGAGGCGACGAAGCCGCCGTTCGCGCGATTCTGGTGGGGGCGCACGGTCGCGCAGCGGCCCTGGTCGCGACCGTACGACCGATGCGCCGCGCGGCCCTCGCCTGCGCCCTCGCGAGGACGCCGTAGCCCGCTCCGCGAGCGGGCTTCGGGTTACTTCTTCTCTTCCTTCTTGTCGTCCGTGCCGGCGCCGGTCGCAGCGAGCTTCGCCGCGCAGTCGACGCCGCGCTTCATCGCGCTCTCGACGAGCTTCGCGTCGTCGGCGGAGCCGCGGGCGTCCTTCATCTCGCCCGCCTTCTTGCCCATCTCCTCGCTGACCCGCTTGACGCAGTCGGCGTCCTTGCAGGCGCAGGTCTTGTCCGCGTACTCCTCCGCGAAGACGACCGCCTTGTTCTTGCTGCAGCCGGCGAGCGCGAGGACCGCCAGCACCGCCGACCCGCCGAGAATCCCCTGAAGCTTCGTCATCGTCCGTTCCTTTCGAGTTGATCCGGGGGCGCGACCGCCGCTCGGCGCTCCCACTCGCGGCGAGCCCGAGTCGGCCGGCACGCGGTGCGTCGTGGGCGTTTGCGCCGCGACCTCGGCGGGATGGTGGGGGAACGGGCGCGAGCTGTCAGTTCAATTCGGCGCGGCGCGAGGGGTGCGACGGGGCGCGCGCGGGCACCGCCGAG
>CAIXWQ010000853.1 GCA_903923175.1 uncultured delta proteobacterium | reverse complement strand
AGGGTGTGCGGCAGCTCGCGACTCTAATCGTCGTCGTGCTCGGACTCTCAGATTCGGAGTTGGGTGCGAGGCTGCCCAAGTTGCCGCGGCTCACGAGCGTGGCGACGCTTGCGGCCGTCGTCCCCGCCGCGCTCCCCAAACTGCAGGAGGCGCTGATCGCGCGGGCCGCGCCGAGCGCGGACGTGTCGAGCCGCGAGCTGAAGTCGCTACTCGCGCCGTCGCGTGCCGTCATGGAGGCCATTGCCGTCCACTTGCGCACCCGCCGAAGCATCGACGGCGAACCGCTGCTCCGAAGCATCTGCGTCGCGCTTGGCATGCCGCGCCTGGCGGCGAGGAACCTCTTCTCCTACCGCGAGAAGAAGTCGAAGCGCGAAGTCAAGTAGCTGCGGACAACCCGCGGGACGTCAGCAGTTCCCGGCCGGGGGGCCGCGCGGGTGCTGAACAGAGGACCCATGCAGGATCCCCTGACGCTGACACCCCACGACCTCGTCCGCGTCGCCGCCCGTGCGGGCGTCGACCCCCGCGCCGTCCGGCGCTTCGCCACCGGCGCGCCGATGCGCTCGACCACGCGTGCGCGCGTGGTCGACGCACTGCGCGCGCTCGGCCTGATCGGTGACGCCGAAACGGCGGCGACGCCGGCGCGCTGAACTCCCTACCCATCGACCCGAACAAGCGACCGCCCCGCCGGCTGTGAGCACGGCGAGGCGGGGTCGGTCGCAGGAGAGCAGTCCATATGAGTGTCCCCCCTGCCGGTGACGCGTGCAAGCGCGTTTCGCTTTTTGGTGAAGCGCTTCTCGACGAGTTTCGCGCTCTCGTTCGCGAGGAGGTCAGCGAGCGCGTGCATCCGAGCCTGGCCCGGCTGTCCGATCTCGGCTTCTCGCGCAGGCAGATCCCGGCGCTGAGAGCCGAGGGCGTCGTGGTCGTCAAGCTCCTGAAATACTGGATGGTCGACGTCGCGACACTCAACCGCTACGTCGAGCGCCAGCAGGCTGCCGCCGAGGTCTCCGCCGCAGCTGGCGCGCGCACCGCGAAGGAGGATCCGCTCGCCGGAATCGATCCCGCGGTGCGTGCGGCCTTCGAGCGCTTCGCCCGGGGTGAGCGGTGAGCGCCGCGATTGGGCGGCGCGTCCGCGTCGCCGACGACTTGCTCACGTGGCGGAAGCGCGGTGGCGAACGAGTCGTGGCCCCCGAGGTTCGGAACGCGATCACCATCCTCACGCACGACGAATTGTGGGACGGCATCTTCGCGTACGACCTCCGTCGCGAGGCCATCGCGAAGCTCCATCCGGCGCCCTGGTGTCACGACGATCGTGAGGATGCTCCGAGCGCGGGCGAATTCGGAGAGGAGGATGGCACGCGTCTGGTCGCGTGGTTTCAGCGGGAGTATCGGCTCGACCTCTCGCCCACGACCGTTCAGGCCGCGGCGCGCCTCGTAGCGGATCGCTTGAGAGTGGACCCGGTGCGCGACTACCTTTGCGGCCTCACCTGGGATGGTGAAGCTCGCCTCGACACGTGGCTCGTCCGGTACGCCGGGGCCGAGGATTCTTCGTACGTTCGCGCAGTCGGCCGCCGCTGGATGATCAGCGCTGTAGCCCGAACGTTTGCGGCTGGTTGCAAGGTCGACTGCGTTCTGATCCT
>CAIXWQ010000852.1 GCA_903923175.1 uncultured delta proteobacterium | reverse complement strand
GGCCGCGCCGCCGACGCCGGACGCCGACGACGAGCCGGCCGCGGGGGTCGAGATCGAGCCGCTGCCGGTCCGCCGGCGCGGCGTCGTGATCGGGATCGATCTCGGCACGACGAACACGTGCGCGTCCTACGTCGTCGACGGCCGCGCGAAGATCATCCCGGGGCGCACCGGCACCAACACGATCCCGTCGATGATCACGTTCGAGCCCGACGGCTCGTTCCACATCGGCCAGCGCGCCGCCGATCGCCAGGTCCTCTACCCGATGCGCACCGTGTACGGCTCCAAGCGCTTGCTCGGCCGCACGTACCGGCCCGAGCTCGCCGCCCAGCTGCAAGGACACTTCGCGTATCCGCTCGGCGAGGCGGAGGGGCAGCGCTTCGGCGCCCGCATCGGCGACCACGTCATCAGCATGGACACGATCGCCGCGCGCGTGCTCGACGAGGTGCGCAGCACCGCCGAGGCGCACCTCGGCACCACCATCGAGGCCGCGGTCATCACGGTCCCCGCGTACTTCACCGAGGTGCAGCGCGAAGCGGTGCGGCGCGCCGCGGCGCAGGCGAAGCTCGTCGTGCACCGGATCGTCAACGAGCCCACGGCCGCGGCGGTCGCGTACGGCCACAAGGAGAAGGCGAAGGCGCGCGTCGCGGTCTTCGATTTCGGCGGCGGCACCTTCGACTTCTCGGTCGTCGACATCCAGGACGGCGCGCTCGAGGTCATCGCCACCGGCGGCGACAACTTCGTCGGCGGCTCCGACTTCGACGACCTGCTCGCCTCGTGGATCCTCGGTGAATTCCAGCGCGCGGAGGGGGTGGCCCTCGAGCCCACGCCGCAGCAGATCGCGCGGCTGCGCGCCGCGGCCGAGCACGCGAAGTGCGAGCTCTCCGCGCAGGACGACGTCGTGGTCGAGCTGCCCGAATTCACCTCGCAGCCCAAGCGCGCGCTGCGCGTCGAGCTAACGCGCGCGGGGTTCGACGCGCTCACCAAGCCGCTCGTCGATCGCGCGCTCGCGATCGTCGAGGGGGTGATGGCCGCGGGCGAGCTCGATCCCGCGGCGGTCGACGACGTGCTGCTCGTCGGCGGCACGACGCGCGTACCCGCGGTGCAGGACGCCGTCGCCGTCTTCTTCCAGCGTCGGCCGAGCAAGCGCATCAACCCCGACGAGGCCGTCGCGCTGGGCGCGGCGCTGCTGGGCGACGAGCTCGGCAAGACGCCGACGCTCCTGGACATCCTGCCGATGACGGTCGGGCGCGGCGGTCCGCAGCGGACCTTCGAGCCGATCGTCACCCGCTACGCGCGCCTGCCGGCCCGCAGCGAGCTCCAGCTCGACGCCGACGTGATGGGCACCGTCACGGTGCCGCTCTTCCAGGGCGACTCGCGCGACGTGAGCCAGAACGAGTACCTCTGCACGCTGATCGTCGAGGACAAGTCGCTCTGGGATCGCGGTCGCGTGCGGCTGGTGCTCTCGTTCGACGAGCACTGCGTGATGGCCGTGGAGGCCTTCGACGCGCGGACCAAGCGGCCCCTGCCGGTGCGGCTCGATCGCTCGCGGCCGATCGAAGAAGTGCTCGGCGATCTCGGCGCGTTCGGGGGGGCGCCGGTGCCCGAGTGGCACCTGCCGGAGACGCCGCTCGCGCGGGTGCTCGGCAAGCTGGGGCGGTTCTTCCGGCGCAAGTGACAGGCTGCGCCAGCGTGCGTGATACCGTGCATGGGCTCCCGCGACGTGCGGGGCATCGAGGAGCGAGATGAACGGTTCGAGGTCGTTCGGGTGGCTCGCCGCGTGTTCCGTGCTCGCCGCCGCGCCGGCGATCGTCGCCGCGCCGAGCGCCGACGAGCACCAGGCCCGCGGCATTCGCGCCTTCAACAACGCGAAGTACCAGGAGGCCGTCGACGAGCTGAAGGCCGCGCTCGAGCTGAAGCCGAGCGCGAAATCGGCGCTGTACCTCGGCAACGCGTACCTCGAGCTCGGCGAGCTCCAGCTCGCGAAGGAGTCGTTCGCGCTGGTGCTGCAGCTCGAGCCGAATCACCCGAAGAAGGCCGAGCTCCAGAACCTCATCAAGTCGATCGAGGCGCGCACCGAGGTCAAGGTGCGCGTCGACTCGACGCCGGCCGGCGCCACGGTCTACGTCGACTCCGAGTCGGAGCCCGCGCGTGGCACGACGCCGGTCGACCTGTCGCTCACCGTCGGCAAGCACGTGCTCATCGTCGTGCGCGACGGCTACGCGACCGACAAGCGCGAGCTCACGCTGAAGGCGGGCACGCCCGTCGCGGTGAGCGTCGCGCTCGCCGGCAAGGGGTGCGAGGTCGCCGTGTCGGCCAAGGGGACGCCGGGCGCGCGCGCCTCGGTCGACGGCGCCGAGTCGGCCCCGCTCCCCGCGAAGATCCTAGTGAAGGCCGGCGACCACAAGGTCACGGTCTCGGCCGCGTCGTTCCAGTCGAAGGAGCTGCCGCTCTCGTGCGACGGGTTCGCCGCGGGCTCGCTCGAGGCCGAGCTCGCGCCGCTGCCCGGCAAGCTCGAGCTGCGACAGGCGCCGGGGACGATCGTGAAGATCGACGGCAAGATCGTGAGCGTCTCGGAGGCCGACGCGGGCAAAGGGCTCGCCCTCACGCCGGGCCGACATCAGGTGTCCGTGACCGTCGGCGACGAGCCGGAGCGCACCTCGATCGTCGACGTGCGTCCGGGCGAGTCGGTGGTGCTCGGGATGCCCGACGACGCCATCTCGAGCGCGCGCTTCCCGGTCCGCGCGCTCTACGTGGCGCTCGGCGGCGGCGCGAACCTGACGCTCCGCGACTGGCGGCTGGGGGCGAATTCCTTCCGCGCCCAGGACGGCTCCTCGCGGCTGACGCCGTCCTCGTCGGGGGTCGCCAGCGTGCTGCTCGGCTTCCAGGCCTCGGCGCGCTTCGCCGCCGAGATGGAGCTCATGGGGCTCGCGCTCCCCAACACCCTCGACACGAGCAAGGCGCTCTCGTGGAATGCCAATCTCCTGTTCCACGTGCTGCCGACGCGGTGGACTCCCATCGTCGAGGCCGGCGGCGGCTTCTACCAGGTCGTGGCCGGCAAGCTGGGCAGTGACTGGAGCCCTCGCGGGCACCTCGGGCTCGGCCTGCGCGGCCGACTGGGCAAGTCGATCGCCCTCCGGCTGGTCGCGCGCGACGTGATCTCGAAGGGGTTCTCTTCGGGCGGCTCGAACAACCTCGAGCTCATGATCGGCGCCGAGGCGCTGCTGTTCTGAGGTCGCGTCGAAGCCGACGCGCTCACCTCACGAAGTTCAGCACGAAGAACCCGGGGACGATCACGGCGAACATCAGCAGCCAGAGCGGCTTGCTGTACGCCAGGATCTTCCTGCCCGGCATGGGCGCGATCGGCAGGATCTCCGCCAGCGCGGCCCCGGACATCATGACTCGCCCCGACTGCAGGAGCTTCCCCGGCGACACCCGGTTCCAGACGAAGAACCCGATCGCCATGGCGAACCCGATGGCGACGAGGACGGCCTTCAGTCGCAGCGCGCGCCGAGTCTGCTCCGGGGTCTTCGCCGCCTCGAGCTCGAAGCCGACGGTGCCCAGCGGATTGCCGAGGTACGCGGTGCCGAGGCACAGCACGCCGCCCATGATCCAGAATCGGTACTGCGTCGTCAGCTTGAACGCGCGCTCGTAGGCGACGCGGACGAAGCCGCGGAAATAGAAGAGCAGCAGGACGAGCGTCTCCTGGCTGAGGACGAAGCCCCGCTGCATCCGGAAGCCCTGGAACGTGTAGGAAATCGCGAGGCCGTAGACCAGCGCCGCGACCGCGATCGAGGCGAGCTCGGCCGGCCGCACCGGCATCCCGAGGACCCGATACGTCGTCGTCGAAGCGTCGAGCTTCTCGCCCTTCTTCGCCCGATCCTTCAGCTTCGCGGCGAGCAGCTTCTTCAGGAGCCCGGTCAACGTCTTCGCGATCGCCGGCCAGATCGCCATCGCGCCGGCGGCCGCCGCGGTCGCGACGGCAGGGACCGCCTTGGCCGGGATTCCCAGCTTCGTCAGCGGCGAGTCGGTCGCGCCCTTCATCTCCATCGGATCGCCGGACTTCGGCGCGCCCCTCGCGCCGTCTCGGTCGCCGCCGAAGGCCCCTCCGCTCGAGCCCGCGCCCGGCGCAGCCGTCGCCGCGTCTCTCCGCTCGACCGTCGCCGCGTCGTCTGCGACTGCGGTGGCCGTGTCGGTCGCCGCGTCGGTCGCGGCCTCGTCGGCGCCCGCGTCGTCGGCCGCCGCGCCGTCGGCGCCCGCGTCGTCGACCGCCGCGCCGGTGGCGTCACCGCTCCCCGGAAGGCCGTCGAGCGCCGACGCGTCTCCGCCGGCGTTGGCGCCGACTCCCCCCTTCGTCGCGAGCGGACCGCCGTCCGAGCCCGGGCCCGCAGCGCCATTCGCGCCATTCGCGCCACCCGCGCTACCCGCGCCATTCGCGCCACTCGCGCCGTTCGTCGCGAGCGCGCCGCCGTTCCCGCCCGTGGCGGTTGCGCCGCTCGCCCCGCTCGGGCTGCCCTTCGCGCCTGCGGGCGCCGCGCCGCTCGTTCCAGCCACGCCTCCCTTCGCGCCGGGGCCGCCCGCCGAGCCCGTCGGTCCGCCCTTCGCGCCCGCGGGTGCAGTGCCTCCTGCCCCCGTGGGCCCGCCCTTCGCCCCCGCGCCCGCGGTGCCGCTCGTCCCCGCCGTCCCGCCCTTCGTGCCTGCGCCGCCAGAAGCCGCGCCGGGCGCGGCCCGCGACTGCCCATCGAGCAGATCGCGGCCTGCTTTCACGATGTCGGAGTTCTCGAGGAGGCGCCGCGCCAGGCTCCGGAGGTACTCGTCACCCTCCGGCGTCGCCGCCGGCGCGTCCGCGCCTGCGTCGCTCGGCGCGCTCCCGGCGTCGGCCGCGTCGGCAGGCCGTGTCGCAATCAGGGACGTCGTGAGTCCCATTGCGACCGCGACCAACGCACTCGCCCCCACACGCAGACCACGCTCGCGTTGGATCAACTCTGGTGCTCTCCGGGTGAGTCGGCGACGCTACCATGCGGGGGCACCGTGGAGAAGCGACGCCCGGCCTGCCGAGCGCGTCGGCGGTGCCTCCGGTCGGCGCGCGCGTGGGAGGTTCAATGGTCGGAAATAGTGCCGAAATGGGAGCCGCCGTCGTGGCGTGGCCCGCCGCGCCCGCGTCGCCGTCGGCCCTCGACGGGCGCGGCGGCTCGACCGACCTCGTGAACGGCGTCGACCCCTTTGCGGCCGACGCGGACCGCTGCGCTGATGACCATTGCGCCGCCGGACTGACGAGTTCGAAGAATGGCGAAGAAGCGCCGCTCGCCCCGTCCACGCTCGGGCTCGCGCGGCCCTCGCAGCCCGCGGGGTCCGCGCCGCAGCGCCGCGTCGCCGCGGGCCGCGCGAGGCATCCGAGGCTCGCCGCATGCTGATCTCCTCCAAGGTCGCGCTCTCGATCTCGCTCGCCGTCGCGGTCATCGGCGTCACCGCGACCGCGGTCACGGTCGACCGCCAGCGGACCGAGCGCCGACGCGAGTTCACCTCGAAGAGCCTCGAGGCCGTCGAGCTCCTCGCGCTCACCGTCGCCCCCTCCGTGGCCGAGCACCGTCACAACGAGGTGCAGGACGCGCTCGACAACATCGCCAATTTTCCCGACCGCTTCCGCGACGTGCGGCTGCTCGAAGTGATCGGCGAGGACGGGCGCGTCATCGCGTCGCTCGACCCGACGCGCTTCAACGAGCCGGCGGCCTTCGCCGAGGGCGATCTCAAGCAGCCCGAGGCCGCAGCGCGGTTCGAGCCGACCGCGCTGCGCGTCGTGGTGCCGCTGGTCGTGACCCACCGGCTCGGCGTCCTGCGCGCGACGTTCGACGTGGCCGCGCTCGATCTCTCGGTGCAGCGCCAGCAGTCGCAGGCGGCGCTCACGGTGCTCGCCACGAGCTTGCTCCTCGGCGTCACGCTGCACCTGATGCACGGCCGCCTGGTGGCGCGGCGCCTCGTGCGCCTGGCCGACTCGGCGCACAAGCTCGGCGCCGGGAGCCTGAAGGAGCGCGCCGTCGCCGAGGGCGACGACGAGATCGCGGCCCTCGGCCGCTCGTTCAACGAGATGGCCTCGGCCCTCGAGCGGCACACCGAGGAGCTCGAGCACCTCGTCGCCGAGCGCACCGCGGAGCTCGAGGCGGCCAACGCGCGGCTCGCCGCCCTCGCGACGACCGATCAGCTGACGGGGCTGCACAACCGCCGCTATTTCGACGAGCACGGCGGCCGCGCGGTCGACGTGGCGACGCGGAGCGGCCGGCCGCTGAGCCTCGCGATCGTCGACACCGATCGCTTCAAGTCGGTGAACGATCGCTTCGGCCACCCGGCGGGCGACGAGATCCTCAAGGACGTCGCGCGCGTGCTGCGCGAGTCGGCGCGCAAGTCCGATCTGGTCGCGCGCATCGGCGGCGAGGAGTACGCCATCCTGATGCCCGAGACCGACGCCGCGGGCGCGCTCGTCGTCGCGGAGCGGATGCGCGCGGCCCTGGAGGCCTCGAAGCACCCGACCGTGCCCGAGCTGAAGGACGAGAAGATCACCGCGAGCTTCGGCGTCGCGACGCTCGGCGAGGGGCGCGAGCGCCTCGAGGAGCTCACCGCCGGCGCCGACGCCGCGCTCTACGCCTCGAAGACCAGCGGCCGCAACCGGGTGACGCTCGCGTCGCCGCCGACGGCGCCCGCGACACCCGCCGCGCCCGCGGCACCCGCGACACCGGTGGCGCCGCCCGATCCGGCGACCGAGCGAGAGGAGGTGCGCTCGTGAAGCTCTCGCGACGCGCCATGCTCACGATGCTCTCGGCGGCCGCGCTCCCCGCCTGCCGCGACGCCACCATCGAGAAGCGCGGAGGCGCCGATCCGCTCGCGGCGCTCGGCCAGCGCCCGAACCCCGCCGCCATCCGCATCGGCGCGATCCCGTTCGCCGGCGAGCGCTCCGCGAAGGCCCTCGAGCCGCTCGCGCGCTACCTCCAGCGCGAGCTCGGGATCCCGGCGACCACGACGATCGCGAAGCGCTACGACGATCTCGCGGACCTCGTGCGCAACGGCGCCGTCGAGCTCGGCTTCTTCTCGCCGGCCGCGTACGTGAAGGCGCGCGACGCGATGCCGGCGGTGCCGATCGCCACCGCGACGCGCGCGGGCTCGCCGACCTACCTCGGCTACCTCGTGGTGCGCGGCAACGACGCCGCGACCGACCTCGCGAGCCTGCGGGGCAAGTCGATCGCGTGGGTCGACGCCTCCAGCACCTCCGGCTACCTCTACCCGCGGGCGCTGCTCCGCGCGCGCGGCCTGCAGCCCGACTCGTTCTTCGGGCGCGCCGTGATGGCCGGCGACCACGACAAAGCGCTCGACCTGCTCATCGCCGGCGAGGTCGAGGTCGCGGCGCTGACCAACCACGTCATCGACCGGCCGCGCGCCGATCGCGCCGCCGCCGTCCGCGCGCTGCGCGTGATCGCGAAGACCGGCCGGATCCCGCTCGACTGCCTCGTCGTGCACACGTCCGTCGATCGCGAGCTCGCGACGCGCATCCGCGCCGCGCTCTTCGGCCTCGCCAACGCCCCCGACATCAGCGACGCCCTCGCCACCGACTGGGGGATCCGCGGGTTCGTGCCGTTCGCGCGCGAGCGCTACGACGATCTCGTGGAGGTGCTCCGCGCCGGCGCGTGAGTCGGAGCGCGGCGCTCGCCGCGGGCCGGTCGGGCGCGCCAGGACCGCGCCCCACGACGCTGGTAACGCGCGCCGGGGTCGGTGCTACTACCGGACTCGATGCGGCTCCGCGGCGCGCTCCCGGCGACCCTGACGGTGCTCCTCGCCGCCGCGCTCGGGCATGCGGAGCCGCAGGTCGCCGTGCGGGTGGCCGTCACGAGCCCCGCGACCTGCACGGACGTCGACGGCTTCACGCGCGCCTTGTCGGCGCGCACGCGGCGCGTGCGGGCGGCGACGCCGGGCGAGGTCGGTCGCGCGGTGCAGGTCGAGATCTCGCAGCGGGGCGCGCGCTGGGTCGGCGCGGTGTCGCTCGACTACGCGCCGCCGCGGACGCTCGAATCGGCGTCGTGCGGCGACCTCGTCTCGGCGCTCTCGTTCGTGGTCGCGATCGCGCTCGACCCTGCGGCGTCGCGCGCGCCGCTCGCCGCCGCCTCCCGCGCGTCGCCCACCCCGTCGGTCTCGGCCGCGCCGGCCGTGTCGGTCGCGTCGGTCGCGTCGGTCGCGTCGGTCGCGTCGGTCTTCGCGTCGGTCGCGCCCGCAACCTCCACGACGACCGAGCCCGTCGACGAAGCGCCGGTCCCCGCGCCGTCGCCGCGGGTCGTGACGCCCGGAGCGGAGCACGCGCCGAGCGATCGCCCCGCGTCCGAGGGGCGCCCGCGAGGCTTCGGGTTCGAGGCGCTGTTCGGCCTCGAGGTCGCCGAGATCGGCGCGCTCGGCGCCGTCTACACGCCGCGGCTGGGCGTCGTGCTCGCGTACCTTCGAGACGGCCTCTTCTCGCCCGCGATCCGGCTCTCGCTCGGGCGCTCGCCCCAGAACGCGGTGACGCCGGAGATCGGCGCGGCCGTGTTCGAGTGGACGACGGCGGGGCTCGACGCCTGCCCGCTCGAGCTCGCGCGCTCGCGTCTGCTCACCGTGCGACCGTGCCTCGGCGCCGTCGGCGGGGAGCTCCTCGGCGTGGGGCGGTCGGTGGTGCACCCGGGGACGGCGAGCCGCGGGTGGTACGCCGTGCGCGCGACGCTCTTCGTCGAGCTGCTGGCCGTCGAGGGGCTCGCCGTCGGGGCGTACGGCGGCCTCGAGCTGCCGCTGGTGCGCGACGATTTTCGCTTCGACACCAATGATGTCGTGATCTTCCGCGCGCCGGCCGTGCTCCCGTTCGGGGGCGTCTCCCTGGGGCTGCGCTTTCCGTGATCGCGCCGGTGTCGAGCGGAGATGGGGTGGGTGAAGGCATGCCCGCGTCCCCTCGAACCAGCTTCGCCCCCCGGGGCGCGACCGCGGTCGCCGCCGTCGATGCGCCGTTCGTGCGCGAGGTCGAAGGCCGCGACGACGCGCGCCTGCGGGCCCTCTTCGACGCGCACTTCGACTTCGTCTGGCGCTCGCTGCGGCGCCTCGGGCTCAGCGCCGAGGCCGCCGACGACGCCTCGCAGCAGGTCTGGATCGTGGCCGCGCGGCGCCTCGGCGACCTGCGCGCCGGCGCCGAGCGCGCGTTCCTCTTCGGCACGGCGATGAACGTCGCCGCCGTGGCGCGGCGCTCGGCCGCGCGCCGGCCCGAGCAGCTCCCCGCCGAGGCGCTCGTGGAGACCGAGGACCCGCGCCCGCTCGCCGACGACGCGCTCGACGAG
>CAIXWQ010000851.1 GCA_903923175.1 uncultured delta proteobacterium | reverse complement strand
GCCCGATGCCGCCGCTGCCGTCGCGCGCCTGCGCGAGGCCGCCGCCGTCGCGCTGGTCGCCTCGCGCGCCGGCGATCCCCTCCTCGCCGCCGTCGGGCAAAGGCTCGCGAGCGCGATCGCGCGCGGCTTCGACGGCTGTCGTCGCGCGCCGAGCTCCGTCCCTCCTTCGTGGCCGGCCGTCGCGCCCGAGCTCGAAGCGAGCGGCCTCCTCGAGGACGACGAGGCGGGCTGCCCGCGCGTCGATCACCTGCTCCTCGCCAACCACGCCGACGTCCACTTCGAGCGCGAGGGGCGCGCCGCGCTCCTCGACGCGCTCGGTCGCGCGCCGGCGACCTTGCCCGCCATCGCGCCGCTCTTCCCGCCGGCCTCCGCTCCGTCCCTGGGCGCGCGCGCCGCCGATCCGGCCGCGACGCGTCACCGCCGCAACCGCGGCCTGCTGCTGACCTTGCTCTTCGCCGTCGCCGTCGCGTCGGCGTGGTTGCTGCATCGATTCCGGCATGAGACGCTTTGAAGTCGCGTGCCCGCGACCTCGCGACGATGAGCCTCTCGACCAAGCTCAAGACCTGGTTCTCGCCGGAGGCTGCCAAGCGCGCGCAGGTGGCCGAGTCGCGCGGTGAGCTCGAGGGGGCCGTCTCGAGCTACATCCAGGCCGGGCGCTACGGCGACGCCGTCCGCGTGATGCTCGTGCGCGCGCAGGGCGAGCACGATCCGCAGCGACGCGCGCTCATGCTCGCGCAGGCGAGCTCGCTCGCGCCGGTCGGCGACCCCGCGCGCGTCGAGGCGTGGCGCGCGCGCGCGACGTTCATCATGGACCGCGCCGAGGCGGGCGTGCTCGACGCGACCATCCGTCGCCGCGAGCTGATCGACGCCGGCCGCGCGCTGCGCGACCTCGGCGATCCGGAGCTCGCGGCGCGCGCGCTCCACATCGCGGGCGATCTCGAGGGGGAGATCTCCGCGCTGGCCGACGCGGGCGCGGTGCAGAAGCTCGAAGAGGCGGTCGCGCGCCAACGCCGCTACGAAGAGGCGCGCTCGCGCCAGGCGCTGAGGTTCGAGGAGGCGCGCGATCTGATCGCTGTCGGGCGCCGCCGCGACGCGATGGAGCAGCTGAAGGCCGCGCTGAAGGAGCAGGAGGCGGAGGATCTCCGCGCGCTGCTCGAGGGGCTCCTCGCGCGGCGACCGCGCCTCCCCGCGGCCGCCCGCGTCGACGGGCGCATCGTCGAGCTCGTCGCCGGCAACCCGGTGACGCTGGGGCGCACCGACGGCGAGCTCCGCGTCCCCTCGCCGGTGGTCTCGCGCCGCCACCTCGAATTCCAGCGTCAGGACGGCAACCTCCCCTGGGTGCGCGACCTCGGCGGCAAGAACGGCACGACCGTGCGGGGCGCCCGCTTCGACGCGCTGCCCATCGGCGTCGGGCTCGACCTGCTGATCGGCAACGCGCTGCCGATCCGCGTGCGCCCGAGCGAGCGCGGCGGCGTGCTCGTCGAGGTCCCCGGGCGCGTCTGCTGGTGTCCGCTCGGCGTGATCGATCTCGGCGGCGCGCGCGTCTCGTTCGAGAGCGTGCAGGACGGCTGGCTGCAGGTGGCCATTGCGCGGGGCTCGGCGCTCGTGCTCGGGGATCTGCGCGTCGAAGGCGTCATCCAGCTCCTGGTGGGCGACGAGCTACGCGCGACGCACGGCGGCCCGCTGCTGCTGCGCATCGTCGCGCCGCCGTCCGAGCGGCCGTAGCGGAGGCGACGCGCATGGGGCTCTCCCGCTGGCTGCGCGCGAAGCTCGGCACGCTCGGCGCCGCGCGCGCGAGCTCCTCGCAGGGCGTCGAGCCGGCCGAGCCCGCGCTGCCTCCCCCGCCGACGGAGACACGCGCGCAGCGCCTCCGCGAGGCGCTCGGCGAGCGGCGCTTCGACGAGGCGCGCGCGATCCTCGGCGGCGCGCTCGACGGCGACGAAGAGGCCGACGTCCTCGAGACGGCGCTCGCGGGGCTGGGCTCGTTCGCGGCGCGCCCGACGCTCGGCGCCACGGGGGTCGACGCCGAGCGCGCGCCCCTCGATCGCTTCCGCATCCGGCTCGCCGAGGCGCTCGTGGCCCGCGGCGCGCGCGCACGGGCGAGCGACGTGCTCGGCGACGCGACCACCCCCGCGGCCTGGGTGCTTCGCGCCGACCTGCTGGCCGAGGGGATCGCGGGGGCGCCGAGCGCGCACGATCTCGATCGCGCGCTCGCGCTCCTCGGCCGCGCGCTGCGCGACGACTTCGACGCGCCAGGGGTGCGCGAGCGCTGGGAGCGTCTGCGCGCCCGCGTCGGCGACGCCCCTCCGGCCGCGCCGGTCGATCTCGGCGCGACGCTGCTCTCCAGCGGCGTATCGCTCCCCTATCGGCTGCGCCGCGAG